>CAZSLZ010000065.1:0-17166 GCA_964607865.1 uncultured bacterium
TATAATGGTAGGCAGAACCTTAAAGGCAAAAATTGCGCCAATACTGGTATCATTAACCAGGTTTCCAAAAATAAAACTCGCGCCTGTGTCGGAGAAGTTTAACACCCCAAGAATCACATCATTTACTTTGGAAAAAAATATTTTTCCCGCCTGGGTTTTTAAAACCAGCAGTGCAAAAACAACCTGTAGAAGGATACCTTTTCCAACCAATGGCCACGATATTTTCTTCTTCTTGAAAGACAGGGCGAAAGCAATGGCCAGAAGCAGGAAAATTCCTAAAAGTCCCCTGAGATAATACATTAATAACCTCCAAATTTCGAATAAAGGATTTCGGTAATGACGGGATAATATTCCCTGTTTAAGGTTTTTTGTCCTCCTAACTAATATTTTTGATGAATAATTGTTAAACATCTGATAAAAAAGGGAAAAAAAGTGAAGTGTCGAAAGGGTTTTGAGCTTTTTAAGCAAAGCAGACCCAGATGAATAATCAAAACAATTGAGTGAGAAAAATGCAGAACTTGGCAGATAAAAAGGAACAACGGAAATACCAGCGTGAAATTGAAAATAAATACCGGAATTATCATAACCCCAGCTTGAGTAAACTGGTGAAACTAAGCGGTTATGGCACCGTGGAGGACCATTCGAGCGGAATTTATGTTTATAATCACCTTGGTGAAAAATATATGGATTTTGCCGGTGGTTATGGCGTGTTCTCCATAGGGCATTCCCACCCCAGGGTTATTGCTGCTGTTAAAGATCAGCTGGACAAAATGCCCCTTTCCGCCAAGGTATTCTATAACAAGGTCCTGGCAGATCTGGCAGAAAAACTGGCGCAGATTGCCCCCGGAAACCTGCAATATACTTTCTTCTGCAACAGCGGGGCGGAAGCTGTGGAAGGAGCCATAAAAATTGCCCGGCTGGCTACAGGAAGGTCCCGTATTGTAGCAGCTGAGAATTCATTTCATGGCAAAACCATGGGCGCCCTGACAGTAAGCGGCAGAGATCTTTTCAAGAAAGGCTTTGCGCCATTGGTGCCCGATGTGGTTCATGTACCCTTCGGCGATGTAGAAATATTGGAAAAGATAGTTGATGAACATGTTGCTGCAGTAATAATGGAACCGGTTCAGGGCGAAGGCGGAATTATGACTCCCCATAATGATTTTCTGCCGGCAATAAGAAGGGTTTGCGATAAATCCGGCGCCTTGTTTATAGCCGACGAGGTTCAGACCGGCCTGGGCCGTACCGGCAAAATGTTTGCAGTGGACCACTGGGATGTAAAACCTGACATGATGTGCCTTGCCAAGGCACTGGGTGGGGGAGTTATGCCAATAGGAGCTTTTATGGGAACCCCTGAGGTATGGAAGGCATTCAATGAAAACCCGGTTATTCATACCACCACATTTGGCGGAGGGGAAGCTGCCTGCAGGGCTGCCCTTGAAACTATAAGAGTAATAGAAGAAGAAAACCTGGTAGAGAATTCAGCTAGAATTGGGAAGTATTTTAAAGATAAATTAGAAACTCTCGCAGATAAGTATTCAGATATTATCGGCGAGGTTCGAGGTATGGGTTTAATGATCGGAGTGGAATTTACCGGGGAAAAATTCGGCGGTTCCGTAATTATGGAAATGTCAAAAAGAAAAGTTATCGGAGTTTACACTCTTAACAAACCCAAGGTTATGAGATTTGAACCTCCTCTTATTGTTACCGAGGAGCAGATTGATTTGTGTATAGATGTTTTCGAAGAAGCATTGGAAGAGACGAGAAAACGATTTTCTTAATTGGAGGAAAAAATGCCCTACGTAGAAACCAAGATTTTTATTAAAACCGAGCCTGTAAGAGTATATGAGATGGCATGTAATATGGAAGAATTTCCTGAGTTTATGAAAGATGTGGAGGAAGTTAACGTTCTGGAAAGAAACGCCAATAGTACCATTACCGAATGGGTATCTAACGTTGACGGAACCCCGCTGATCTGGACTGAGGAAGATATTTTTGATGATAAAAGTTTAAAAATTACCTATCGTCTTATAGAGGGAGATCTGGATAAATTTGAAGGTGAATGGGAGTTCAAACAAAAAGACGGAGGTTGTGAAGTCATTCTGGGAGTAGATTATGATTTTGGGATGCCTTCGCTGACCGAATTGATCGGGCCCACCTTGAAAGAAAAAGTCAAGGAAAACTCTGAAATGATGCTCATTGGAATGAAAGAAAAATTGGAAGCAAAATAAAGGTGGAGAAAAGGTTGAATAAATTTGCATTTTTAATACATCCCCTGGATATGAAAGACGTAATAAGGCTGGAACCAAAATCGGCCAACAAGAGGCAAAGCCTGGTTGAAAAAGTTCTGGAATGGATGCCCTCACACAAAAGGTCAGACATAGTCGGGGTAAAATCAATTACCGGCACCGAAATAGAAGGCTGGTTCATTGCGGTCCCTCTTATGCCCAACCAGTTTTTGAATATGGATCGCCAATACGTCCTTGACAAGATAATTAAAGGGGTAAAAATTGCCGAGGATCTGGGAGCGCAAATAGTAGGCCTGGGTGGATACACTTCTGTGGTTGGAGATGCAGGTATTAGCGTTGCCAAACAGGCGAAAATAGCCGTTACCAGCGGAAACGCTTACACAATTGCCACAGCTTTGGAAGGCGCCATTGAAGGAGCCAAGGTAATGGATATTAATATCAAGGATGCCCAGGTTTCCGTAGTGGGCGCCTCAGGCTCCATAGGAAAAGCCTGCGCCCAGTTTTTTGCAGATAAATGCAAATCTATGACCCTGATTGCCAGGGCCAAAAAAAGATTGGAAAACCTGGCAGAGGTAATTAAGGAAAATTATGACAGGGAAGTCGATTACACCACCGATTTACAGGCAGGTATCAGAGATGCCGATATCGTGATCGCCGCCACATCCAGCGCAGGTAACATAATTATGGCCGAAGATCTTAAACCCGGCGCTGTGGTCAGCGATGTTTCGCTGCCCCACGATGTGGCCCAGGAGGTTCAAAAACTCCGCCCTGATGTTCTGGTTATTGAAGGCGGAGTTGTTCAAGTGCCCGGCGAAAATGTAGATTTTAATTATGATTTTGGTTACCCCCCGGGTGTATCGCTGGCCTGTATGGCAGAATCCATGATTCTGGCATTGGAAGGCAGGTTTGAAAACTTCAGCCTGGGCCGGGGAATTAAACTTGAAAAAGTTGAAGAGATAAACCGCCTGGCGAAAAAACATGGTTTCAAACTGGCAGGGTTCAGAAGTTTCGGGCAGTTTCTAACCGATGACAGCCTGAAACAGATCAAGAAAAATGCCAGAAAGTCAAAGAAAACACAGAAAAAACTTAAAATAAGGCAATAATATCTGGAGTTGATATTCAAAGTGAAGAAAATAGTAAGTGTCAGTTTGGGGTCATCCAAACGGGACCACGAAGTTGAAGTAGAATTATTGGGAGAAAAATTTAATATTAGCCGGCATGGAACCGACGGTGATTTTAACAAGGCCCGCAAAATTCTGAAAGAGCTGGATGGCAATGTGGATGCAATCGGCCTGGGTGGGCTGGATGTTTATGTTTATTCCAAAAGCAAACGATACACCTTTAATTACGGTATGAAATTATTCAAGACTGTAAAAGAAACCCCGGTAGTGGATGGGAGCGGTTTAAAAAATTCACTGGAACGGAGTGTAATTCAAAAACTGGCGGATGATCCCCGGTTTACATTAAAACACAGAAACTGCCTTCTGGTTTGTGGTATGGATAGATTCGGCATGGCAGAAAGCCTGGTTGAAGCTGGCTGCAATATGATTTTTGGCGACCTGGTTTTTGCCCTGGATGTGGACAAGCCACTGAAAACCCTGGACGAACTGGAAGAACAGGCTGATAAACTTTTTCCAGAAATCAGCCGGCTACCCATAGGTTTTGTTTATCCTACCGGCAACAAACAGGAAACTTACGCCGAGTTGGATGAAAAACACACCCGGCTTTATGAATGGGCGGATATTATTGCCGGTGATTTTCATTATATTCGAAGACATTTGACCCCTCGCCTTGACGGCCGTGATATAATTACAAATACGGTTACAAATGACGATATTGAAATCTTAAAGGAAAAAGGGGTACGGTACCTCGTAACCACAACCCCCGAGTTAAAAGGACGGTCTTTTGGAACTAATGTACTAGAAGCTGCGTTAATATCTATACTGAACAAACCCTGGGAAGATATTACCAGGGAGGATTATCAGGAATTGATTGATAAACTGGGGCTGGAACCCCGCATTGTGGATTTAAATCCCGACAGGTCAAAAGAGCCGGTCATGGCTTAAATTTCCTTCAAGGAGTGTTATAATTAATGGCCAAAACAAAAACAAAGAAAACAACCAAAACGACTAAAACAGCTAAAACTCAACAAAAGAAATCATATAAATTAACCAAGGAAGGTTATAAGAAAATTGAAAAGAAGCTGAAGTTTCTAAAAGCTACAGCCCGGCCCGATATAATCGAGCGGATTCGCCAGGCAAAAGAGTCGGGGCCGCTGGAAGAAAACACCGAGTATAAGAATGCCAGGGAAGATCAGGCAAAATTGGAATTCGAAATTGCCAGGTTTGAAGATGTTTTAAGAAATGCTGATATTATAAAAAAACCCCTGGATTATAAAGCGGACAAGGTGGATTTGGCGACAGCTGTAACTGTATTGGATATGGCTGAAGATAAAGAACTGACTTTTGAAATCGTAGGTTCTCAGGAAATTGATCCTACCCGGGAAGTGCCTCGAATTTCCGACGAATCACCTCTGGGCTCAGCATTAATGGATTGTGAAGTTAACGATGAAATAGAGGTGGAAGTTCCCCTGGGGTCTGTTAAATACAAAATTATAAACATAATTAATATAATATAAATAAACCGGGCTGTCTTTTCAGGCAGCCCATTTATATTCTAGTCGCTTACAGGATAACCAGCTTCTGCCAGCACCTGGCGGATATAACTATCTTTAAGCTGGCCCGGTTCAATTACCACGGTTTTGTTGTCCAGTATCACATCATAACTTTCCAGCCCGTCAATATTTTTAAGCGTATTTTTTATAGTTCCCACACAACCTTCACACATCATTCTGGGAACTTTTAATTCTAATCTCATTTTTAGCCTCCTGACAAATAATTACATTACAAATTTCTAAAAGTCCGTCACATTTTCATATACCGTTATGTCGTCATTGCAAGCCTCGAAGAAGCGTGGCAATCTCAACTTGGATCGGGTAGTTCTAAACCTGACGTTACAGAGATCACCACGCATCCTTGCGGATACTCGCGATGACGATTTTTGTGCAGGTTTCGTTTATTTCTTTCAACAATCGTTGAAGTTTTTGGGAATCAGTTTAATATAAAATTCTCGATAATTTAAAATTACCCGTTGCCTTTAACTACCCATGAAATATAACAAAGATATACATAGATAAATTCCCTCAAAAATAATTTTTATTTCGCCCTTGACTTTCCTTGTATTTGTCTTGAAAAAAATTATAAGCCTTAACAGGAGGTGCTTTATGCTTATAAATAAAAATGTGTCTAATGTAAAAACTACTACCCAGGTTGGCGTTAACCTGGGTAATAAATCCATAAAAACCGGTAAAGTTGCCCCCAATTACCTTGATAAGGTACGAAGCGCAAATCTGAAGATTTCCAGGGCAATTCAGAGTGTATTGAAACCTAACATCAGATCAACTAAAGCCAAAAAAAATGAAAACATTCCCCAGACCCGTTTTTATCCGGCAAACCGTAATAATTACACCTCTGATTATTCTTCTGTTTCCAGTATGTACGGCAATCCCATGCTTATGATGAATTCAAATTACGGTTTCAGCAACCCCTTTTCCAATCCGTTTTCCACCATGATGCCGGGGATGATGAATCCCTATATGAATCCTTTTGGCGGAATGATGCCCGGCATGATGCCATCATTATATAACCCCTGTATGACCACGTTCCCCAATATGCATGCACAGCAAAATCAGGAAAGCCAGCAGCTTCCCTATATGTCACCCCCCCAGGCTGCTGGCCCAAATTACCAGTTACAACAAACCCTGGTCAAATTATCAGACCCCAAAAACCAGAAACTTATGGAAGAAGGGTTAACCAGGCTTATTGCCGATTCAAAAGCCCAGGAAGAAGCTGGCAAATTGAACCCCACAGAACTTTCCCATAAGGATTTTCAATATATGCTTAATAACCTGAAAACAAACCAGGTGTTAGACCAGAAGATGGCGGAATATCAGGAGCAGAATAACGTTTGCGGAATGCAGTTTGTGCAGCAACAGAAAATGGCACTGTTAATGCGTGCCGGCTTGAAACTGAACGAAAACCGCAACGGCGTGCCATTGAAAGATCGTTTCAAAACTTATATAGGTAAAAGTGAACTTGAAGAAGAAACCAAAAACCTTCTGACAAGCTAAAGAAATTAAGATTTTGAAAAGACACCCGGACGGGTGTCTTTTTATTCAGTTCTGGGGGAAAGGAAGGGGTTCTTCATATACATTTTTTAACTTTATGGAATCAATGATGGTATCAAAATGGTCAGCCAGTTCCGAGGGGACATTATCGTATGCCACATATACCAGAGATCTCTGGGGTACTTTTTCTCCGGCAGTAGTATAATAAAGAAATATTTCTCTGAATCTGTTTCCCTGGGGGGTGGTGCCTGATTTTTCCAACCCTTTCCCCTGTTGAAACAATGCGTTCTGGGTATCCAGCTTGTAACCCTTCTTACTGGCAATCTTATAATTCATCTGGCTTATGCCGTTTTCTATAATCAGCATGTATTCTGGATTTTCTGCAAATTTAATAATATACTTGATTGACCCGCCCTTGTTTTCGTAGTCAAGTTCAAAATCATCTTTTACCAGGAAGCTCGCAAAATCGCCATGGTATGTAACCCATTTATTATCCTGGGCTGTAATGTGAGAAACCAATAAAAGGATAAAAACAATAACAAAAACTCCCGCCATAAACACTTTTAAATACTTGCTCATAACTCAAAAACCTCTTTATTCCCAGAAAATACAGATGCTCCAAATAATAATATTATTTTACTTCTTTTCCAAATATCTGATATCCTTCCGGGTTAAAAATAATATAGGAGGAATTTTAACAATTATAAAAAACATTAAGAATTCGGAATAAACCAGATGTTTAAATAAATACAGAGGTGAATAATAATGTCAAACGAAGTCAAAGCCGACGAACATAATATAAACGAATACATGGAGCAGAGAATCAATCACAGGGAAGAACTGGAAGAACTGGGAATTCACCCCTACGGGATGAAATACGAACGAAGCCATTCAATCGATCAGGTTATTGAAGCCCACAAAGAACTGGAGGAATCTGAAGAAGGCGAAACCGTACAAATTGCCGGCCGGCTGATGGCCCTCCGTGAGCATGGCAAGGTAACTTTTGGAAATATTGTGGATGTTACCGGTAATATCCAGATATATCTTAAAAAGAACGTGGTGGGAGAAGAAAATTACCAGTTATTAAAGAAAATTGACATCGGTGATATTCTGGGCGCAAAGGGGAAAATTTTTAAAACCCGGCGTGGAGAATTAACGGTTTTTGTGGAAGAATTTACCATTCTGGCAAAGGCTTTACGGCAGCCCCCGGAAAAATACCACGGAATTAAAGATGTGGAGTTAAGATACCGGCAACGCTATGTGGACCTTCTTTCCAACCCCCAGGTAAGAGATGATTTTATCAAAAGAAGC
The DNA here is from genome assembly GCA_964607865.1 of uncultured bacterium. Lineage (GTDB taxonomy): Bacteria > Vulcanimicrobiota > JAJTBE01 > JAJTBE01 > CAZSLZ01 > CAZSLZ01. The sequence goes on from CAZSLZ010000065.1 coordinate 7,744, forward strand.
AGAATCATTTCTGTTATTCGCCGGCAACTGGAAGACAAGGGCTTTATAGAGGTTGAAACACCCTCAATGAGCAGCCTGGCTGGGGGCGCATCAGCCCGGCCTTTTACCACTTTTCATAACGCGCTGGAAATGGAATTGTATTTCAGAATAGCAACCGAACTATACCTTAAAAGATGTATAGTGGGGGGATTGGAAAAAGTATTTGAAATAGGCAGAATCTTTCGTAACGAGGGAATTGATACCCGCCACAATCCCGAGTTTACCATGCTGGAGCTATATCAGGCTTACGCCGATTACACCGACATGATGCAGATTACCGAAGATATTATATCCAACTGCTGTAAGGAAGTAAACGGATCTTATAAGGTAGAACTCGATGGCAATACAATAAACCTGGAGCCACCCTATGAACGTATTACAATGAAAGACGCCTTTAAAAAATATGCCGACATCAATTTTGACGAACTGAGAAATATCAGCAAAGCTAAGGAAATAGCAAAAAAATACAATCTTGAACTGGAGCGGGAAGAAGACCTGGCTTATTTAATGGATAAGATTTTCGGCGCAGCGGTAGAGCCCTATCTGATCCAACCTATGTTTATTCTGGATTATCCAATTGAAATGTCACCCCTGGCAAAACGAAAGAATGACGATCCTTCCCTCACCTATCGTTTCGAGCTTTTCGTTAATTCCAGTGAAATTGCCAATGCGTTTTCCGAGTTGAATGATCCTGTTGATCAGCGAAAACGGTTTGAAATGCAAATTGAGAATAAGGAAAAATTCAAGGATGACGAAGCCCACCCCATGGACGAAGATTATATTGAGGCGCTGGAATATGGAATGCCTCCCACCGGCGGCCTGGGTATTGGAATCGATCGCCTGGCAATGCTGATTCTGGGTAAAACCTCCATCAGAGATGTAATACTTTTCCCATTATTAAAAAAGAAGTCGGAAATATAAAAACCGGGAGTGATTTTATGAAAACCCTGATAAAAAATGGCACCATAGTAACTTCTTCAGATATCTTTAAAGGAGATATTTTAATTGAAAACGATAAAATTGTTTCTCTGGGTAAAGGCCTGAGTGACAAGTCAGCAAGGGTAATTGACGCACAAAATAAGTATGTGATTCCAGGAGGAATTGATGTTCATACCCATTTTCAACTGCCGGTGAAAGGAACGGTCTCCGCAGACGGTTTCGAATCGGGGTCCCGGGCGGGGGCCTGTGGCGGATTAACCACTTTCATTGATTTTGCACACCATAAACCCGGCGAATCTCCACTTCAGGCTATGAAAGACCGGATAGAAGAAGCTAAGGACCAATGTTTTATAGACTATAGCTTTCATATGGGGATGGCGGAATTCACTCCTGAGAACCTGGCAATGATTCCCCAGTTCATCGAAATGGGAATTCCCAGTTTCAAATTATATATGATTTACGCTAAAGAAGGCTGGATGAGCAATGATTCAAACACCTATGATATGCTTCAGGCTGCCAGGCAATATGGTGCTCTTATTATGGTTCACGCTGAAAATCCATTTCTTATTGATAATTTTACCGAAAAATTACAGAAGGAAAATAAAGTTGATATTCCCTGGCTTCCCGTTTCCAGGCCTCATTTCGTGGAAATAGAAGCTATAAAGAGGGCGCTTTACCTTACCGAGGTAACCGAAAGCAGAATCTATATCGTACACGTTTCCACCGCCGAAGGAGCTTCATTAATATCAGAAGCGAAAGGCCGGGGAGTGGCAGCTTTCGGAGAAACCTGCCCCCAATACCTGGTGTTGAACGAATCTATCTATCAGAAAGAAGACGCCTGGCTGTTTACCTGCAACCCGCCCCTCAGAACTCCCATAGATCAGGCAGTTTTATGGGAATCTATTTCAAAAGGCGGGCTGCAGATAATATCCACCGATCACTGCAGTTTCTCCAGAGAACAGAAAACTGCCGGAAAATTGGACTTTACCAAGCTTCCCAACGGGCTTCCCGGAATTGAAACCCTGATGCCCCTCACTTTTTCTGAGGGAGTCAGAAAAGGCATGCTTACCCTTAACCAGTGGGTGGATTGTCTTTGTACAAACCCGGCAAAAATGTTCGGGTTATATCCCGGAAAAGGCAACCTTTCACCAGGCTCAGATGCGGATATTGTCATTTTCGACCCGGAAAAAGAAGTTGAACTTAGACCCGGTGTTTTACACTATGCTGTGGATTATACCCCCTTTGAAGGAATGACAGTAACCGGATGGCCAGTTATGACTATAAGCCGGGGGGAAGTAATCTATAATAATGGTAAGTTTTCAACTGATAAAGGCCGGGGAAACTTCGTTCCCCGCTACTACGATTAAAACAATCCCGCATTATAATTGTCTTTTCAAAATCATCAGTTTTATGGTTAAAAACTATATTTAATTATTATATTTTCCATCTCTTCTAGGGCTATTTTCAGCTTTACCTGCTTAACTAATTCGTCATGTCTGCCATTCCTACAGTCTGGCTCTTCTTCTGCTAGATGTTTTAATATTTTTTCCCTGTTATTATCCTGTATATTCTTTAATATAAACAACCTTATGAAAAGTGAATCCTTTACTGACTCCCTGATTCTTTCTTCATAATTCTCCATTTATTTGCTTTTCAAAACAGTTCTTCTAATTTCCTCGATGTCTATTTTATTTGATATACCCAGGCACTCTCTCATGGAATCCCACGGTATAGCTTCTTTCATCTCCCGCCTTAATTGTTCAAACAGTTCATCTTCCTTAAAATTCAACATTTAATTTCCTCCTTATTTAATATTCATTATCTCAACTCATTGAATTTCCATCATTATTTTCTGTAGTTCATTTAATTTTCTTACTTTTTCAAGAATCTGTTCTACACCGCATTTATATGTTTCTGCCTTTTCATCTTCCAAAACCTCGTCATAACAGAATTCCAACAACGATGAAACCATTTTGATTACGAATTCAAACATTTCCCTATTCAAGAACGGCAAATATGCAAGTTCATCAGGCCTGTTAATTATATACAACTCTCTCCCGTCTATATCCATGACTTCATACCTTACGTCAACTCCGTATAATTTGATATAATTGAGCTCGGTTTTAAATTCATCTCTTTTTTTCATTTCTATCATCCTTTCTAATAATTATCTATCCACCAGTATATCCAGAAAGAGGGTAAAAATATACGTTTTGCAAAAAAAATTTAAAAATTATTTTTCTTTCATCTTCTTTTTCCCATGAAATCTGGCTTATGATTCTTCAAAAATCTTAACTCTTCGCAAGAGTTTTTTCTAATTCAGGCAAATATAATAGATAAGTGGGGATTGTGAATTATTTCACTGCCTATGCCAGTTCATTTATAGTTATTGGTTAAAAAGTTAGCTACCCATACGGGTTATGATGTTGCTGGAAATTGAGCCAAATGTTTGTGAATTTTTTCACTTTCTGAAAAGGGTTTTTCAACCATAAGGTTAATTAAAATTTGAAAATTTGTGAATTTTTTCACGTCCTAGTCAAATTTTTTTAAGTTGATATAATTCAAGTTTTTCGATCTACCTGGCTAAGAAAATGAAAACAACTTGCTCTAAATTTTGTGAATTTTTCACTCTCTAAAAAGAGTTTTTATACTGAAAGGTTAATAAAAAATCTGAAAGCTTGTGAAATTAATCACTAACTAAAAAGTAATATGTTTCAGGAAGTACTGGTTAATCAACATCAAGGTATTGCTTAAAATTGTGTGTCAATTTCTACCACGATGGCAAAATCTAAACATAATTTATTAAGAAGAATTTTAGAAATCAAATTGAGTTTGTGAAATATTTCACTTTCCGGGGCGACAATTAAATTGCAGGCAAAAAAAGAATAAAAATAGATTTCAAAATTTTTTTAATTGGATTGTGAAAAATTTCACACTTCCGGCAACAAGGGGCTTTGGCCTCAACAATTACTAAGAATAATTCTTTTTACAATAGATTGTGAAAAAATTCACCAGGAAGGCGGTTATTATGGATACAATTGATGGAAAAAATAAGAATGAAACAATATTCTTTGACCCGGAGATTCAGGTTGTTCTTGGCAAATATGCTTCACAGAGAAGGAATCTTATCCCCATTCTTCAGGATGTTCAGGACGTGAAAGGTTATATCTCCCATGATGCTGTCAAACAGATAAGCCGGCATCTTTGCTTGCCAACCAGCAAGATTTTCGGGGTAGCTACTTTCTACAATCAATTCAGGCTTTCACCTCCAGGCAGGCATTTGATACAGATCTGCCGCGGCACTGCCTGTCACGTCAAAGGCTCAAAAAAAATTCTGGATGCTCTTGAACAACACCTTAGCATCAAGGTTTCCCAGACAACAAAAGACAGAAAATTTACTTTAGAAACTGTGGCCTGCATTGGAGCCTGCAGCATTGCACCGGTCATTGCGATTGACAACAATTTCCACGGCAGAGTCAGGGTGGAAGAAATACCTTCAATTCTAGAGCAATACGAGTAGGAGGCCATAATGTCAAATAACTCTATAGATTCCAACAAAGTAATTAATATTCTTAAGAACAAATCCGGAGTTTTTTTGAAGAGAAAAATAACCAGGCCCACAGTTTTTTACGGAGCTGGGACATGTGGATTAGCTGCCGGTGTAGAAAAATCAGTAGAAGAAATTAAAACTGTTCTCAAGGAAAAAAATATTGAGGCAGGTTTTATAAAGGTCGGCTGTGTGGGTTATTGCGAGGTTGAGCCCATCATCGACGTTCAACTTCCCGAACATAACAGAATTTCATTCCATCAGGTAACACCGGAAAAAGCAAAGCTTATTGCAAGGAATTTCATTCTATATAAATCGTTGTCTAATATTGAAGCTTTGGGCCAATATAATGAAAATGGGCTTAAAGTATTCCCCGAAGTGGCAGAAATCGACAAGATTCCTTTCTTCAAACGCCAGCAGAAATTGGTGCTGGAGAATTGCGGAATTATCAACCCTGTCAGTATTGAAGAGTATATTTCAAAGCAGGGGTTCACAAGCCTTTACAAAGTTCTTACTTCAATGACTCCGTCGGATGTTGTTGATGAAATAACAAAATCGGGCCTGCGGGGACGGGGCGGCGGTGGTTTCCCTACCGGCAGGAAGTGGTCATTCGCATTAAACCAGAATAAACCTAAAAAATATATCATATGTAATGCCGACGAGGGAGATCCGGGAGCGTTCATGGACAGGTCTGTTCTGGAAGGCGATCCCTGCAGGGTAATAGAGGGTATGATTATCGCCGGCTATGCCATCGGAGCCGACGAAGGTTATATTTACACCCGTGCCGAGTATCCCCTGGCAATCGAACATCTGCAGCTTGCCATTGAAACCCTGGAAAAACTGAACATACTTGGCGAAAACATTTTGGATTCCGGTTTTAATTTTAAATTAAAATTGAAAAAAGGAGCAGGAGCCTTTGTATGCGGTGAAGAGACAGCATTGATTGCTTCGATAGAAGGCAAAAGAGGCATGCCTCGTTATCGCCCCCCCTACCCTGCTGTTTCCGGCCTTTTCGACTGCCCTACAATTATAAACAATGTAGAAACTCTGGCGAATGTGCCCTCCATAATTCGAATGGGAGCTGAAGAATTCTCAAAGATAGGCACATCCGGCAGTAAGGGGACAAAAGTTTTCGCGCTGTCGGGCAAGATTAGAAACAATGGCTTGGTGGAAGTGCCCATGGGAATCTCACTTAAGGAAATTATTTTCGATATCGGCGGTGGAATTCCAGACAACAAGGAGTTTAAAGCTGTGCAGATAGGAGGCCCTTCCGGGGGCTGCATTCCTGAATCGTTGCTGGATACCCCCATAGACTATGAATCTTTGAAAACGGTGGGCGCCATGATGGGCTCGGGCGGCCTGGTAACAATGGACGAAGATACCTGCATGGTAGATGTGGCGCGATTTTTTATGGATTTCATCCAGAAGGAATCCTGCGGCAAATGTATTCCCTGCCGTGAAGGAACTTTAAGGTTATATGAGATTCTCGAGCGAATTACAACTCCAACAAAAACTATGTCTGAAATGGACAGGCTGGAAAGATTCAGAGGAATCATATATATGGAGCGCCTGGCAGATTCTATTAAAAACACAGCATTATGCGGCTTGGGACAAACTGCCGCAAACCCGGTATTATCTACCCTTACTTATTTCAAGGATGAATATGAAGAACACATTTACAATAACAGATGCCCTGCGGGGGCTTGTTCAGGGATGCAAGAGTTCAGAGTAATTCCTGAAATGTGCAAAGGCTGTGGTTTATGCAAACGCAAATGCCCCACCTCAGCAATTGTTGGAGAATTGAAGCACCCCCATTACATAGTTTCTGAAAAGTGCGTGGGATGCGCTGCCTGCTACAACATTTGCAAATTCAAAGCGATTGAGAGGGTGAAATAGATGTCTAAAATCAATGTTACTGTAAACGGAAATAAACTTGAAGTTCAAGGTGGCAAAACCATTCTTGAAGCTTTGAGAGAGAATGGTATAAAAATTCCCACACTTTGCTATATGGAAGGTTTGAAACCCTCGGGCGCCTGCAGAATTTGTGTGGTGGAAGTGGAGGGACGCCCCACATTGCTACCTTCCTGCGCTTTCCCCATAGAAGACGGAATGAAAATTCATACTCATTCAGCCCGGGTTCGACAGGCAAGAAAAACAATTGTGGAACTCCTGCTGGCTAACCATCCAGAAGACTGCCTTTATTGCGAAAGAAACCTTAATTGTGAACTTCAGAATCTGGCGCACAATCTGGGAATTCGGCAGAAACGCTACAGGGGGCAAATGAAAGGGTTCAGTATCGATTCTTCCAGCCCTTCCATTGAACGGGATCCGGGCAAATGCATACTTTGTGGAAAGTGCGTCAGGGTCTGCGAAGAAGTCCAGAATGTGAACGCAATTGATTTTGTAAACCGGGGGTTCCAAACCCATGTGGAGCCCGCGTTTAACCGTGGGCTTAATGTAGCACCCTGTGTTTTTTGCGGCCAGTGTGTTGTTGCCTGCCCCACAGGAGCCCTGCGGGAAAAAAGTTCGACAAAGGAAGTCTGGAACGCTATAAATGACCCTGACAAACATGTTGTATTCCAGTGCGCGCCCGCAATTTCAGTTTCAATTGGCGAAGAATGGGGCTATGAACCCGGAACCGAGTTATCAGGGAAACTGGTGGCATCAATAAAAAGAATGGGCGCCGACCGGGTTTTTGACACCAGCACAGCTGCCGACCTTACTGTGATGGAGGAAGCCAGCGAACTGATACACAGAATTAAGCATAATGGTAAATTGCCGTTGATAACTTCCTGCAGCCCAGGCTGGGTAAAATATGTGGAACATTTTTACCCCGAATTTCTGGAAAATTTATCCAGTTGCCGTTCTCCACAACAAATGCTGGGTTCATTAACAAAAACCTTGTATGCCAACGTTAATAAAATTGATCCCGAGAAAATTTTTGTGGTATCGGTTATGCCCTGCACTGCAAAGAAGTTTGAGGTTAAGCGCAAGGAGTTCTACCAGGGAAAGTCCCCCTATGTTGATGCAGTTTTGACCACACGAGAACTGGGAAGAATGATTAAATTAGCTGGTATTGATGTTGACCTGATTGAGGATTCCGACTACGACTCGTTTTTTGACATAGCTTCAGGCGCCGGTAAAATTTTCGGTTCTACCGGAGGTGTAATGGAAGCTGCCATAAGGACAGCTTACAATATGATTACCGGCACGGAGCTAGAAAAAGTAGAATTCACACCCGTGCGGGGTTTGAAAGGCATAAAAGAAGCTGAGGTTGACATGGACGGTTTGAAACTGAATATTGTAGCAGCATCAGGACTTGCCAATGCATCTAAGATACTTGATCAGTTGAAAGAGAATGCCGACAGGTATCAGTTTGTTGAGATAATGGCTTGTCCCGGAGGCTGCATAGCCGGGGGCGGCCAGCCCCGGCCCCAGACTCCGGAAATCCTAGAGAAAAGACAGAAGGCTTTGTATAACATAGACCGGGGTAAAGAGTTGAGGTTGGCCCATAAAAACCCAGTTATAAAATCCCTTTATGAAGGTTACCTGGAAGAACCTTTAAGTCATAAATCCCACGAGTTACTCCATACCCATTACATAAAAAGAGGTCGATTCTAATGAATTTTGAAGTTGTGCGAACCATAAGAAACAAATGCAGACGCTGTTACAACTGTGTGCGTTTCTGTCCTGCCAAAGCCATAAAGGTTGAAGCAGGCCAGGCTGTCGTAATACCAGAAAGATGCATCGGTTGTGGTAATTGCGTGAAGGTTTGCACCCAGAATGCAAAGGAGATTTATTCTTCCATAGAATACGTCCGCCAGCTTTTGGAATCTGACCAGACGGTAATCGCCATAGTAGCGCCCTCTTTCCCCGGGGAATTGGATGATGCCATTTCCCCGGGGCAGCTGGTGGCTGCTTACAGGAAAATGGGGTTTACCAGAGTATTGGAGGTAGCTTTTGGTGCCGATCTGGTATCCAGGGAATACAGCCGGTTGTATGAAAAAGGCGGGAAACCTTACATAACCTCAGCTTGTCCGGCAGTGAATTACTACTTACAGAAATATCATCACGAAATGCTGGAAAATCTAACCCCTTTGGTTTCCCCCATGGTTGCCACTGCCATGGTTGCAAGAGAAGAGTATGGCAGAGATGCAAAAGTGGTTTTCATCGGCCCCTGTATTGCCAAGAAAAGAGAGGCGCATGATCTGGATATCTCAGGAAGAGTGGACGCGGTTCTGACTTTTCAGGAAAGCAGAAGGATAATGGCTGCATTGGGAATTAAAATGGAAGATTTAAAGCCGAAGAGTTTTGACCCGCCCCACCCGTCCTGGGGACGAGCTTATCCCATAACCGGAGGAGCTTTGCGAAGCTCGGGCCTGGAAAACAACGTCCTTGATTACAATGTGGAAGCTATACATGGAAGAGAAAGTTTTCTGGAATTCATTGACGATTTTCAGGAAGGCAGGGCTGATTGCAAACTGGTTGAGATTCTATTCTGCGAAGGTTGCATAAACGGCCCCATGATGAGTGATGGCGGTGGCCAGTTTCACAGAAAACGCAAGATTTCAGATTTTATAAAGCAAACGCAACGGGCATTCAACCTGGAAGAATGGCAATATTATATGAATAAATATTATAACCTTGATTTAAGCAGAGATTTTCAACCGGAAAAAATTGATGTGATTGAACCAACAACTGAACAAATCAGAGAAGTGTTAAACTCTATAAAAAAATATTCAGTTGAAGACGAGTTAAACTGCCGGGCTTGCGGTTATGAATCCTGCCGTGGATTGGCGCGGGCCATCTGCGAGGGCCTTGCAGAGAAGGAAATGTGCCTTACCTACACCATCGACAAACTTGAAAAAACCCTGAGAGAACTCAATGAATCTCATGCC
>CAZSLZ010000066.1:0-16946 GCA_964607865.1 uncultured bacterium
TTTTAACCCATTCATCGGGAATTTCCACACGCTCACCCAGATCCCTTGCGATTTTCAGGCCGGCAATTTTACCTCCAAACATGGCGGCGCTGGCCTCGGCTATCTCCCTGGCATCGCCGGCAACATAAACTTCCATCCCTGCCTTTCTCGCGTTGTCGTAAAGCTCGGCAATCGGTACCAGCCCCACTGCTATGAGAATGGTGTCAACTTCAATTTCCTGTTCGCTCCCCAATATGGGTTGGAAATTCTTATCAACCTTGGCAATAATTATAGATTTCACCCCGTTTTCATCACCCCGGGCTTCTGCCACTGAATGAGAAAGATATATGGGAACACCGAATCGTTTTAATTTATCGGCATGAACCTTATAGCCGCTTATGGTGGGAAGAGCTTCAGCCAAACCCATTACCGTTATGCCCGCCTGAAGGGCATGGTAAGCGGCAATTACTCCCACGTTACCCCCGCCAATTACAAATAATTTTTTTGATGGTTTTACCAGGTCGCGGTTCAACAAAGTCTGAAAAGCGCCTGCTCCGTAAACGCCGGGCAAATCCCAGCCGGGGAAGTTCAGCGCTTTTTCCCTTGCGCCGGCGGCCACTAATAATTTTCTGGGTTTTATGAAAAGGTACTTGCCTTTCTGATAAACACCAACTTTTTTTTCGCTGAAAACCCCCAGGGCTGTGGTGTTTAAAAAAACTTTTATTGATTCATACTCTGCCAGTTCCCTTTCCAGAATACCAGCGATATCAATTCCCCTGGTGCCTGCATGGCAGTCTTCAATTGAACCGAAGAAGGTATGGGTTTGAAGGACAAGTTTGCCGCCAATTCGGTCCTTGTCGTCAACCAGGACAACCTTCCGCCCCAGTTTTCCCAATTCAATTGCCGCTGCGGCTCCCGACGGGCCTCCGCCAATAATCAGAACCTCGCATTCCAGGGTTTTGATGTCCTGAAAATTTCCCGGGAATTCATCTTCGTGAGGCAACCCGGCAAGGCCATCACAGGAAGTAACATTCATTCCCGGCGTGGTTTCAGTCATGCAGGCTTTTACCGGCAGCCCGTCTGCTATTACCATGCACTGGGAACACTGGCCGTTAGCGCAAAAAATTCCCTGGGGGCTGTCATCAATATAATGGTGGCCGAATACATGAACTCCATTGGCAAAAAGCGAGGAGGAAAGCATTTCTCCTTCCTGCCCGGTGAATTCCTTATCGTTAAAATAGAAGGTGATTTTTTTTCTTTCGGGGATTTTTAAAATCGGGTGTTTTTTAATTCTTTCGGTGGCAGCCACTTTTCTTCTCCTGTTCATTTATAAAGTCATAAAATGCGTGTTATGCCGGAACATAATCGTCTCATTGTGTGCACAAGCGGAAACTCATATTCTTAAATTAATATTATAACGGCAGTTTTCCTTCTATATTCAGGTTTTTTTGGTAAAAAGCAAAAGAGCTGCTGTAGAAGTGCAGTTTCCTGGTTTGGGAACAATCCCGATCTAACTTAACATAAAAATAACATGACAAGTTTTGGTTTTTTTAAAAAAATAAAAAAAAAGCCATCCTTTGAGGACAGCCTCCTGAAAAAGTTTGCAATGTGTCGGCTATTTATTTTCTTTTGGAACTCTGTTAACTGTTTTGAAAAAATTAATACTGTAAAGCAGCAGCATAGTGGCTGAAGCTTCATCCAGGTTTCCCAGAATGGGTAAATTATCGGGAATGAATTCCAGGGTTCCCCCAGTGGGGTTGATTAAATAAACCACTGAAAACAATCCCAGTGCAAGAACAAATAGTTTCTGGAAAATACCGGTGGGATTCTGCTTTAGAACTTCCTCCATAATTGCCAGTTTATCGGTACCTGTTTTGCCTGTAAGTTCACCTGTATTCATAACCTGCTCCTCCTTCTTATTACTCTTTCAATTAGTCGCAGAAACAGGGCTTTTCTTCTTTTTGATGGTTATATTTTTACCAGCCCATTTGCGTGGGGCAGTCGGTGGGTACCGGGGCAGGGCTGGTGTAATCCGACGGATTTCCCGATGAAGTGGAACATCTGGCCAGAATAAAGGTTATAAGGCATGTAAGTAAAAATACTGTCACAATAAATTTTGAATTTTTCATATTGGTTTACTCCCTATAAGATTCAATGAAATATTTAAAATTTTACTGAATTTCCTTGTAATTTATTTGAAAAGGTGATTTTTTGACTGATTATAAAATAATGCCCCCGGATGTTGACCTGATTAAACTGGATGATTCTCTGAAGGAATGGAACCTGGAAGCAGGCCGGTATCTTTCTTTAAATAAAAAAATGCGGGCAACTCTGACATTGGGTATTGGAGTTTTAATATTTATTTTTCTGTTGTTGTTCGATCATATATATTCATTTCAGACTATTCTTCCCCGGTTTAAATACACAGTTATTATGTTTCTGGTACTGACGGAAGCTTTATTGGCTGCTTGTTTTTTAAAATTAAAAGCAAAATTGGACAAAATGGAAGAGATGCCTAAAATGAAAGAAGGGGTTGAATATGCCCTTCTTCTGGTAATTGCTTCCGAGTTTCAACTTCAGGAAGTTCAAAGCCTGGTTTCCAGGCATGCTAATATGGATGAAAAATGTTTGGAATCCCGGCTGGCGATGGTTGACCCCAAAATGGCAAGTGAATTTGACCGATACAATCATTCCTGGTTTGAATTTTCAATTTACAGTAAAAAATTTCCTTATTCAGCACAAGCCTGGCAGGGTATATTCTGGCAGAGGGAGGTGTTTCTGAAGCCGAAAAACAGCCTGTATGTTTTACCGGTTATGGAAATGGAAAAGAAAGAAGATTTCCATATTGAATCTAAACAGAAAGCTTCATTTAGTAATGGAATTTTTTACAATAAGAACTTAAAGATAGATGTAAAAATAAAAGATCGTCAATTCACCGGCTTTATTGCCGAAACAGATTTGGAAAAATACAGAAGCTGGAAGGAAGACACAGGTTAATCAGTTGTTTCCCAGGATTCTGTTCAGGCACCAATAGACACCGCTCCATTCCGGGTCTTCATGAATGCCAAGACAACTGTTGCCTACGCCAGCTGGATACACTGCTGCATGAGGCGGAGGGCACGGACAACCATTACCGCTGCATTGAATGCATATGTGATATGATGTCCCGTTTAAAAAATGAACATGGCCACAATAAACTATACCCAAAGTTGGGCATTCAGGCAACCTGGAAATATCATCACTTATCTGGTCTGCCAGATACATATGAGCTGTGGCATGCATACCTTTGAGGTTTTGGACACAGGCATTAAACTGGGCTTGAGCCCTAGCTCTGGTAATATCAGGAATAATAATGTAAGCTAAAATTGAAATGAATGCAATTACAATCATTAATTCTATTAAAGTAAAATCTTTTTTTTATTTTAATCAACTATTTGATTATATCATAAATTTTTCATGTTTCCAGTTGAAAAATATTATTCAATGGGGGGTTTTCGATTAAAAAGCCTTTACATAATTGGATATAATAAAACCACGGTATTATGAGCGCCGTTAAATACTTTCAAACTACGACTTCGAATATAAAAGTAGATATCTAGTTATCGCCTTGTCTTTCAAAGTCTTCTTTTATAATGCTCATAAATATTTCATCTGAATATCTGCCATTAAAATAATGGTGTTGCCTCAGCCTGCCTTCAATTACAAAACCTGCTTTTTCATAACATTTTACAGCATGCTGGTTAAATTCACAGACTCGCAGATAAATTGAATTCAGGTTCATGCGGTTAAAACCTATCTCTACCATTAATCTCATGGCTTCTGTACAGAAACCCTTGTTCCAATGCTTTTTTTCGCCGATTATTATCCCCAGTTCAGCGTTTCTCCACTCCCAGTGAATTTTGTGTAAACCTGTAACTCCTACAGGTTCCCCTTCTTTTGTTTCTATAGTAAACACTTTTTCATTGTTCGACTTTGTCATAGTTTCAAAAAAGCTTTCTTCCTGCATGCGGTTGACACCATAAACCGACAGATATTTCATAACTTCTTCGTCGTTTAACCATATCAGCCATTTGTCAATATCTTCTTTTCTTATCGGGCGTAGTCGTAATCTATGGCTTTCTATCATTGAGTTGCCCCCCTTTTTTTTCTTTAATTCCCGGATATAATTCGTTTATTAACTGTAAAATTTGTGTCTGGCTATCAATATAGGCAATATCCAGGGGAGTCAGGCCTTTTTCATTTCTTGCCTTAATAAATGCCCCCTTTTCCAACAGCAATTTGAAAATTTCTACATTTCCGGTTTTTGCAGCATAATGCAGGCAACTGTTGCCTTTCTCATCAGTGAGTTTCATATCTGTAGCTTCACCCAGAAGATAGTTGAGCAAGTTATAGTTATTGCTCTGTATGGCCAGCATCATTGGGGTGACCCCGTCAATGCTTTGCACATTGACATCAGCTCCTGAAGCAATAAAAAAATCAATTAATGAAAAATTTCTGGCCTTGATGGAAATATGTAAAGGTGTAAAATTCTCCAGATCTCTTGCATTCACAATTTCAGGGCGCTTTTTTACAATAGTTTTAACCTGGTCGAATTTATCTTCAGTTATGAGTTGAAAAAAGTTGAAAAGTAGTTGATTGTCAAAATCAACGCACTCTATACCCAGTTTATATAATGTTCCCGGGGCTAAACTTAACTGTGGATAATTTTTTTTATAACATTTAATACAATAATGGTTTTCTATTCCGTGTTTTATCAGCAAAATAAAGTAGAAAGAAGCGGGGATCTTACTGTTGCAATAGTTACAGAAAATCTGCCGTTGAGTTATCGATAGATATTCCTGGTTTTCGTTATAAGATTTAAACATCTCTATTAATGTTCTGTCAAGATAAAAAATCCATTTGACAATTCTGCTTTGGCAAAACGTTCTACGGCCTTATAATAACTTTTTTCTGGCGAGGGGCTTTTTTGGGGTTCTGATTTTTTTACCACGTGAAGGGCAAAAACACTTAATGCGGCAATTATTGCTATAATTACCAGTATTGTGATAATAAACCCCCAGGAGCTTTTATCTTCTTCCTTCCATCTTTTTTTAAGGTTAACAACCTGTTTTTCCCCAACCTGGTTTGAAAGCATATCGCTGTATAACCTGGCGCCCTCGGGGTTTGTTACCGGCACAATTATTCCATCACATTTTTCACATTCTTTTCTTCCATCGGTAACAATACTCAGGTTCTTGCATTTTTTACAAATATATTGCATCAATAACCACCGTTATTCTTTATAATAAGTTATTACCAACACTGTTCCCCTGGGATCTACAGGTGCGTCGGTTCCCTGCCACGTGGTCTGATAGCAACCCACAGATACCACCCGGTTATCTTTCTTAAACATTATGGCAAGTGCTGAACTGCCACCAGCGGGGCCCTGGGTGGTCCAGCCTCGGGGTATCAATTTTTCTTCGTAGTATTTGGCTACATCATCGGGGTTAATACCCGATACTCTCTGTTTGCATTCCACCACATTCACTGTATTTCCACTGTAAGGGTCCAGAAAAGCCCGGGGTGGTTTCATTTCAAAACCCGGATAAATGGGTATGTCTTCAGGAAAGGGAGATGGCTTTTTCTTTTCCTGCTTGGGCTCAATAGCCTCAGCTGTATATTCTTCCTGGGGTGTAACCTGAATATCTTCAATTCGCCATTTTCCGTTTTCTTTTATTAGTTTTGCCTGGGCTTTATAGTTTCCATATCTGGTCTCTTTGTCAGATATTCTGTCCTGGGAGCCCAGCCCGAATTCTATAATCGCTTTGTTGCCGGTATTGGTTTTTACGTTCATATAATAGTAGCCTGTGCTGATATTATTTTTCCATCCTCCGGACCAGCTTTGAAAAGAATTATCATGCCTGAAACTTTCTGACCTTAATGAATAGGCTCCCTTGAAATCCTTTTCATTTATGTTTGCATAATATTGTAATAAAACCGATTCAGGGTTATCCTGAGAAAAACAGAAACCAAAACCTGATAATAAACCTGTGACAAAAAATAAAATTAAAAATCTTTTAAGCATTATATACTCCTTTGTTCCCTGTTTTCTATATAAATAAAGGAATGCCTTTTCATTTTTTTTGAAAAATGTGATAAAAATCACTTTTTTTAAATGACTTTTGTAGTATTATATGAGTAGGATATCTATAAGTAACTTTTCTGCCAAAAACTGTTATCGTCCTGCGAGTTATAATTTATAACCTTTCTGCGCTTATAGGTATCCTTTTTAATTATAAAAAAAAACCGCTCGCAGCGGTTTGCAAAGGGTTTACATTCATAGAACTAATGATTGTGAATTAATTTTAGCAGATCAATCTTTATTTGTCAATAATTATAATAAAATTATTTCTGGTTAAAACCGATAATTCTTCCGAAAAAAAGTGACCGCAAGTGCTGCGGTCTGCGAAAGGCTTTACATTAATTGAACTAATGATAGTAATTGCAATTAAAAGTATAGCAAATTTACATGGGTTTGTCAAGGGGAAAAGGAATTTATTTTATTTGCGAATATTATGACCTGCTTTTTCTTTATGAGGATTTTTTATTGTTCCTGAGATACTGGAGGAAAAATAGTTTTTCTATCAAAATTTATTCCCATAGTTATGAATTATTTAAGCCACTTTGAAAACTTCGAGAATATACTTCACATTATGTATTCAGTCCTGGTGTTTATTGGGATGTATTTTATATTGTTTCTGGTTTATAAAATATTATCCTGGACATCAGATAAAGCTTTGAGTATAGGAAAGCAATTCCATATTCAGGCAATGGGGTTTATTTTTTTCTTTACTTTATGGTGGTTTTTACTGGATTTACCCGGTTTTGAGTACCAGGCATCGGTGGTCCGGTTTATTTTTTCACTGATGGTTTTCTTTGCTTTCATTTTAATTTTTGACATAATTACCAGCCTGGTTTTTGATGTCTATTTCGCCCTGCAGCATATTCAGGTTCCCCAGATTATACGAAATGTAATCAGGGCCATTTATTTTGCTATTATTATTGTAGCTTTGATGAGCAATATCCATGGTTTCGACATTCGCCCTCTGCTCACTGGTTCTGCCATACTTACCGCTATTATCGGTCTTGCGTTGCAGGACACCCTGGGGAACCTGTTCTCCGGCCTGGCTTTGCATATCTCCCGCCCTTTTGATGTGGGCCACTGGATAAAATTCGGTTCCATGGAAGGTATAGTATCCAGGATTGACTGGCGGGCAACCACCATCAAGACCCGGGAAGAAGACTACATGTCTATTCCCAATTCCCAACTGGCCAAAATAGATGTGGTTAATTTTTCGGCGCCCACAACCATTCATGGCCAATATGTAGAGGTGGGGGTCAGGTATGAATATCCTCCCAAGAAAATAAAGAAATTTCTTGCAAATGCCGCTATCATGACCGAGGGAGTGGTGAAAAATGTAGGGCCTGACATTTTTCTTTCCGAATATGCCGATTTTTCCATAAATTATAAAATGAGGTTTTTTGTTGACGATTATCAGAGGGCGCCATTAATAAGATCTGAAGTTTATGAACGTATTTGGTATGTGTTTAAAAGAAATAATGTGGAAATACCCTTCCCCATTACCGATGTTTATTTGAAAGAGGAAAAGGAGCAGACCATTCACACTGAAGACCTGATGCCATTATTGAAAAATGTAGATTTTCTTCAGGGGCTATCCATGGATGAAATCAAGGATGTGGCGAAACGCCTGAAGCAGATAATCTATTCCGAGGATGAAAAAATCATTCTCCAGGGCGAAATGGGAGATACTTTTTACATTATTAAATCCGGGGTGGTAAGGGTTTATGCAGTTAATAACAAGGGAGAGGTTTTCCTTTCCAGCGAAATGGGGGAAGGGAATTTCTTCGGCGAAATATCGGTTCTAACCGGCGAACCCAGGACTGCCACCGTGAAGGCTCTCACCGATGTTACTCTTCTTATGCTGAACAAGGAAGATTTCGAAACCCTGCTTCGGAAATATTCTGACATGGATAAACATATAAGTGAGAAGATAGCTGAGCGACAGCGACGGTCTTTTGAAAGAATGGAAATGAATAAGACGACAGGAGGCAGGAGCAAGGCTCAGGACAAAGCACAGGAGAAGGTGGAATCGTTGAGTCACCAGATCTTAACCCGTATTCATAAATTTTTCTCTTTATAATTTTCTCTACATTAATTATACATGTATTTTATATTAACATAATGTTACAGAAAAACAAAAAATAATCGATAGAAAAATAGCATGGCATGAAGAAAAAGAATTATTTTTCAGGCTCATTTGTTTTCATGTCCAGAAGTTCAGGCGCTTTTATAGAATTCAACGAAAAAATCACAGGACATGCAATTTTACCCCTGATGAAATTGTTAAAATATTGTTAACAATCAAAAAAAAGCATTTTTACTATTGACAAGGGATCCAAGGGGTGCTAGAATGTTCTAGCGTTTAAACAGTCAAGCCTGTTGGATGGCTTTAAAACGCTAACCCGGACGGATGCGATGTGTTTTCATCGCCGGGAACCAGTAAAGAGGAGGTCGATACCTGACCCGAGTTAGTTTTCTGGTAAAATATTGTTTTTTTCGAAATCTGTCCGGTTCAAAGTGGCGACGCTTTGAGAATTTGAAAGGAGAGGTTTTTTTTATGCCAACTGTCAATCAGCTAGTAAGAAAAGGTAGAAAAACCACAAAAACCAAAAGCAAATCACCAGCTTTAAGATTTTCCTATAATTCTTTAAAGTCGAAAACCTTTAAGACCAAAGGTAACCCCTTTAAAAGAGGAGTTTGTACCCAGGTAAAGACCATGACCCCCAAGAAGCCCAACTCGGCGCTCAGAAAAGTTGCCAGGGTTCGTTTGACCAACGGAATTGAAGTTACAGCGTACATTCCCGGCGTGGGCCATAACCTTCAGGAGCACTCTGTGGTTCTGATTCGCGGCGGCCGGGTTAAAGATTTGCCTGGTATCCGTTATCATATAGTAAGAGGAACCCTGGATACTGCTGGAGTGAATGACAGAAAACAGAGCAGATCCAAATACGGAACCAAGCGGCCCAAAAAATAACCCAGTAAATGGAAAATTAACTGGCTGGTTGTAGAAATATTAAACTTTGCGTAACCACAGGAGGTTATATTATGCCCAGAAGAGGACCTGTAAGTAAAAGAGAACGGGTACCAGACCCGGTCTATAATAGTAAGTTAGTCTCCAGATTTATTAACAGCATTATGAAAAAAGGGAAAAAAAGTACTGCTGAGAGGATTTTTTACGGAGCTATGGATATAATCCAGGAGAAAATCGGAAAAGAGCCTCTGGAAGTATTTGATAAAGCCCTTGAAAACGTAATGCCCATAGTGGAAGTCCGTCCCCGGCGTGTCGGTGGCGCCACATATCAGGTGCCCATGGAAGTGAGAGCGGGGAGAAGAGTAAGTCTGGGAATCAGATGGCTGTTGATAAACACCCGCAAACGCGGTGGAAAGACCATGCGGGAGAAACTGGCCTCTGAATTGATGGACGCCTATAACAATGTTGGCGGCGCCATAAAGAAACGGGAAGATACCCATAGGATGGCTGAAGCCAATAAGGCGTTTGCCCATTATAGATGGTAAAGTTTTTAAGGAAGTAACGGTCAGGAAGTAAGGCGAATGAATGCCAGGAATGAAGCAATAAATTTATCAAAAGTGAGAAATATCGGGTTTGCAGCCCATATTGACGCCGGTAAGACCACCACCACCGAACGGGTGCTGTTTTATACCGGGCGTATTCACCGTATCGGAGAAGTGGATGAAGGCGCTGCCACCATGGACTGGATGGTCCAGGAAAAAGAGCGGGGAATCACCATTACCTCCGCCGTTACAAGGTGTTTTTGGAAAGATTCCATCGTAAATATAATTGATACACCCGGTCACGTTGACTTTACCGCTGAAGTGGAAAGAGCAATGAGGGTGTTGGACGGAATGGTAATTATATTCTGTGGAGTCAGTGGTGTTCAGCCCCAATCCGAAACCGTCTGGAGACAGGCTGACCGTTACAAGGTACCCCGGATGGCTTACATCAATAAAATGGACAGGTTGGGAGCTGACTTTTACCGGGCGGTAAATATGATTGAGGAAAAACTCAATGCCCCGGTAATACCGGCTCAACTGCCCATCGGCGCTGAAGCTGATTTTAGCGGCATTATTGATCTGGTTCAAATGAAGGCTTTCAGGTTTCTAGAAGTTGATGCAGCCGATGCATGGGAACTGGAAGAAATGGAAATTCCTGCTGATTTAAAGGAGAAAGCCGGAAAACACCGGGAGAAATTGGTGGAAGCCCTGGCGGAAACCAATGAAGAATTGATGGTTAAGTTTCTGGAAGAAGAAGAAATTTCTTCTGATGAAATTAAGAAGGCTTTGAGAAAAGCTACGGTAAAATGCAACCTTATTCCGGTTTTTGTGGGTTCGTCTTTGAAAAACAAGGGAGTAAGAAAGTTGCTGGACGGCATAGTTGATTACCTGCCGGCCCCTGTGGATGTGCCCCCGGTTGTGGGAAGGCATCCCCGGACTGAGGAAGAGGAAGTAAGAAAGTCCGCCCCTGATGAACCATTCTCGGCGTTGGCTTTCAAAATTGCTACAGACCCCTATGTAGGCAAACTGACTTATTTCCGTGTATATTCGGGAACCCTGAAGGCGGGGAAGAGAGTCTATAACGCCACCAGGGACCGGAAAGAAAAAATGATGCGGATTCTCAGAATGCACGCCGACCACCGGGAAGATATACCTGAGATTTCAGCGGGTGACCTGGGAGCAGCTGTGGGTTTGAAGTTCACCACCACTGGTGACACCCTATGTGAACAGAATTATCCCTTATTGCTGGAGGATATAACCTTCCCCGAACCGGTGATATCGATTGCGATTGAGCCCAGGACTCAGGCTGATTCGGAAAAATTGATGGATTCGCTTCGTAAGATTCAGGAAGAGGACCCGACTTTTAAGATGGTAGTTAATGATGAAACCGGCCAGACCCTGATATCGGGAATGGGAGAGCTTCATCTGGACATTATTGTTGACCGCCTGACCAGGGAATTCAATGTTCAGGCAAATGTGGGGACTCCCCAGGTTGCTTACAAGGAAACAATAAACGAAGCTTATGTGAGTGAAGGAAAGTTTATTCATCCTTCATCCACCGGAAGGGGCCAGTATGGCCACGTGGTTATCAAGATTGAGCCCAACCACGAAGAGAAAGGCTTTGTTTTTGTGAATAAAGTGAGCGAGGAAAAAATCCCTCACCAGTTTGTAAAATTTGCCGAAGAAGGAATAAAAAATGCTTTGCTGGCAGGACCTTTGGGTGGTTATCGTGTAATAGACGTGAAAGCTACTTTGAAGGATGGTTCATATCACGAGGTGGATTCCTCGGAAATGGATTTCAGTGCCGCAGCCAGCATAGCTGTGAACGTAGCTCTGAAGAATGTTCAGGGCAGCCTGATGGAGCCTGTAATGTCGGTGGAAGTGGTAACCCCCGAGGAATATATGGGCGAAGTTATTGGCGATATAAATGCCCGTCGTGGCAAGGTATCCAGTATGGAACCTTCGGTAGCCAATACCCAGTTAATCAAGGCCAGGGTTCCTCTGGCGGAGATGTTCGGGTATGCAACGGATTTAAGAAGTCTGACTCAGGGGCGAGCTGAGTATTCGATGGAATTTTTCACATACCAGATAGTCCCTCAGCAGATTGCAGATAAAATACTGAGAAGATATTTACAACCTTATTAAGGATTAGCTCCAGAGCGGAAGGAGAGTAGAACAATGGCCAAACAGAAATTCAGGATAAAACTGAAAGCCTACGATTACAAAATTTTGGACGATGCCGCCCAAAAGATTGTGGACATTGCCAAGAACACAGGTGCCAACATATCGGGCCCCATACCTCTTCCCACCGAGAAGAACGTATTTTGTGTTTTACGGTCACCCCACATCGACAAGAGGTCAGGTGAACATTTTGAGATAAGAACTCATAAACGCCTGATTGACATTTTCTTCGACCCGGCCCAGAAAACTACCGATGCATTAATGAAAGTAGATTTACCCTCGGGCGTCGATATCGAAATCAAAGGTTAAGGGGGTTTATACGACATGAGAGGAATAATGGGCAAAAAATTAGGAATGACCCGGATTTTTGACAAAGAAGGCAACTCTGTGCCTGTAACTGTAATAAAAGCTGGCCCCTGCCTGATAACGGGTTTGAGAACCCAGGACAAAGACGGCTACCAGGCAGTTCAACTTGGCTTTGAAGAAGTCAGGAAGATGAAAAACGTCAGAAAGCCTGTCAAGGGTCAATTCAGCAAAAATAATTTAAAACCACAGAGATATCTCAGAGAACTCCGTGGAGTGAACCCCGATGAATTTAAAATCGGGCAGGAAGTGACAGTGGATTTATTCAAGGAAGGTGAAAAGGTTGATATTTCAGGAACATCCATTGGTAAGGGTTTTGCCGGCGGTATGAAACGGCACAACTTCAGTGGTGGTGGAAGGACCCACGGTTCCCGCGTTCATCGCCGTCCCTGTTCTGCCGGTGCCACCGATGCCGCCAGAACTTTTCCTGGCAAAAGAAGCCCCGGCCATATGGGCGCCAGCAAAACCACAGTTCAAAATCTGGAAGTAATAAAAATCGATAAGGACAAGAATCTGATGTTGGTAAAGGGCGCTGTGCCCGGAGCAAGAAATTCCGTCCTTATGATTAAGAATACGGTAAAAGTTAAAGGACAGCGGAAACCCAAGATTATGGGTACCCAAAAATAGTTGAAGCTCATAAACGAGCAAACGAGGAGGTTTAGAGATGCCTGATATACCGGTTTACAATATGAATGGTGAAAAAATAGAAGACTTGAAGGTCTCTGATGATATATTCAATACCGAGATCAGTAAGGCAGTGGTCCATCAGGCCCTGGTTCGACAGCAGGCCAATATGCGTCGGGGTACCCACTCCACCAAGACACGGGGTGAGGTTCGCGGCGGTGGGCGTAAACCCTGGAGACAGAAGGGGACAGGAAGATCCCGTCACGGATCCATCCGTTCGCCTCTGTGGCGTGGCGGCGGAATAACCTTCGGGCCCAGGCCCAGAGATTATTCCAAGAAAATGCCCAAGAAAATGAGAAAATTGGCAATTTGCAGCGTTCTTACCGATAAGGTAAGCCAGGAGAAAATGATAGCCATGGACGAGATTAAGTTCGAAACTCCAAAAACCAAAGATTTCATTGCAATGATGAAAAAACTGGGAATGGAAGAGAACGCACTTTTCGTCATAGGGGACAAGAACTTTGGTGTGGAGGAATCAGCATCAAATTTGCCCGATGTGAAAGTTATTACTCTGGATATCATTAACGTATATGACATTTTAAAATACGATCGGCTGGTAATGACCAAAGATGCCATCAGTCGTGTTGAGGAGGTCCTGGCATAATGGAGGAACTGAGACTTAAAGATGTAGCCAAATCAAGAAGCCCCAGAGATATTCTGGTGAGGCCGATAATAACTGAAAAAAGCATAACCAATGCCCAGGATAACAAATACACCTTCGAGGTGGACCCCCGGGCCAACAAGATTGAAATAAGAAATGCTGTGGAAAGTGTATTTAAAGTAAATGTAACCAAGGTAACCACTGTAAATATGAAAGGCAAGAAGCGCCTGCGTTTCACCCGCAGGGGAAGAATGGAAGGCAGGACGAAGGACTGGAAGAAAGCAGTAGTTACATTAAAAGAAGGCGACAAGATTGAAATAGCTGGCTTCGATCCATTCGAGATGTAATTGGAGAGAAAGCTAAGGACGTATAGGTCTTGGACCTGCAAAACTTAGGAATAGGAGTGACAGTAAGATGCCAGTAAAACAGTTTAAACCAACGTCACCGGGAGTGCGCTTTAAGACTGTGTCTGATTTCAATGAAATCACCACCACCAAACCGCACAAGAAATTAACCCGGGCAAAGAAGAGAAAAGCTGGAAGAAACCACCACGGCCACATAACCTGTCGGCATAAAGGTGGCGGACATAAGAAAAGATATCGTATAATCGATTTCAAGCGGGATAAAAGCGGTATCCCTGCCAGGGTGGCAACAGTGGAATATGATCCCAACCGTTCTGCCAGAATTGCCCTTTTGTTTTATGTTGACGGCGAAAAACGATATATTATTTGTCCTGTGGGTGTGAAGGTGGGCGATATGCTCAACTCCGGCCCTGAAGCCGAGATCAGAATAGGCAATGCATTGCCTGTGCAGAACATCCCTGTGGGAACATTAATACACAATATCGAACTTTACCCCGGCAGGGGCGGCCAGTTGGTAAGATCTGCCGGCGCCGCAGCCCAGCTGATGGCAAAGGAAGGCAAGCATGCAATAGTCCGGCTTCCTTCGGGTGAAATGAGATATGTAAACATTAATTGTATTGCTACCATAGGCCAGGTTGGCAATGTGGAGCATGAAAATATTAAAGTAGGAAAAGCCGGCCGTTCTCGCTGGTTAGGCAAACGCCCCAGCGTTCGCGGTGTATGTATGAACCCCGTGGATCACCCCCACGGTGGAGGGGAAGCCCGTTCATCAGCCGGGCGCCCCAGTACAACCCCATGGGGAAAACCAGCATTTGGTTTAAGAACCCGAAAGAAGAAACGTGGGGACAGAATGATTGTTCGTTCTCGCCACGCTAAAAAGAAGAAAAAATAGTTAGGTAAAAGGAGGGAATATCTTGTCCCGCTCAGTTAAAAAAGGACCGTATATAGATTCAAGCTTACTGAAGAAAGTAAAAGCTTTGAACTTGAGAAACGAAAAGAGAGTAATAAAGACCTGGGCTCGTGCCAGCACAGTGGTGCCTGAAATGGTCGGGCATACCATAGCTGTTCACAACGGGCACAGACATATACCCATCTATGTAACCGAGCAGATGGTTGGCCACAAACTTGGAGAATTCGCATTAACCCGATTTTTCCGTGGCCATGCCGGAGACCGTAAATCCAAGGTCAAAAAATAATGCCTTTTTAAGGAGGAACCCAAGGTGAGTACAAAGGCCAAAGAACGAATACCTAATAAGGTAAGAAGAAGAAGAGAAAGAATGGAAGCCCGGCAGGCAGCCAGGGATAATGGCGAAGCCACTGCCAAGGCCCGTTATGTTAAAGTTTCTCCTCGTAAAGCACGCCTTGTGATTGACGCTATCCGGGGCAAATCCACCACCGAGGCGCTGAATTATTTAAGGTTCAGCGAGAAAAAAGCAGCCAGGTTTATTGGCAAGGTGGTTGAGTCCGCGGTGGCAAATGCAGAGAATAATTTTATGTTTGATGCAGATAATTTGATTATATACAAGGCTTATGTTGACGAAGGACCGGTAATTAAAAGGTTCAGACCCCGGGCAATGGGTAGGGCTACCCCAATCCGGAAGCGGACCAGTCATATTACCATAGTAGTGAAAGAGAGAGGAGAGGGTAACTAGTGGGTCAGAAAATTAATCCAATAGGATTCCGCGTTGGAGTCATCCGCTCCTGGGATAGCTTGTGGTATGCAGATAAGCATTATCAGGAATGGTTACACCAGGATCTGAAGATTCGTAGATATATTAATAAGGAACTGAAACAGGCGGGTATATCCCGAATTAAGATTCAGAGACCCGGCATTGACAGAATCACCCTGACCATTTCCACCTCCAAACCGGGTATGATTATCGGTAAGAGAGGCGCGGGAATAGAGGAATTGAGAAAAAAACTCCAGTCCATGACCGGCAAACCGGTGAAGGTAAATGTGGAAGAAGTTTCTCACGCTGATTTGGATGCCAAATTAGTGGCAGAGTCAATCGCCGAAGCTCTGGTAAGACGTGTGTCTTTCCGCCGGGCTATGAAACAGGCTGCCAGCCGATGTATGAAAGCTGGAGCCAAGGGAATCAAGGTGCAGTGCGGCGGCCGTCTCGGCGGCGCTGAAATTGCCCGGTCAGAACGGACTTTTGAAGGTAAAGTACCTCTCCATACTCTTCGCGCAGATATAGACTATGCAGTGGCGGAAGCCACCACCACATATGGTCAGATCGGAATTAAAGTATGGATTTATAAGGGAGAAATTCTTCCTTATAAAACCAGGGAGGAAAAAGAACTGGCAGGTGCGGGATCACCTTCATCAGGCTCGAGAGGCCGATCCGGCGGAAGATCCCCAAGAGAAAGGGGTGGCCGATAATGTTGCAACCCAAGAAAACCAAATTTAGAAAATATCAAAGAGGAAAAATGAAAGGTAATGCCAAGAACGGACATAGCCTGGAATACGGAGAATTCGGACTTCAGGCCATGGAACCTCACTGGATTACCAATCGGCAGATAGAGGCAGCTCGTATTGCTATCACCCGGCACATTAAAAGAGGCGGAAAGGTATGGATCCGGGTATTCCCCGACAAGTCCATTACCAAGAAACCTGCAGAAACCCGTATGGGAAGCGGTAAGGGTGCCCCCGAATACTGGGTGGCGGTAGTAAAGCCCGGCAGAATTTTATTCGAAGTTGCCGGTGTGGACCACGATGTGGCAAAAAGAGCTCTGACATTGGCTTCTCATAAACTTCCCATTAGGACTACAATCCTCGAAAGAGAAAAGTTGGGTGGTGAATCAAGTGAAAGTTAAAGAAGAAATTATTCAAATGAGGGAGATGTCTCCTCTGGAATTGGCTGAAAAACTTAACGATATGAAAGAAGAATTGTTCAATCTTCGTTTTCAATTAGCAACAGGTCATCTGGACGACTATTCACGAATTCGCCATCTGAGAAAACAGATTGCGCGGGTTCAGACTGTAATCAGAGAAAGAGAACTGGCCAGTCTTCAGAAGGCATAGCCCATAGAAAGGGGAAAAACAGTGAATACAAAACGAAGAAAAGTAAAAAGCGGAATCGTCACCAGTGACAAATGCGAAAAAACTGTAACTGTTTTGGTAACCCGGCAGTTTCCGCAC
>CAZSLZ010000067.1:0-16935 GCA_964607865.1 uncultured bacterium
GCTTGAAGCATTCAACCAGACTACAGGCAGAAAAACCCATGATTTTATCACTGACCAGCCAGAAGAAATACCCGACCAGATAAGACAAAACCATAGAAACCGTGTTTATTTATATTCATTTTTATCAGATCATTACCTTGAGCCGTCAGATCCTCATATTATTTCCGGGATTCTGTCCTTCATAAATTCATTTCCACCGGGAAAAGAGAAAACAAAACAGGTATACTCGGTTTCCTGGCCTTTCAGCCTTATGCTGTTGAGCAGGCTGCTGGCTTTCTGGGGATTATTCCTTACATATTGTTACTGGTTAAGTTATCTTTTCAGCAAGGATTCCATCTTAAAATCCCTTCCGAAGCTCTTTCGTCAGAGAGTTATAACTATAGTTATAACTCTCTGTTTTCTGGTGATATATATTTTTTATTTTCCCAATGAAACCTTATGGGGCATATATCTTTTCACCCCATTTTTTGCAGCTGGGTTGGCCTTTAATTACCTGGCGAGAAAAAAAGAAGAAATAATTTTTAAAAAAAGCGGGGAAGAAATTTTCTGCTATATTAAAACAGGCATTTATAAAGTATTTTTATATGTGTTGTTAATTTACCTGGCTTTCAGCCTGGGGCTTCTCTTTCACGCCGGCCTGAGCGCTTATTCCAGCGTGGGTTATGCCCTGAAAACAATAACGGGAATTTTTTACCTCTTTTTCGGGCTTATGTTTATAGTTATAACCCGGTTGAACGGCATTTTTTTAAATGGAAGCTGGGGGATAAATTTATTGTCTTTACCAGTCTGGGCAGTTATAATAGCCGAATTTGCTTATCCGGGAGGGATACTGTTAATTATTGATGAATTTTTCTCCTCGATAATTAATAACCTGAGGCAACTCGATTTAAAAATAAAATTCAGGCTGAAAGCGTCAGAATTAATTATATTCCTGATTGTATCTGTGATTGGAGTATTGGCCTGGAAACAGATTCTTGCCGAGGGTTACTCGTTGAATATGCAAGATATATGGGGATTAATATATTTATTCTTTTGTTTCATTGTGTTGCCCGTAACTGCATTTGGATGTGCCATTCGAGGTAAAAAAGCCGATAAAATTTTTAAAAAAACAGGAGAATGTTAGATGGCTGAGAAAAGAAAAACTAAAACTTACAAACAGAAGGAAACCAGTCTGCGTGACGGTGCTGTGGAGCATCTTACCAAGATCTACCAGGCTATGCATTTTATTCTTACCGACCTATTCCATGATCATCCCGGGCTTCATTTTGAACCCGCAATAGATCTCTTTGAAAACAACGGTTTTCTTATTCTTGAAATGGAAATTCCCGGCGTGGATCCCGATGATTTGAACCTGAGAGTCGAAGCAACCTCCGTAAAACTAAGAGGGGAAATTCTCACATCCGAAGATTTTGATTCGGAAAACGCAATTATAAACGAAAGGTTCTATGGCCCCTTTAAAACTACTATAGGCTTACCTTTAAGCGTGGATCCCTCCCTTACAGAGGCCTATTACCTGGATGGTATCCTGAGAGTGGAAATGACTGTGGACGAGGAAGAAGAATACCTGCCCGGCGCAGCTATAGAAATTCAGTAAAAATCGGCGGATATTTTTTAACTCCGGTTCTGTTAATAGATAGACCCAAAATAAAAGAGGTGTTTTCCAATGTCACACTTTAAACTAAGAAAATTTTTTTATTTTATTTTAATTGCCGGTATGATTTTTATTTTTACCGGCTGCAATGATGAAAGCATAAAAGTAATGTTTGATGAATATGAGGGCAGGGGAGGCAGGATTGAAGACCTCAAAACCGTAGCTGTGCTTAATTTTGCCAACGATGAGGGTTTCGGTGGCGATATGGGGGAGCAGGTAGCTCAGAATATGGCCGAATTTGGCTATATGAAAGTTCAGGATAGAAAAGAAACTCTGCGGATTCTCAAGGAGAAAGGCCTTCCCACCAGCGGAGTTGTGAACCCCCATGATGCATCGGAGATCGCCCGGGCGCTGGGCGTGGACGCAGTAATATACGGTGATTCCAGTACCCGGTTTAACTCAATGATTAAATACAAGGCTTATAATTACTACCCTTATTACAGCAGGTATAAAAGAAACCGCAGGTATTATTACCGGCCCTATAACCAGGTGCCCTATCTGAATCGAAACGGCAGAGTGCAGATAAACGTTCATTTTTATGATGCAATAATTGGAGAAGAAATTGGAATAATTGAGCTGAAAAGGAGTTATGACCGAAATTACGACACATATTACGATTCTATCTTTAACAACACAGCCAGCTATTATTTCGACAGCGGAAAAGATCTGCCCATGCCCTCGGACAGAGAAATGATTCTGTTAATTTCCAACCGGCTTCTGGATCAACTTGTTTCCGGTTTTACCCCTTATTATATTGAAAGGGTAAGAGCGCTCCAGGAGGGAATAGCCGGCGCCCAGAAGGCAAAAGACGGAGATTGGAAGGAAGCCAGGAATATTTGGGTAAACGATTTGAAATTTATGCCAAATGAATGGAAAATCCCCAACAACCTGGGTATATTTTACGAAAGGCTGGGCAACCCTGCCCGGTCGGTAAGTTACTATCGGGACGCTTTGAGGTTGGATCCGGGCAATGAAAATCTGAAATTATATATTGAAGAAATAGAAAAAGTATTGGCTGTAAGAAAATTCTTTGAGCCGGTTGATCTGGAGCAGGGACAGGCCCGGTATGAAGTGGCTCAGGTTCGTGATAATAGCAGGGTTTATATTACCGCAGGAGTAGAAGACGGCGCCCGGCCCGGAGATGTATATTTGATTGCCAGAAAGAAAGTGGAATTGGGAAGCGATCTGGTGACCCCTATCGGGATAAAATATTATCCTGTCTGCAAGGTTGAAGCTGACAAGGTTTTTGAAGGAATTTGCTGGGGGAGCATAACAAAATCAATTCCCGGAAAAATTCCCAGGGATAAGGACATTGCCATAAGGGTAAAAACCGGGCCAGAGTTGAAAGCTGAACCAGAAGATGAGAAATTACCCGATTCACCCCCGGAAGACAGTGAAGGTATAGAAAGTGTTCCCATGCAAAACGTGAATTCTGAGCCTGAAAAACCCGAATAATTAATTAAATTTAACTTCACTTATTGACTTTAACTGATGAAATTAATATAATGGTAAAAATTTTAAAGAAAGTGGTATTATGCAGGTACATATAAGCGAGATATTAAAACAACCCGGAAAAACCATGGATTATATTTACGAGGGGCCCTTTGATGTGGTCCAGGTGGATATCCCTGAAGACATCTGGGTTGAGTTAAAACTCACCAATGCCCAGTCCAGGGTAATTGTAAAGGGTAGAATAGAAGCAATAGTCAGTCTGGAATGCGCCCGCTGCGCTGAAACTTTCGATCATGAGATGATTACTGAAGTGGAAGAGCAGTTTCTGCCGGAGAACAGCCCCGAGTTGCAGGAAGACAAATTGAGCTGGGACAATCTTTCACTTTTCGAGTATTTTGACGACAACATAGATATTTACGAGATGGTTCGTCAGAATATTCTTGCGGCGATACCCACCAAACCTCTCTGTAAAGCAGATTGCAGGACAGTTATAGAGGAAAATAAATCAGAATCCGAAGCAGGAATATTAGAAGAAGAGGAAAAGAGCATAGATCCAAGATTATTACCCTTATTGAAGATACAGGAAAAAGCAGAAAAGAATAAATAAATATATTATTATCAATTCAAATTTGAGGAGTGAATCAAATGGCGAATCCAAAGCATAAATTAAGCAGATCAAGAACAAGAAAACGCAGAGCTCACGATTCCATAAAAGACATAAGCATAATGGAATGCCCCAATTGCAAGAGCCCCAAAAGGCCCCACCGGGTATGCGGTTCATGTGGGTATTACAATGGCAAGAATGTCATCGTAACTGAAGAGGAAAAATAATTATCAGTAATTGTGAAAGACAGGTGATCTAATGGGTTGTTTATTTTCGGTTGGTATTACGGGAATGGGATCTTATGTCCCCGATACAGTGTTGACCAACGAGGATTTAACAAAGATAGTTGAAACTTCTGACGAATGGATTAGAAGCCGATCGGGCATCGGCGCCCGCCACAAGGCCCGGGAAGACCAGGTAACTTCCGACATCGGCGCCGAGGCTGCTCGAAAGGCCCTGAAAAATGCCAATACCCACCCTGAAGAAGTTGAACTTATTATAAACGGACTGGTTTCTCCAGATATGCTCATGCCTTCCACCGCATGTTTTATTCAGGAAAAAATAGGCGCGAAGAATGCCGCCGCTTTTGATCTTTTTGCCGGTTGCACAGGTTTTGTATATTCCCTTATTGTTGCTAAAAATCTGGTAGCTACCGGGGCATATAAAAAAGTGCTGGTGGTGGGAGCAGATTTACTTACCAAACTTCTGGACTGGCAGGACAGAAACACCTGTGTTCTGTTTGGCGACGGTGGCGGCGCTGCCGTGGTTGAGCCAGTGGAAGAAGGTTACGGTTTTGGGCCCTCTACAATAAGCGCCGACGGTACCGGCACCGGATTTATCGAGTTGCCTGCAGGCTCCACTTATATGCCTGCCAGCCCTGAAACCTTAAAGAATAGAATGCATTACATAAAAATGAAAGGCCGTGAGGTTTTTAAATTTGCGGTCAGTGTCTGCGCCGAAACCATCAACAGATTATCGGACCAGACAGGGATTTCTCCCCAGGATGTTGATCTGATTATTCCCCATCAAGCAAATAACCGCATCATCGATTCCGCAGCAAAAAGGCTGAAAATTTCCAGCGATAAGTTTTACACCAACCTGGAATCTTACGGAAACACCTCTGCGGGTTCTATTCCCCTGGCAATGGTTGATGCTCTGAACGAAGGAAAGATTAAAAAAGGCGATAATATTTTCCTGGTGGGCTTTGGAGCTGGCTTAACCTGGGGCGGAATAGCCATGAAATGGGCTTACGACCCCAAGTAATCAGTAGTTTTTCAGGAGGACTTCTTTATGAGCAAGTTAGCTTTTGTATTTCCCGGACAGGGTTCCCAGACTGTAGGCATGGGTATGGATGTGGCGGAAAAGTACCCCGCGGCAGAAAAAATCTTTAAAACTGCGGATAAAGTTCTGGGTTTTTCTCTGGCCGATATGATAAAAAACGGCCCGGAAGAAGATTTGAAAATAACTGTTAATACTCAACCGGCAATAGTAACCACAAGTATTGCCCTGCTGGAAGTATTAAGAGGTCAAGGTTTCACCTGCAACGCCACCGCAGGCCACAGTATAGGTGAATACTCAGCTCTATACTGCGCCGGTGTTCTAACCCTGGAAGATGCCCTGATGTTAACCAGGGCCCGTGGAGAATATATGAACGAAGCCGGTGAAGACAATCCCGGTACTCTGGCTGCAATCATCGGTGTGGATAAGGAAAAAATGGAAGAAATCTGCCATAAAACTGCATCGGAAACCGGTGAAACTGTCGTGGTTGCAAATATCAACTGTCCCGGCCAGATAGTTATTTCCGGTAATCATCAGTCAGTAGAAAAAGCCGGTGAAATGGCATCTGAAGCCGGCGCCAAGAAGGTGATTCCTTTGGCCGTCAGCGCTGCATTCCATTCACCCCTTATGAACAAAGCAGCCGACAAGCTGGCAAAAAAGTTAAATAAAGTTACTTTTTCAGATGCAAAAATCCCCGTATATTCAAATGTAACCGGAACTATGGTTACAGATGGTGATAAATTAAGGGATTTAATGAAACAGCAGATTATTTCTCAGGTTCAATGGGAAAAATCCGTTAATATGATGAAATCAGATGGTATTGATACTTTCGTGGAAATAGGCCCTGGCAAAGCATTGGCAGGCATGATAAAACGAATTGACAGAAAAGCTGATGTTCACAACTTTAATGGTTTAGCCGCACTGGACAGAATAATGAAAAAGATTGGCCCGGAAATGGTAGCCATATAAAGTTTTTAATTAAAAAAAAGGAATAAATTGGGGTTTAGAGAAAAAAGCCTTGGAAAAGGGGTGGTAAAAATCGAACTTCTTGGAAAAATTGCTTTAGTAACCGGCGCCGGCCGGGGCATTGGCAGGGCCATAGCCCTGGAATTGGCAGATGCTGGAGCAGATGTTGTTGTTTGCGATATAGACAAGGAAAATGCCGAAGCTTCAGAAAAAGAAGTATTAGCCCGGGGACGTAAATCAAGATCTTTTGCTATTGATGTAACAGATTCAAAAGCTATTGGTGATATGATTAAAGAAATCACAGCAGATTTCCAGAAGATTGATATTCTGGTTAATAATGCAGGCATCACCCGTGACGGCTTAATTATGAGAATGAAGGAAGAAGATTGGGATGCTGTTTTAAGTGTGAACCTGAAATCTGCTTTTCTTCTTACCAAAGCTGTAAGCCGGTATATGATGAAAGCCCGCAGCGGTAGAATAATTAATATGGCATCGGTAATCGGTTTAATGGGCAACGTTGGCCAAGCCAACTATTCAGCTTCGAAAGCTGGCCTTATTGGCCTTACCAAGTCATCAGCCAAGGAGCTGGCATCCCGCAACATTAATGTAAACGCTATCGCTCCCGGCTTCATAAAAACCCCAATGACCGACAAGTTAACTGATGACCAAAAAGACGCCATGCTTGGGCAGATTCCCCTGGGTTATTTCGGAGAGCCCTCAGATATAGCCAGGCTGGTTCGCTTCCTTGTTGGAGATGGTTCCCGCTATATAACCGGACAGGTAATTCAGGTTGACGGCGGAATGGTAATGTAATATGTATATTGAAATAATGACACTTTTTGAGAGGAGGTGACTGAATGTCAGTTTTAGAAAGACTAAAAAAGATCGTAATCGACCAACTGGGTGTTGATGAGGAGCAGGTAACCCCGGATGCTTCAATAACCGATGATCTGGGAGCCGATTCTCTTGACAGAGTAGAGTTAGTTATGGCAATCGAACAGGAATTCAATCTGGAAATATCTGACGAAGACGCAGAAAAAATTGAAACCATTGACGATTGTGTTAAGTACATCCAGGAGAGAGTTCAGGAAGAATAGAATATAAGTAAAAATAACGGCCGGAGCTCCGGTCGTTATTTTTACTATTATAAAATAATACACAAAGATAAAGATAATATAAATAAAAGTCTATTAAAATACTACCATTAAAGTGGTAAATTATGTTAAGAAAACATAATAACCCAAACTAGATTAATTCAAGGTTATACCCTGCCAGAAAGGGAATTTTTCAATACTCTCCCCCTTATTCTCGGGTAGAACACTGAAGGGAAGATTTGGATGATTAAGCAAAGAAAAATAAAAGAAGTATGTGACAAACAAGGCCTGACAGTAGCCACAGCAGAATCCTGCTCCGGAGGTCTATTATCCAGCATATTAACCGACGAATCGGGAGCCTCCAATTATTTTATTGGGGGAGTTATCGCTTACAATAATGATATAAAGATAAACATACTTCATGTACCCTTTAAAATCATTTATACTTACGGTGCAGTCAGCGGAAAGACTGCTCTGGCAATGGCCAAGGGAGTCCGGGAGTTATTCGATACCGATATCGGCATTGGTATTACCGGAATTTGCGGCCCCACAGGTGGCACATCAGCAAAGCCAGTTGGCCTGGTGTTTATTGGCGGAACCTTCGAGGAAAACGAAATTATACGAGAATTCCGTCTCAGTGGCGACAGGCTGGAGATTAAACAGACTGCCGCCCAGGAAGCAATGAACCTTATTTTAGAACTGCTTGGCGAAGATATAGTAGAAGAATAATTTTTTTAAAATTATTTAAAAACTTGTTAGGATGACTTTGCCTGTCGATGAAAATTATTCATATTTCAGTAGTATATATAAAAATATATTTCATTTTGCAAATTTTGCAACATTTATTGATTAAATTACCTATGTAATCCTCCCTTCTCAGAATATAATGCTCTACTGTGTTATTCGGTAAGCTGTCCCACGCCCTGGTGAAGTTCTCAGTTGCAGAAGATAGCCAGAATTCATGCACTTCTGTTCAATGTTTTTCAA
Organism: uncultured bacterium; assembly: GCA_964607865.1. Classification (GTDB taxonomy): domain Bacteria; phylum Vulcanimicrobiota; class JAJTBE01; order JAJTBE01; family CAZSLZ01; genus CAZSLZ01. Next base: position 8,033 of record CAZSLZ010000067.1, read on the forward strand.
GCCGAAATGTCCTTGTTTTTCTATTGACTCGTTTAAGGCAAAACCCGAACCGTTGTCTATTATGAAGAGGATAAAGCCATTACTATAACGGTTCATTTTTATTCTGATTTCTGTTGCACCCGAATGTTTACGGGCATTATTCAATATTTCTTTTACCAGTGATGTGAAATTTGTGGAATGGCCAGGGGCCATGGTTTTTATCAAATCCAGCCCACTGAATTTAATTTCTGTTTTATGTCCTGTTTTTATGCGGGATATAAGTTCAATAAGTTCTTCATAATTGCGTTTGTTGTTTTCCCTGTTAACAGTTTTTGCTTTTCTTAGATCCGATATCAGTTTCCTGGTGTTTTTCAGGCTCATAGATATTGATTGCTTAAGGTTTTCAAGCTCCTCGCAGGTATCGGGGTTATCTTCCTTAAGTTTATGCTCAATAAGGTTAATCTGAATTTTGGCGGCATAAATATCCTGGGCTATATCGTCATGAATGTTTTCTGCAACCTGAAAATTTTGATTTTTCAAGTTTTTTTCAAATTCCTGAATGGTGGTTTCCAATTCATGAGCCTGGCCATTAAACTGTCGGGCGACTTCAATCTTTTCCATTACCGAAGTGAGTTTTTCCTGTAACTCCAAAAAGAAACTGCGGTCGCCAGGCTCAAAAATCAGACCAGCCGGAAATTCAAAAACCACACAACCGATACTGCCCTGAATTGAAAAAACAAGAGCCTGTCTGCTCCCGGACAACTCGATTAACCCGGCCTGACTGGTTTTTTCCTTAATAAGGTTTGAATCAATTTCTATGTTCTCACCCTGTATGTTAAAGGTTTCTTCCATATTTTCTGAACTTATGAATAATTTAACCCTGGCTGTGGGAAAAGCATTAGAGAAAAGTTTTTTTAAAACATCTGCCAACTCAGAATAGCTTTTACATTTTAAGAAATCTGCCAGTTTGAGAATTGACTTTTTGTTTTGTCCTGCCCAGTTTTCTGCAATTTGTTTATTTGTGAGCCCTGATATTTTCATCAGATTCCTAATCCGGCCTTTATTGAAAATTCTTTCCTCGGTGTTATAAAGGAAAGCCAGCCCCGCCGGATATTCAGCATTAACAACCGGGGCAAGGGGCAGTATAAGAAGGTCAGCTTTTTCTGTAAGTTCAATGAACTCTTTATAAATATCCTGATCGGTGGCAATCTTTTCGATGTTTACGGGGGACAGAATAAAATAACCTTCGTTATTCAGTTTTTTTAATAAATATGGATCGGGTTCATATAGCTGGTTCTGAAAACCCGAAACGTTTGTTGCTTCCACCTGATGATAATTCTTGAAATTGGGTTTTCGAAAGAATGGTATAAAAACCAGGCCCAGTTCCTTTTTCAAATAATGACTCAATTTACGGTTATCGTTGACAAGCTCCGGGTTATTCTCCAGGTGAACCCTCGCTCTGGAATAGGAATCCATAAAATGCCCTGTTACTATATTCATTAATTTGTTTATCGGAGATCTTAATGCAATATAAACAAGGGCAGTTGATACAGCTCCTGATATTCCAAAAGGCAACCTTTTTTGAGTCAGCCACAGTGGCTCCATGTTATTGACAAAATATCTATCAATGTAGATAAAGCTTACAGATAACAGAATAACAAAAGGGGGAATAAGTAAGTAATTAATCAACGTTCTGAAATCAGGAGGGGGCTCCCGGTTGAAGTAAGGTTCCACAAGAATAAAAACTCCCAGCAGAGGCATGACGAAACTCAAATAGGGAGTTTCCTGCAGATAACCCACCGTTATAAAGTCAAAAATCAGGGCAAAAACCGTAATAAAAAGCGCAACTGCCCTATGCAGAATCTCTTTTCGTGGTAAATCCTTAAGTTGATTGCGAGCTGCGAAATATAACTTATATTCCACCCATCCAAAAGTTGAAACCAGGAAGATAAGGCTGAAAATTGTTTTGTAATAATTAAAATATATAAGTAAAAATGCAAAAACCAGGCTGGCAGTTAAAATTATTGCGCGAAGAAAATTGTATTGTTTTTCTGCCTGAAAAAAAACCAGGTAATATAAACAGGGCATAAAGCAGTATAGAAAGACAATTACATTTGCAAGAACAGACTTGAAACCCTCATTTACAGGCATAGTTAAAATTGAAATTAAAAGGAATATAAAAAAAATGTAAAAAACCAGCAAACCTATCTGGAGTTTTTTTATGGAAGTTTTCAGATTCTGTTCCACCCTCCAGAAAATGATGCTGGCAACAGCCATTGAAAAAATGGCAAGTTTGATTAAAGATGGGTAATGCCCGGAATTTAAAAGATCCAGGGGAAACTGAATCATATGTGCCCCTGTTTGATTGCCAGGGCTACGGCGTGGGCCCGGTCCCGGGCTTCCAGTTTACGAAAGATTTCTCTCAGGTGGTGTTTCACCGCGCCATGTTTAACTTCCATTCTTTCGGCAATTTCTCTGTTGGTGAAGCCTTTAGAAGCAAATTCCAGAATATCCAGTTCCAGGTTGGTAAGGTTAACTTCTTCGTTAAGTTTATAGTTCATATGAGAAAAGCGTTCCAGAACAGAACGGGTTACCGAAGGATCCAAAAAAGCATAGCCTCGGTAAACCTGACGGACTGCGCTGACCAGTTCCTCCACCGACACCTCTTTTGGCAAATACCCCAGAACTCCGGCATCGATAGATTTAAAAACATCTTCGTTATCGGTATAGGCTGAAAGAATAATTATCTTGAGAGCTGGGCATTTTCGCTGCATTTTCCTTGCAGCGATTGCTCCGCTCATTTTGGGCATTTTAAGATCCATAATAATTACATCGCAATTATCATCGGTAATAAAATCAATAGCTTTTTCTGCCCTGCTCCACTGGCCCACAACCTCAATGTCATATTCCAGGTTCAGGGTTTTTGCCAGTGTCTGCCTTAAAATATTGTGGTCATCTACCAGTGCAACTTTAATCTTATCCAGAATAATCCCTCACAATCACAGTTTTTATAATATATTTTCTGAACTCTGAAGTTATTCCATTTATATCTTTTCAACACGGTATGATATTTCATACTATTTTTGAACTATTTCACCAAGAAAACCCCAGGTGAAAGCGCTGGTTAATCTTACCTTCACAAGTTTGTTTAATAATTCGGAAGTACCGGGAAAATTCACAACCTTGTTCCCCTCGGTTCTTCCCGTCAACCTGTCAGGGTCTTTTTTGGAAACCGATTCCACCAACACTTCCTTTATTGCTCCCACCTGTTCTTCGTTTTTACGCCGGCTTATGTCATTCTGCATTTTTATCAGTTGATACAGCCGTTCTTTCTTTGTTTCCTCTTTATGATGGCCTCCCATTCTGGCAGCTGCGGTACCTTTTCTGATAGAATATGCAAACATAAAAGCCTGATCGAAATCCATTCTTTTAATAAAGTCCAGGCTTTCCCTGAATTCTGCCTCGGTTTCGCCGGGAAAACCTACAATAATATCGGTGGAAATTGTAATGCCGGGTACTTTTTTTCTTAATTCCGTTACTATCTGCTCATAACGTGCAGTATCATATTTGCGGTTCATTTTCTCAAGAACCGAATCACTGCCTGATTGGATGGGCAGATGAACCCAGTTGCAGACTTTATCCAGGCTGCCTATAGCATCAATCAGTTCCGGCGCGAAATCCCCGGGATGTGGCGAAGTAAACCGAATTCTCTTGATACTTTCAACCCGGTTCAGCCTTTTTAATAAATCGGTAAAAGTAGGTCTTCCGGGGAGATCATTACCATAGGTATTCACATTCTGCCCCAGCAAAAATATTTCTATAAACCCCTGCCTGGCAAGTTTCTCCACTTCCTCAACAATCTCCTGAAAAGGCCGGGATATAAGCCTGCCCCGCACATAGGGAACAATACAATAAGTACAGAAACAATCACAACCTATGCTTATAGTGACATAAGCTGTGGCTGAGCTTTCTCTGTGCAGGGGAGTCACAAAATCCGCCCCGTCTTCTTTTGCCAAAACCAGGGAACTGCCTTTCCAGACTTCTTCCAACACTCCCGGCAGATCTTTTAAATTCTGGGTGCCCAGAACCAGATCAACATGTGAAAAACGCCTCTGCAGAGCGTCTTTGTCTTTCTGGGCAAGACAACCCAGAACTGCGATTATAAGGCCTGGGTTTTTTCTTTTTTGAGCCTTATACTGGCCCAGCCTGCCATAAATTTTTTGATCGGCGGAATCCCGAACACAGCAAGTGTTAAGAATAATAAGGTCGGCAGCGGAATCCGTTTCTACCGGTATGCCCCCCATTGAATTCAATGTGGAGGCAATCACCTGGGAATCGTATTCGTTCATCTGGCAGCCGAAGGTATGAAGCTTGTAGTAAAATTTTTCCATATCTATTCATGAAAACCCCACAACTGGGTCAATGCCTGCCCCCCCTGGAATTTTCCATATTAATTCTGCCGGTTTCAGGATCTTCAACCTCGCCTTTTTCTTCAAGGTAGTTGGTAAAAACGCTTCTCAGGGTGGAATAATAACGAGGGGCAGTAGCAGCGGAAAAATCGTAACCGTCGCCCCCGGTAAAGATATAATCTATTGTTGCCACCTTGTAAGTTTTTTCGGTGTCCAGGGCAATGCCCTCGATTTTTATGTCACCGACCCGGTTACCTTTGGGTTTTTTATAATCTATGGCCATGGTGATGCCTGCCACCTGCAGTGGCGTCCTGCCGCCGGCGCCGTGTTCCAGAATAGTTTTTATATCCCTGCCTTTCATATTGATTGTCATTACTGTGTTTTCAAAAGGAAGAATCTTATACATTTCCCTTACGGTTACTTCTCCCTGATAAAGATCGCTGCGTATTCCGCCGGGATTTACGAAAGCTACATCAGCCCCGGTCATGGCAATCATACTGTCGCAAATCATATTACCCAATGGCGAGTCACCATGGTTTGCCGTTATGCCCCTGGACAGGTCTTCTTTCAAAACTGCCACTTTTTTTCCCATTTTTTCGCTGATCTTTTGATCGTATTTATCCACAATGGCCAGAATTGCCGGGTCTGGCTCCAGTTCATCACATAAGACCGGTTTAATTTCGTGTTCAATGGTATGAGATAAAATTTTCCGGTTTTCGGGATCAAATTCAATTTTTAATTGTCCCAGAAATTCCCCTTTGGCTCCTGCCTGAACCACCAGGGTTTTGCCCACGGTTTTGGTGGTATAATTCCGGGTGTGGCTGTGCCCCCCCACAATAACATCAATCTGGGGGACATCTGCTGCCAGTTTCAAATCAGGGTTCAAGCCCTGATGGCTCAAAACCAGAATCAGGTCAACATTTTCCTTCTGTAACACTGGTAAATATTTTTTTATGGCAGTTGCGGGATTTACAAATTTCAACCCTTTTGTATTGCTGGGCATGGTAATATACTTGGTTTCCGGGGTTGTAACACCAAGAATGCCCAGTTTTATGGAGTTAACTTCTTTTATTATGAAAGGTTTCAAAAATGGCAAAGTTTTTTCCGGGTCATTCTCATAAACAATATTGGAAGAAACCATAGGAAATTCGGCCTGCTCCGCCATATTCTGCAATGCTTTCTGACCCCAGTCAAACTCGTGGTTGCCCGGAGTCATAGCATCGTAATTCAGGGCGTTCATAATCTCAACAACAGAAAGCCCTTCAAAAATATTGGAAATTGGAGTCCCCTGGGCAATATCCCCGGCGCTGACAAGTATGGATTCACCGGGATTTTCCTGCCGGGCCCGCTTAATCATGGTGGCAAGGTAAGCAGAACCGCCCACCAGGCCATTTCTGCTCAGAGATTTATCTTTCAATGGTTTCATATTGCCGTGAAAATCATTGGTGTGAAGGATTATCAGGGTTTTACTATCGTCTTTTGCCTGGACATTAAAAGAAAAAAGCCCTGTTATCAGGGCAAACAACACAATGAGCCCCAATAAATTCTTATTCATTTTTCTCATTTCTTTTCTCCTTTTCTGAGGTTGTTTTTGCTTCTTCCAGAGATAACTGCTCCGCTCCGGGCTGTCCTGCTTCTTCATTTACAGTAGAATTGGCCCCGGATTTTGTTTCCTTATTCAGCCTGGCAGTAGGCCTGGCAAGTAAATCATTCAGTTTTTCTAAAGAAATGTCACTCCCAGAGCCATTCTTTTTCTGGGGTTTTTGCAGGCCGGCATCAGTTTTCATTTCCCTGGTTTCTTTGTTATTTCTTTTTGCGGCAATCTGCTCTTCAATCTCTTTTCTGGTGGATTTTTTTTCTAAAGGCTCCCTGGGAGGCTCCGGCCTGTCTTCGCTGGCAGCGGCCTGCTCCTTTCTTTCCAGCTCCTGGCTGTCCATGCTTTCCAACTCCTGAATACGATCAATACCCTTTATTACTCCGGGGTTTTTTACCTCCAGTTTATAAACATCACTGGGGAATTTATTTATAATGGTATTGCCCAGCTGGTTCCCCATCAGCCGGCTTAAATATTTAAAATATTTCTTATCAAAAATATAAGGCTTGCCGAATTCATCTTCATATTGGGGAATTAAAATACCGTATTTGTCCTGTTCAAAATATTCAATCATCCGGTTTAAAAGCGAAGATGTAAGAAGAGGGTATTCGCCCAGGGCAATTAAAACCGCATCAGTTTGAGGGTTTAACAATGACATGGCAATACGGATATATGAGGACATACCCCGCTCAAACCGGTGGTTCATAAGAAGCCTGGCTTTGCCGTCCTTGATTTTTATCTTGTTTAATATAAGGTGGTAATCTCTGCCCAGAACCAGCAATACCTCATCCAACCTGGATTGAAGCATGGCTTCCAGTGGATACTTCAACAAGGGTTTGCCCTTGAAATTGGTAGTCTGCCACTGATTCTTCTTGGAAAAACCATCACCAATTAATATTCCAGTTATCATTCAAGACCTCAGTTCAATTCTCTTCCATTTGCTCTGCAGCGGTTTCTATGGCTTCCACAATTTTTTTATAGCCGGTACACCGGCATAAATTACCGGAAATGGCTTCTTTAATATCGGGCCTGGAAGGTTTAGAATTCGCATCCAGCAAAGCTTTTGCCGATAAGATCATACCTGGGATGCAAAAACCGCATTGAACCGCCCCCTTATCAATAAAAGCCTGTTGAAGAGGGTGAAGCTTGCCATTGGTACTCAATCCTTCAATGGTGGTAATTTCCGCGTCCTGGGCCTGCCCCGCAAAAACCAGGCAGGAATTAACGGTCTTTCCGTTCATTATTACAGTACAGGCTCCACAGTCGCCTTCCCGGCAGCCCGCCTTGGTTCCTGTCAAATGCAGGTCTTCTCTCAGCACATCAAGTAGAGATTTTTCCGGTGGTGTTTCCACTGTTATTTTTTTTCCGTTTACAGTAAAAGAAACGGTAATCAAATCATTCTTCTTCATAATACAAAAACGTTTGACAAAAAAATGGAATTCCCTGCCTCTTCTTTTCCCTTCAATTATACAGTTCCTTCTCTATTTTTTTATATTCTCAGCTTTCGCCGTCGGAGGAATTGCCTGGTGGCAATTTGAAGCAGGAAATTCCGAGAGGGAAAACTGCATGTGGAAACCCACCTTCCCATTGACAAAAAAGCCGGGAAAGAAGAGAATAAGCAAGACTGATGGAGCTGATTGGCAAATCTTTTTCAATTTTAATAATACTGGGCTTTTTATCCTTTGGCGGGGCTCGCTTTCAGAACCCTGGCATTCCCTGCGCCAACGTAGCAACTTTAATATGCATGGGAATTATCGGCTATTTCTTTCTGTAGCCGGGTTTGAGAAAAGCAACTCGTCAATTGAAGACATGAAAGCATTCACAGCCTCTGATGAGAATTTTTTAAACCGCAAACCAGTTATTATATCGATGGCTTCTGAAGAGTCTAGTTTCTGCAGGTTTATCAAATTGTCCCATTTATCGGCAATGGAGAGGATGCCGGTTTCCAGGGAAATCTGCCTGCCTTCAGTTCCATTTGGGTAACCCTTACCGTCAAAACGTTCATGGTGGTTCAATATCATCAGGGAAATCTCTTTCATACCTTTAATTTCTTCTAATAATTCATAAGCTTTTAATGGATGAGATTCAAACTGCTTTAAATCTTCCGGGTTCAATTCCCAGGGGGGGCGGGAAAAAATATACGGGCTCAATTTTAATTTACCTATATCGTGTAAAAGCCCCGCCAGAAAGATTTCCTCAAGCCTGTTCCGGGTAAAACCCGCAAACCGGGCAATAGTATAAGCATACCATGCCACATTTTCCGAATGAGGATAATTTTTCTGTCCCAACTCATCTGCCAATTTGCCCAGAATTCGAGCCAAACCCTTTGAAAGGCTGTTGTGCTTTTTGAATTCCTTTCCAAACTCAAAACTGCTCTCTGCCTGCTCCAGGGTAGATGTGGCCAGTAATTGCAGGGCAGTATAAGCCGGAGAGTAATTTTCTGAAGATATTACCTTATCGGTAGCTTTCATTAATTGTTCATGGGCTGATTTGAATTTATAGTTCACAGCTTCTATACCCGTATTCACAAAGGAATCGAATTTTCCTGATTTATCCAGACGGCAGGCCTGAATCAGGGAATCCCTGGCATCGGAATAGTTGTTCTGCATAAAATGCATAGTTCCCAGGTTCCTGTAAACCGACGGATTGTCAGGCGCCAGTTTGATTACATTATTATAATAATCTATAGCTTTGTCATACTCTCCCATTTTCATATGTACGAACCCCAGGGCATTGAGAACATTCAAATCATCGGGAGTCTGAGCCAGGGCATTTAAAAATGACTCCATGGCTTTTCTGTTCTGTTTCATTGCCAGATAACACTGGCCCAGCTGATAGTAGGCAAGGCCATGGTCGCCCAGGGTTTCCAGGGTAAGCAGGAAATGCCTGGCAGCCTTTTCGCAATTGTTTCTATCAAGATA
>CAZSLZ010000068.1:0-16873 GCA_964607865.1 uncultured bacterium
TTGACTTTCGGAGCTGCCGGTTCAAACCATGCTCTTGCCACAGCTATATATTCAAAAAAAGTGGGTTTGAACTGCATTTCCATGCTTATGCCCCAGCCCAACTCACGATTTGTCCGAAAAAATCTTTTAAGGGCATACATGGCCGGCGCAGAATTACATTATAATACTCATTATGAACTTATGAGCATTAACGCCCTCACCCAGATGATTCTTCACAAACTGAAAACAGGCCAGGCGCCCATGATGATACCGCCGGGAGGTTCCTCTTCTCTGGGAAGCGTGGGTTTTGTGAATGCAGCTTTCGAACTTAAAGAACAAATTGAAAACAACCTGTTACCCGAACCCGATTTTATTTATGTAGCCATGGGAACCGCAGGGACTTCCATGGGCCTGAAGCTTGGCCTGAGGGCTGCCGGATTAAAAACCAGGGTAATTCCGGTAAGGGTGGTAGATGAACTCTTCTGTAACGATATAGTTGCCAAGTTTCTGTATAACAATATAAATAATCTCCTGCACAATGCCGATACAAATTTCCCCTTCTTCCCCATAACTCCAGAAGAAACCCGGATTAATAACGACTGCTTTGGAGAAGGTTATGGACAATTCACACCAGGGGGAAATGAATCGATGCAGCTTCTAAAAGAAAAGGAAAACATCGAAATTGAAGGGACTTACACTGCCAAAGCCTTTTCTGCAATTTTAAAAGACAGAAAAAAACTATCAGGTAAAACTGTTTTATTCTGGAACACATATAATGCGGTAAATTTTGATGAAGTAATAGAAGACGTGGATTATCACAATTTACCCCAAAAATTACATATCTATTTTGAAGAAAATTATTAAGATATCTTTACAATTAAAATTACTTTTATTAATAATTTTGTGCTATAATTAAAAGTAGTAAACTGGATGGAAGTGTTATGAAAAACAGCAACCGAACAAGTAAAGGGTTTTCCTTTGCCGAATTGTTACTGGCCATGGTTTATACCACGGTTGTAATTCTTTCCTGCTATGCAGCAGTTACCCAGGCATATTTTTTTGTAAGGTATACTGAAGGGGATTTAACCGCTACCCACCTTGCCAACCAGCAAATGGCTTATTTCCGATCCAGCTTTGCCCGGGTTCCCGATATTTCTCCTCCTGCCACACAGGTTGCATTGCCTGAAGAACTGGCAGATCTCAAAGACTGTTACACTAATACACACACCAACAATATTTTCGAAACTAAAACTTTAAATGGACAGGACTACGATATCTTTGTAAGGGTTAAGCCTGTCCCCGGATACGAAACAAAGACAGACAACATAGTGCATGTGAATGTTATTGTGGTCAGGAAAGTCCAGAGCAAAGTTCGGGATAAGACAGAGTATCGAAGAACCAGCATAGAAAGTATCTTTTATGAAGAAGAGGAATAAGTTTAAAATTATGGGTAAACAAAATTCATACCAAAAGAATAAAGCCTCAACATTGCTGGAGCTTATGATCGTCATGGCTTTGTTTACCATTGTTTTATCCACAGCTTATTCTCTGTTTATTCCTGGAATTCACATGTTCAGAAACAGCCAGGCAAATGTAACGTCACAGCAAAACGCATATAAAACTCTGGATGCCATAGGAAGAGACTTGCGCCATACTAATTTCAACAGCCTAAGTTTCATAGCCAAAACAATAACCCTTCACGGAGTTCAATACACAGAGCATCCGGTAACACCCTTCGATTTCCCCCTGCTTGCCCAGGTTGAAACCCGTGCTATTGCATTCTTATCACCCTTTGATGGCAACTTTGATGGCAACAATGAATACGTAATTGATGCTTCCAGCAACAGAATTTCATGGCAACGTTTTGTTGTTTATTATCTTGTTGATACCAATGAGAATATAAACGGTGTCCCTCAATATGATTTATATCAGAAGATATTAACCAAATCAGAAATCACATCCTCTTCCCCTGTCGAAACATTACCCACCGATATTCCTTTCAGGCTGGCGCCGGTTGATTTAAAAAGCGCCATACAGGATACAGAAAACGCAAAGAAAATTGCTTCAAATATTGCCCATTTATATTTCAGCCATCCAACTCTGACCAGCATAGAAATGACTGTCTTTGCATCGGTTAATTATACTCGAAATGCCGGGCATGCTACTAACGAGATACATTCGATTATTAACTTACATCAATAAAACATGGGGTGAAATTTATGAAAGATAAAGGTATGGCTCTGGTTACCATTATAATGATGTCGGTTCTGCTTTTAATTCTGGGGCTGTCAATCTCCAGCATTGCGGTTGCGAATAATGATATCGCCAAAACAATCAGGTTCAGGGAAAAAGCTCTTAACGCTGCTGAAGCAGGCATTGCCCGCGCGTTCTGTGAATTGAACGATGAAAATAACGTGGTAAAAGATTTCAAGATTCCTGGCAGGGGCGAATCTCTGAAAGATGAAGAAACAAAAGTTTTTGATGATTTTGGAAAATCTCTTGATAAACAGGCCGGGATGCCTGAAAGATTTCTGGACCTTATCCTTGAGGGCGTATCTGCTCAGAACAAAGTACTTCTGGATGATTCACCGGTTATTACCGGCATAATGGAAGACGGCCAGACCATTTTTGCAGTTTTTCTCATAAATTCTTCCGGCACCACAGGCTTCAATGGTGAAACCATTCCCAATGGAACTTTCCAGATAATATCAATCGGTATGGTAGTTGGAAACAAAGAAATAATTAACGCAACTAGTGAAAATAAGAGAAAAAAAAATCTAGAGAAGTTAATTGAAAAGAACAAATTGGTCACCCGCACCATATCAGTCTTTGCTAAAAAAAACATCTTGTCAACCTATGCCTGCGCCAGTTCGGGAAGTTTAAAATCGGTAGAAGGAGATTTTATCGTTGACGGAATCGACAGCCTTTTATCATGGAACAAAGTCGATGGAAATATCCACACCTGCAAACCCCAGCCCAGCCCTACGCCAATACCCGATGTGGATATGGACAAAATCGAGGATAAAACCTTTTTATGGGACGGCGGAGGAGTGTATGAAGCGGAAATAAGCGGAAAAATAACTTCTGCGGAGAATAAAGATAACATCGCTTTCTATGAAAACCTTTCGGAAGATAAAGAATATAAAAAAATTGACGATGATCAAATCGACCAGGCGAATTTGATTATCCCCCCACCTCCCGAAGAAATGCTGCCACCCCAGGATGAAGCTGTTGATTTAACCCTGGTTGAAACTTTAACTACCAACCCTGATGGTAATGTCATTTTGAAAAATGGTAATTACAAAATAACAAAAGACTTATTATTATCCAAAAAACCCAATGGCAAAGGCGGCAAACTCATTCTTCAAAACGCTAACCTCTACGTGGTTGGTGAAGTTAACCTCGAAGGGGGAATTGAAGGATCCGGTGTTTTATCGTGCACAGGCGTTGATGAAACCTCTACGCAGAAAACCTATCAATATGTAATAGAAGACATCGACATAGATGATGATGACCATAACGATTATTACTGGGAAATAGAACCGGGTTATCCTGTATTTGTGCCAGATTCAGGCAGCTCTTTTAACGAAATTCAAGATAATAAAAGAATTTGCTCTCCAAAAACCGATAATGCCGCCAGATTGGCAGATAGCCAAATTATTGCAACCGATGCTTCTTATATATTAGCCTGGAATTACTATGATTATTCAGGCTGGCAGGATCTGATTCCCGACGGGATGAGCGCTGAACAGTTGGCCAATATGAATTTCAGTGTCCAGGATCAATTAAGAAACGAGACAAATATGCCTGCAGACGTCCACTTAGATCATGATAAGGTCGATGACCGGGAATTTCGCATCTGGTTAAAAAGCGATGATGTAAAAACCGAGGAAAATTACGACAGGTATAATAATGGCAAATGGGTCTATAAATGGAGAAAGGTTTACCGCGCTGAAGTGGATGTTGAAATGTATGAAGTGGGGATCTATGAAAAAAAACCTGTAACCATTAATGGTAACGCAAATATCGACACTACTAATATTCATGGTGTATCGGTTTATTCAGATGGAAAAATCATTCTTCAGGGCAAGGAAGATGCCGAAAACACATTTTCTCCAATTAAAAAAGCCCTGCAGGCGAAAATTGTTGAGGACATCCAGAATGGACTGTGCGACCCCAACACTTTGGCTCATGAATATCTGGTAGATACCATGGAAATACAGGATCTCGAAGATACATCAGTCACTTATCAACTTACTGGAATAACTGAATATCTCAAAAACCACCCAGCGTTGTACTTCACCTCAGTGGGCGATCTTGTTGAAGTTAAAGATCCCGCTAACGAAACCGATAAATACGCTAAAGGCGGGAAACTGAAAAACCCCCAGTTCCTGAACGCCATAACCCATCACGTTGCCAACTACATGTATTTTCAGGGAATAATTTACTCACGCTCGGGAATTGAAGCCAATGGAAAAATCAAGATTCTGGGAGCAGCCATTGTAAACTCTTACAGCTCCAGCAATGATGCCAAGTGTGTAATTGATTTGAAAAAAGGAGCAAACTTTACTTCAGTCCAGGAATATCAAAAGATATTCAGAGATTCAGGAGAAACCAGATACTCACCCATAGGGTGGCACGAAGTCAGAAACTAATTTATCATCTGCAAAAAATAGAGCCGGCCCGGCTCTATTTTTTTATTTCCATCTTATTAACCAATACATAAAAAGGAGTTCTATCAAATAACTAGAAAGATTTTATCTACAATAACCAGAAAGCATCTGTTTCCAGATTCAAATTAAGGAAAAATTAAAATGGAAGAAACATCTGAAAGAGAAATCATATCATTCAGGGGTACCAGGCAGGGAATTCTTATGTCTATAATTGAAGACGTACCTTTCAGGGCCGCCCTGGACACCCTTGATTACAAATTGAAAGCAAACAGCAGTTTTTTTAATAATTATCCCATCAGCCTGGATCTTGGCTGGCGGGAAGTGGATGAAGAAGAAATTGAAGATTTACTTGTCTATTTTAAAAAACAGAATGTTCAATTACTGGGAGTCATTTCCACTTCTTTAAATACCCGCAAGGTATGCGAAGGCAGAGGCTTGAAAGTCATCATAGGGCGCCTGGGCCTTGCCGATCATCATGGGCGAAAAAAATGGGAAAAAGAAAAAACAGAACGACAAAAAAATGCATCTGAACCGAAAAATGCAAATAAAGTTGATACGGGAGAAACCCTGCTCCTCAAAAAAACCATACGCTCGGGCCAGACAGTAGAACACAGAGGAAACCTGGTCATTGTCGGCAACATCAACCCAGGAGCAGAAGTCAAAGCAGGAAAGGACCTCATTATTATGGGGACGCTCAAAGGCACAGCTTATGCGGGAACCACCCCCGGCAATGATGATATATCCATTATTGCAACAAAGTTCGAACCTACAAGAATTCAGATTAAAGATATCTCCTTAAATAAATTTCACCGTAAATTCACCCGCAGCAAGGAACCGGTAAAAGCATACTTGAAAAAAGGACAGATTGAACTGGAAATTTGCAGTTAACTTTTTATCCGGAGGGATTATTTTGGGTAAAGTTTTAGTAATTACATCGGGCAAGGGCGGAGTCGGAAAAACCACCGCTGTTGCCAACATAGGCTCGGGACTGGCCATGGAAGGGAAGAAAGTGGTCATTATCGATGCCGATATCGGCCTGAGAAACCTTGACCTTGTTATGGGCCTGGAAAACCGGATTATTTTTGATCTGGTGGATGTAATAGAAAAAAAATGCCGCAGTTATCGCCAGGCCATGATCAGAGATAAGCGCTTCAAAAACCTGTTCCTTATTCCAGCTGCACAGAGCAGGGATAAAATGTCGGTAACCCCGGAACAAATGAAAGAACTGTGCGATAACCTGAAAAAGACCTTTGATTTCATCCTGATCGACTGCCCAGCTGGTATAGAACATGGCTTCAAAAATGCCATTGCAGGAGCCGATGAAGCTATAGTTGTCACTAACCCCGAGGTTTCGGCAGTAAGAGATGCCGACAGAATAATTGGGCTATGGGAAGCTGAGGAAAAAGGCCCCGCATATTTACTAATAAACCGGATGAAACCGGAGCTGGTAAAACGGGGACAGATGCTTTCAGAAGAAGATGTGATTGACGCTTTAAAAATTGAACTCATAGGCGTAATACCCGAGGATGAAAATATTCTTTTTTCATCAAACCAGGGCGAACCTGCAGTATTGAATAAAAAATCACTGGCAGGCAGAAATTATCGCAGAATAATCCGCAAAATAATTGATCCCAACGCTCCCGATGAGGAGCCTGAAAACCTGTCACTGTGGGAAAAAATCAAACGGTTTTTCAACAGGGGACAAGCCCTGAGTTATAAATAATTTATCAGTTTCACCGGGAGGAAACAATGCTTGATATAATTGATTTTATCAAGAAACTATTTTCAAAGGAAGAAACAAAAAAATCAGGCACCATGGCCAGAGAAAGGCTCAAGTTGGTGCTGGTATCAGATCGGGCCTCTATTTCTCCTCATATGATGAAAAACATGCGCCAGGAAATACTGGATGTAATCTCTCGCTATATGACTGTGGACAGCAACTCGGTGGAATTGGGCCTGGAAAGAAAAAACGGCAACATAGCCCTTGCCGCCAATATTCCCATTGTAAATGTAAAAAGAAACAGGAAAAATCAATCCGGCAATAAGGAAAATATAAAGAAACCAGAAAAAATTAAAAATACCAGTTCTTCAATTTCTCCAGAGAATAATACAGAAAAACCTGAAGAAGAAAAAGTATGGGAAAAGGTTTCTCCTTCTGAAAAAACTGAAGTAAAAGAAAAGAAAAAAGAAGAAAGAACACCGGTAATACGACGAAGAAAGACAAGAAGATTCAGCAAGAGAAATAAAGCCCGGGCAACGGGCAAACGAATCAGAAAAAAATCCCCGGTGAAGTGATTTATTAATGAATAAACCCTGGTGGAAAAAAATAGATTATTCCCTGCTTTTCATGATGCTGGTGCTGATTGTTTTCGGACTGGTAATGATCCACAGTTCAACTCTCCAGGAGCCCGAAAGCAACCTGCTTCAAAAACAACTACTTTTTTTCGGAATCGGCCTTATTCTTCTCTTTGTTTTTGCCCGGCTCGACTATGGCTTATTGGCGGGGTTCGAAAGATATTTTTACATAATAAACCTGGTTCTTTTAATTGCAATATTATTCGTGGGAGAACAGGTTAAAGGAGCCCAGAGATGGATAAGCCTGGGCCCGTTCAGTTTTCAACCTTCAGAATTCACCAAAATCGTTATGATTTTATCTCTATCCCACCATCTGGCCAAGGAAGATGCCCTGAAAAAAATTAATCTTATAAAAACATTTGTTTACCTGACAATTCCCATGCTGTTAATTATGCTTCAACCCGATTTAAGCACAGCACTGGTATTAATGGCTATTTTCTTTGCCATTCTATTCGTAAGGGGGATAAATCCTCTCGTTCTGGTGGGGACAGCTCTCGCAGGTATTGCAACATCTCCCTTCATTCTAAAAGATTACCAGAAACAGAGATTGCTGATATTTCTCGACCCCTATACTGACAGCACGGGAGCTGGGTGGAATATAATTCAATCCATAATCGGAATCGGTTCAGGCAAATTATGGGGGAAAGGGCTCTTTTCAGGTACCCAGATCCAGCTCAAATTCATTCCCGAGCATTCCACCGACTTTATCTTCACAGTATTGGGGGAAGAGTTGGGTTTTATTGGCACTGCAAGCCTGGTTGTAATATTTTTCTTTTTAATGTGGAAAACAATAAAAATTGCCAGTAACGCCAAAGACAGCCAGGGAACCCTTATAGCTGTGGGTATAGCTGCCATGTTTTTCTTCCAGATATTCATAAATATCGGAATGACTATAGGTATTATGCCGGTTACCGGAATACCCCTTCCTTTTTTAAGTTACGGAGGTTCTTCCTTAATAACTAATATGATTGCTATCGGGTTGTTGTTAAATATACATTTTCAGAAAGAATCATTTTTCAAATCGGGCAATGAAGTTGTAAATAAAATTGAAAAGTATCATTTAAGTTATAAACAAATAGGGTAAAGGAAATCTATCTGTAAAACTAGAATAAAACCTGAATAGTTAAATAAGGATCTGAAAATGCATTTAAAGCAGATTATAGATAAAACATCCACCAGAATACTTATATTTCTGGTGATAATAACGGTGCTTTTAACCGGGGCATCATTTTTTCTGGCCGATAAATTGCTGCCTAAAATTATTCCTATTGTTTTTGGTGTATCAGCGATAATTGGATTCATTTTTATTTATAAGGGTTCAAATACCAAGGTTGTTGATTCGCTGGAAACTCTTCATAGAAATGTTGTGAAATTAAATACCGATCTGGATACAAAATTTCTGCCTCTTGAAAATGCCCCGGCAGAATTTGAAGAGATGAATTCAAATTTAACCCAGGTAACAAGAGCATTGCAGGATAAAATTCAACGATATAATCAGGAATTGGAAGAAAACCAGAAAGATTTCATAAAGATAGAAAATTATTTTCTTGAAATTAAAAATATCGAAGGTTTGGATCAAAGAGTCCAGAAAATAATTTCTATTCTTCTTGACATATACAATTACAAAGATTTCTATTATTTTGCAAAAAATGCCCGGGGGGACAAACTGGAACGGCTTAACCCCTCATCCAGAGAAGAAGGCAATTTCAATGAAATTGTCATTAAGGAGCAGGAATTTGTAAAGTTTACTTCCGTTTTTAATCATCAGGAATTTCAGGTCCTTGACGAATTAAAGAATGATCCCAAATTAAAGAAGGAAGTCCGTAACTGGGCGCGGTTAAACGATGTGAGCAGGCTTTATGCGCTGCCTGTTGCCAGTAACCGAATTCCTTACGGCATCCTTTTAATTCAGCCATCTACCGATGCCCCTCCCACCACCGGGGAACTGGTAACCTTAAACATGACTATTCTACTTATAAACGATATTATTACCTTCGAAAAGCAATCGCAAAGGGTTCTCGAAGAGATGGAGTCAGTTCATAAGGAACATAAAATACTTCTTACCCTCCAGAATATTGACAATTTTGAAGAAATGTGCAGAAACTTCCTAACCACCTTAAGTAAATTTATCAATATGGACTGGGGAAGCATATCAGTCTATGATGAAAATGAAAACATTTACCTGATGCATTCCATCAACCTGAGAGAAGATAAACCTAAAATCAAGAAAAGCATTATCCCTATAGCCGACTCCAGCACCAGCTGGGTATGGGAAAACCGTCAATCCCGCATAGATAACAGCCTGGAAAACAAAAAGGAATTTACCGAGGATATTGTCTATCAACAAAACGAGCTTAATTCACGAATAATCACTCCAATCTACAGCCACGACCGGTTCAAGGGCTCCATATCTGTAGCTTCCAGCCAGACCGGAACATACTCCAAAGAAGACAGCATTATTCTGGAAAACACTTCCCGAATTCTTGGCTCAGCTGTGGAACATTCAATAAAAATATTAAAATCCAACACCATAATTGAAGACCTGAAAACCAGCAATGATAAATACGAAACCTTCTACAAAAAAATGAGCCACGAGTTGAGAAACCCTTTGAAGAACCTGGATCAGATATTGTTCACCCTGAAAAACAAGAGCAAATATATGAACCTGGATCAATTAAAGAAAGCACTCTCCAAGGTGGAACTATCCTTCAGTAATTTCCAGAACAGTTTACAATCGGTAATAGATTATGCCCTGGCGGAAGCTGGTAAGTTGGAATACAATCCCGAATCAATTTATATTGTGGAAATTTTAAAAGCTGCCCTGTGGGAATGCCAATATGACGCCAAAGAAAAGAATATATCCTTGAAACTGTCAATGCCCCGGGGTATGTCGGAAATTATCGGTGATAAGGAAAAATTACAGAATGCATTTAAAATTCTTATTGACAATGCAATTCAGAACACCCCGGAAAACGGAACCATCCAGATAAAAGTCATCCGGGTTCCCAGAAGCTGGCTGCCAGATCAGCTTCTTAAATATTTCCCCAAATCCGTTTCCAAATATCTTGATTCCGATGTGGATCATATTGTAATAAATATTTCCGATACCGGGCCTGGTATTCCTCTGGCGCAACAGAAAACCCTGTTTTTATCTCCCAGGGATGTTCCCCAGAAACTTGAAGAGGGC
The DNA here is from genome assembly GCA_964607865.1 of uncultured bacterium. Lineage (GTDB taxonomy): Bacteria > Vulcanimicrobiota > JAJTBE01 > JAJTBE01 > CAZSLZ01 > CAZSLZ01. The sequence continues at coordinate 10,195 of CAZSLZ010000068.1, forward strand.
CCTCTGAACACAACTTTTGGGTTGCCGCTGGTAAAACAGGTATTGGAATTACACCAGGGGGCTATCTGGGTAAAGAGCCTGGAAGGAAGCGGAACCACCTATGGCCTGAACCTGCCTCAATACGGCAAAGTATGGGCAACCTTGAGAACCCTGCTCAAGGATAGCCTGGAAAAAGCAAAAATGAGCCTTTCCTGCCTCACTTTTTTTGTTATTGACATTAAAAACTCCCAGTTTATAAAGCAGAACCTTTCAGAACCCGAATATAAAGACTTATTCGTAAATATTGAAGAGCAGGTCAGAAAGACCCTCAGGCATCCCCAGGATAAACTACACCCTTACTCCGACAAGGAAATACTGGTAGTCATCAGCGAGTCAGACATTAAAGAAGCCCACATTATTAAGCAGAGAATATTCAATCGACTGAACAAGATGAAAGTGCCTGAAAGCGATCAGGAACTCAGAATAAACATCCATTCAATAACTTATCCTGATGAAATATTAAATGTGGATGATCTTATCAAGAAAATAAACCGCATTATCGCAGCCTGATGCTTTGCCTTACCTGATTTTCTTCAGGTTTCTCCAGAAATAATCAAAGGCTTCAGTTATTTCTTCACCTTTTTCCAGGGCCTGTTTCAATTCCAAAGCCCCGGCAGGGCATTCACCCTGGTTTTCCAGAATTTCAATAATCATTCCCAGCATTATTACTAATTTTTCGTTATCTTCCAGGTCTTCGTCCTGGCAGATAATCTCCTCCACACCAAGGCGGAGGATTTCCATTGCAGATTTTTCTTTTCCACCTTCCAGATAATTCTCACCGGCCAGTATATACAAATTATAATCTTCAGGTTTCATCAGAACCGCCCGGGCATAAAAACAGGCGCTTCGTTCGAATTTTTCCATCCGGGAATATAACTCTCCCATACCTAATAATAAATCAAAATCATCAGGAATAATTTTCTGGGCTTTCAGAAACTCCGCCTCAGCCTCTTCCAGCCTGCCCCACTCCAGAAAATACATTCCAAGCTTATAATAAGCCCTCAGGGGATCCACATCCTCGGTAACTGCCTGGTCATACTCTTTTATACGCTTTCCTGTTTTCTGCCGGCCCAATAACTCTTTAATTTCCAACTCTGCCTTTTCAAAATCCGGCTTGCAAAGCAAGGCTTTTTTAAACATCTCCAGGGCTCTGTCAAAACTATTTTCTTCTTTGTAAATCTTTCCCAGCTGATAATACCCCCTGAAATCACCGGGGTCTAATTTTATCAGTTTCTGAAATATTTGTTTTGCCTGGTCAAATTCCAGGTTGGCAACCAGGGCGCTTCCCAGGTAAAAATTCAAATCGGGAATATCGGGTCGCAAACCCAAAGCTTCTTTAAAATCTGAAATAGCCAGGGCAAACTTTCCTTCCTTTTTAAATGCGATTCCCCTGTTCACCCTGGCAAAATAATTATCAGGCTCTCTAGTGATAACCTCATTGAAAAAACCTACCGATTCTGAATATTCTTTTTTCTTGAGTTTCATCATACCTTTATTGAAGAGTTTGCGGGCCTCGCTTACCAAGTCTGATTCCTCCAGAAATTCAGCCAGTTCTTCAATATTCTGAAACCGCTCATCCATTCTGTAAGACAGGCTCTTTTTCACAAGCCTGGCAAAAGTCGGATCCACATCAGGTACAATATCCTCCACGGGTTCAAAATCAAAGGGTATTTCCTGGCGGGGGTCTTTACCGGTAAGCAGGTGGTGAAGAGTAGCTCCCAATGCATAAATATCAGCCCTGACATCCATAACTCCCTTATATTGTTCAGGCGGGGTATATCCCGGAGTACCTATGAGTGTCCCTTTTGTCTGGGGTACAAAAAGCCTGGCAATTCCGAAATCTATTAAAAAGACTCTTTCTTCTGAAGTAATTAAAATATTGGCGGGTTTTAAATCTCTGTAAATCAGAGGAGGCCTTAGATTGTGCAAATATTTAAAAAGATCGATTAGCTTCCACAATAGTTCCAGAACCTTTTCCTGGGACAGCCTTCCTGATTCCTGTTTCAGTAAAACCGTATCCAGATCTTCTCCCTCAATAAAATCCATAATCAAATAATGACGGTCGTTTTCACTGAAAAAATCTACTATCCGGGGTATGGAGGGATGAGTCAATTTAGAAAGAATCTCAGCTTCCCGTGCAAACCTGTCCACCGCCCTCTGCCTTTCGTCGTCATTGGTAAAATAGTTCATCATTTCTTTCAAGGCATAGGTCTTGCCCAGTTGAAGCTCTTCAATTTTGTATATGTAAGCCATCCCCCCAGAAGTAACATACTCCTGAACCCTGTAACGGCGGTTAAGAATAAAGCCGGAAGGCAGCTGGGGAGTATCGAAGAAACCGGGAACGGATGAAAAATCAAACCTGCAATTTATACAGAACCTCATTTTTCTGGGTAAATCATTATCACATTGGGGACAACGCATTGGCCTATCCTTATTGATTCGTTTTTACTTAATTTAAACGAATCAGGTAAAAAAACCCTTTTGAGGAAATTTTTTTTGAAGCGCAAATTTCCCCAAAATTATTTTTCAGGCAAAATGACATAAAATTCTGAGCCCTGCCTTTCCCCGTCACTTTCAGCGTAAATTTCACCGCCCTGGGCTTCAATTATTCTCCGGGTTATTGCCAGGCCAAACCCCGACGCCCTGGAAGTCCCCCGACGGGTATATCCGGGTTTGAAAATACTTGACAATTCATTTTTATTCAACCCCAGCCCGTTATCTTTTACACAGATTTTCACAGCCCCCTCCAGAAGTTCATAACCTACATCAATAATAAGTATCTGCTTTTCGGAATCTCTGAATTCTATGGCATTGGCTATAAGGTTTGTAAAGGCCCACTCCATCCCTCTTAGATCTCCCTGTAAGGTAGGCATTACCTGGGGAGTGTTGAATTCAACAGGAATATGATGAACATTCAGGGTAAGAAAAATTTTTTGAAACAGTTCCTTTAAATCAATAGTTTCCAGAAACTCGGGTTTTTTGCCTGCCCGGGAGAGTTGATGCACCTTATCTATAACCTGCAGGGCTTCCTGGGTCTGGTCTTTCAGTTTTACCAGGAGTTTTTCCAGTTGTTCCGCCCCCTGCTCCCCTTTATCCTGAAAACTCATGACAATATTGATGGAACTTCTTAAATTATGAGTAACAGCATACTCCACATCATCCAGATCGTTCAAGTTCCAGTTATTTTCGGCAACAGTTTTCTTTTCATACTTTTCCTTGTTGCCTGCAGCTACCAGAAACTCTGTTTTTCCGGTTTTAAATCGGCTCAGAGACCACAGATAATGGTCATCGCCTTCACTTTTTCTGGGTTTCCCGGTTTCAAACTGCAACGAGAAAATTTGAGAGGAAAGATTTTTCACAGCCTTGTAAACAACAGCCTGGTCCCGATCACCGTCAAACATATCCCAGAAATAATGTCCCAGGCTGTCCTTTAGGATTTTTCCCGATACCAGAAAGAATTCAAAATTAAAATGAAGTATTCTTCCTTCTGAATCCAACACCACGATAAAGGGGCCGCCCTTGTTTTTCGGTGGGGAATCAATAATTCCAGTCTGTTCCTTGCCGGGAGCAAAAAAAACATCGTCATTTTTGTAAGCTGGGGAAACTGAATCTATCTCTTTTTCAGCAGGCTCTTTTTTCAGTTGCGAGAATTGAATTGCTGAATTGATAATTTCAGTTAACTCTTCCTGCCAGCCGGGTTTTTCGGTGTTTATAAAGAGAATATCCTGTAAATTCTGGTCTTCACCCACTTTTTCACCTGTGGTTTTATAAAAAAGCAGTGGAATTGACGAAGAAATGCGTTCTACATTTGTAAAAAAGCCAGCCTGTTTTATATCGGAAGTTTGAAAGTCAATCAGAATTGCCTGGTATTCTTTTTTTTGTAACATTTCAAGGGCTTTCTTACCCCCCAGGGCTGAATCAACCACAAAACTGTCATTAAGGCCATCGGCAATCTCCACAAGTACATTCCGATCCTTGTTAACATTGAGAATCTCAGTTCTTTTCATTTCTCCCTCTTCTACTTATGTCTTATCTTTCTTGAATATATTAATCAATAGTTTGAAGTTTCTGGCTAATTCGCGGAGAATATTTTTGTAATATCCTTATTAATTGTTTGGCCATTTTCAAAAAACATAAGTTTATTATATCTAAAAAAGTTAAATAATTCAAGATAGAAAACAAATAATCGCCTCGTCTGAAAGGCTTGCATTCAAGAAGGATTTACTCAAGGCATAAAGAAGTTTTCTATAACTTTTGCCAATTTATAATGAAGATAATTATGGAAGAAAAAATAAAAGAATTAAAAAGTAAAATCGCTGCTTCTCCTGATGATTCCGAGCTACGCCATCAGTTAGGATTATGCTATATCCAGCAGGGCGAACTGGAGCTTGCCTGCAAGGAATGGAAAAAAACTGTTGAGTTAAACCCTTCTAACAACAGGGCTCGTCATTTGTTAAGTTTTGCATATCTGGCAATGGGCCAGATGGAAAATGCTCAGGACGAATACAGGAAAGCCCTGCATCAGGATCCCAGAGATATATATTCTTACAGCAATCTGGGGCAGATGGCAGTAAGAGAAAAGAATTACAAGGAAGCCCTGGAATACTGGAAAAAGACAATTGAGATTAACCCCCACTTCAGCTCGGGTTATTATAATATAGGAATGATAATGAAAAAACTGGGGCGGACCGAGGATGCCATTAACTGTTATCGGCGGGCTGTAAAAATCAACCCTGACGATGTTTATGCCCATAATAACCTTGGAGTTTTACTTTCCAAGCTGGGAAAAATAAAAGAATCCATCAGCGAATTTAAAAAAGCTCTGGAGATAGACCCCGGCGATGTTTATGCTCATAACAACTTGGGCAAGGCCTATGAAAGGCTTGAGCAGTTTGAAGATGCCAAAAACGAATTTAAGAAAGCTCTTGCGATAAATCCTTCCGATACCTATGCCGGCAATAACCTGGGCAGGACCCTGGCAAGAGAATACAAATACAAGGAAGCCCTGTCAATTTTCAACAAGGTGTTGGAAATCAACCCTGATGATTCTTTTGCCCATAATTACAAGGGCATGATTTATGCCCAGACCAGAAATTATGAGAAGGCAATAAAACATTATAATAAAGCGCTTGAATTCAGCCCCAGAGATGTTTTTGTCTTAAATAACCTGGGACAGGTTTACCTGTTGAGTAATAACCTGAACCAGGCCCAGCGGGTTCTGGAAAGAGTTGTTGAAATCAAGAATGACGACGCGCCCACTCACAGCAAACTGGGAATATGCTTCATGCGAATGGGTGAACTTGAAAAAGCAATAAACCACTTTAAAAAAGCCTTATTTATTAACCCTTCGTTGATTCAGGCAAGGGAAAACCTGTCTAACTGTTATTATCAACTGGGTTACTATAATGAAGCCATAAGAGAATTAGACATGGTTCTGGAAACAAACCCCGAAGATGTATTTGTATTAAATAAAATGGGACAATACCTGACCAAAATTGAAGATTATGAAAATGCAATAGAAAAATACAAGGAGGCAATAAGTGCTAAGCCGGAGTTTTCCGAATCATATCATAACCTGGGTTTAATCTATTCAGAAATGGATATGAACAAGGAAGCGATTGAAATATTCCAACAGGCATTAAAAGTAAACCCATCTGATGCGGATACCTATAACAACCTGGGGTTAATATATACTTCCCTGGGAAACCTGGCTCAAGCTGAAAAAGCCTTTAATATGGCAATCCAGAAAGATCCTGATAACTTTTTTGCATATAATAATTTAGGTATTATTTATGCTCAGAAGGAAGATTGGGACCTGGCCATTGAAAACTGGTCAGAAGCTCTCAAGCTGGACCCCCAATACGCAGAAGCCCATTTCAACCTGGGTATGGCATATTTCAAAAAGAACGAATTTGAGAAAGCTGCCAGGGAATACAGGGAAGCAATAATGTGGGACCCGGAGCTGCTGGGAGCTTACGGCAGGCTGTCAGTTCTGTTATTGCACCTGAATCAGGTAGATGAAGCATACGAAAATTTCAAAAAAGCTATCGAACTTTCTTTTGAAGAAGAAAACCTGGATTTTGCCCAGAATTTAAAACAGGAGTTTGAAAATAAACTTGAGGAATCAGGAATAAAACCCAAGGATATTTTAAGCGAATTTGAGGTGGCCCCAGACGGGGAAAACGATATTGAAGAAAACCCCCAGGCAGAAGTTGCCCCGGGTATATCGTAAAAGACAGGCTTAAAGATGGCAATTTTCTGGAAAGTATTCAAGTTAATTATATTAATTGTTTCCCTGTCGTTGATTCTGGCTGTTTTATCCCATCATTACCAGGTATATTTGCCAGGAATATATTATCTGATTCCTTCAGTTCACCGCACTGAGGTTTTTCAGAGAAATATAGAACCAATTTCCAGCCCCATAGTAAAAGAAAAGGTCATAATTATAGACTCTACCCAGAAGAATGGTAAAGAGGAAAAATGAAAAGCAGTTTTTTAAATATAGGCCATAACAATTATGTAGATGCCTGCAAAATAATTGCCGTAATCAAACCTGGTTCATCACCCATAAGGCGGCTGATTAGAGAAAAAAAAGAGGTTCTGAGTTTAATTGACGCTTCTTCAGGTAAAAAGACCAGGT
>CAZSLZ010000069.1:0-16683 GCA_964607865.1 uncultured bacterium
GTGGGAAAATCAGGAAAAGGCGATTCATAAAACACACCTATAAAACTTCGGAATCTCTTGTCCTCACCCTCAGATAGGTAGGGAATTGAAAATTGCAGGGAAGGCGTTATACTTTTTTCAAAAGATGGAGTACTCTGCTCCTGCATTAAAGGTTGAAATTTATCTGACATATAATACCCCTTTCCAAAAATTCTTGAATGTACTTAAGTACATAATTCAGCAATAATTAACTCATACCTGCTAAAACTGATTTTTTTCTGAAACTGGCTGGTTTATAATACTGCTTTTATTTCATCATATCCCACATTCCTCAAAAAAACAGTTTTTTGCCTCGATTTTTCACCAGAGATAATCTGCACATTTCGTTTTTTTATATTAAACAGCCTGCAAAGAAATTTTATAATCGCCTTGTTTGCCTTACCCTCAACCGGAGGGGCAGAAATTTTTATGTTTAAAGAATCGCCATACAAACCGTTTATCATATCCGAGGAAGAACCAGGAACTACATGGATTTTCATTTTTATTCCTTCAGCTTCTTCTTTATACCAAAGCCCCATTAAAACACCTGGGGTTTCTCATTTATCAATTTGTCAAGCAAATCCTTGGCAGCATTCTGCTCTGCTTCTTTTTTTGAATTGCCTCTGCCTATTCCCACAGCTTTTTCATTCACACAAACCTCCACTGTAAATAACCGCTGGTGGGGCGGGCCCTCCTCGTGAACCACTTCATAAAAGGGTAAAGATTTGAACTCTTTCTGAGAATATTCCTGAAGGCATGATTTATTATCTTTTTTGGGAACATCAACAAGAATACAATTGGCAAAAACAAACTCTATAAATTCAAAAGCCCTTTCAAATCCCTGATCCAGATAAATTGCTCCGATAAAGGCTTCCAGGGAATCCGCCAAAATTGAAGTCCGATCTCTTCCACCCCGGTTTTCTTCTCCACTTCCCAGAAGTATATAATCTCCAAGCTCCATTTCACGGGCTCTTTTTGCCAGGGAATTTGAACTGACCAGACGGGACTTCAAAAGAGCAAGTTTGCCTTCTTCCCAATCGGGATATAACTTAAAAAGAAGATGGCTCACTACCAGCCCCAATACAGAATCTCCCAGAAACTCCAATCTCTCGTTGCTCACTTCAATATATTCATTTTCATATACAAAGGAATCATGAACAAAACAACGTAACAATAATTTTTTATTGTTAAACTCCAGGTTATACCTTTTTGACAAAGATTCTAATTTTTCTAACTCCGACTCAAAACTATCCATTGTATTTCTTAACAACAATTACCGAGTTAGTCCCTCCAAAACCAAAAGAATTGCTCATGGCATATTCGACTTTTCGTTTCTCTGATGTATTAGGTACATAGTTGAGATCACATTCAGGGTCCGGTTCTTCCTGGTTGATAGTCGGGGGAATTTCGTCATTGACAGTAGCCAGAATCGAAATAAGAGCTTCGATCGCCCCTGCAGCGCCCAGCAGATGGCCTATCATGGATTTTGTAGAAGAAATGGCAACTTTTTTGGCGTGTTCTCCAAAAACACGTTTTATAGCGTTTGTTTCAGCAATATCTCCAAGAGGCGTAGAAGTTCCATGGGCATTAATATAATCTATTTTGGCCGGTTCTATTCCAGCGTCTTTTAAAGCTATGTTCATGGCTACTACAGGCCCGTCGCCCTCTTTCATGGGCTGTGTTATATGATATGCATCTGCACTCATTCCAAAACCGACTACTTCAGCATAAATGTGGGCATTTCTTGCTTTTGCATGTTTCAATTCTTCCAGCATTAAAACCGAAGCGCCTTCAGCCATTACAAAGCCATCACGTTTTTTATCAAAGGGGCGGGAGGCTTTTTCAGGATTATCATTATTAAACGAAATGGCTTTCATTGATGAAAAACCGGCAACTGCCAGAGGAGTGATAGAGCCTTCAGAACCTCCTACCAGCATGAGATCAGCTTTTCCGCTTCTGATGGTTTCAAAGCCAAAACCTATGTTATGGTTACCGGTCGCGCAAGCTGTTACTATGCTGAAGTTGGGTCCTTTCAGGTTATAATCGATAGCAGCCAAACCCGAACACATATTAATCAGCATCATAGGAATAAAGAATGGGCTTACCCTTCCAGGGCCTTTTTCCAGCAAGGTTTCATGAGTTGACTGAAAAGTGCTCATACCCCCGATTCCCGATCCTATGGCACAACCGATTTTGTAGGATAACTCCTCGGTTATTTCAAGTTTGCAGTCATCCATGCAAAGTTTAGTAGCTGCTTTGGAAAACTGCAGGAAACGATCATATCTTTTTGCTTCTTTACGAGCCATAAAATCCTCAGGATTAAAATCTTTTACCTCAGCGGCAATTTGAGCGCTAAAGCCTTCGGGATTGAACTGGGTGATTTTACCGACTGCTGAATTACCTGCAATCAGATTTTTCCATAAAACGTCAATACCTACCCCAAAGGGTGAAACTGCTGAAATACCTGTTACTACCACTCTTCTGTTGTTGTTATCCATTTTTCACCTCTCGGAAACATAAAAATTAAGATCTATGCCAAAAAATAAGTTTTTTGTGTTATTTTCTATTTATCTCAGTATTCCTTCTTTTAAAAACAAGCAAACTCTTATTTTAAAACCCCAAAAACTTTTAACGAACGGCTTTTCCCCTTCACCGTTACTTCCCCCAGATCTTTTATTTTAAAGTGTTCTCCTGTTTCAACGAAGGTGTTTTCATCTATAATTATATCTGAACCCATATTTTTGGTCAGTCCTTCCAGGCGGGAAGCTGTATTTACAACATCCCCAATTACAGTATATTCTTTACGGGTTTTTTCCCCAACAAACCCCTGCGCCACTTCCCCGGAGGCAATACCAACCCCGATTCTTATCAGGGGCATGTCGGGCCGTGATTTATCACAATTCATTTTTCTCACCGCATCCTGCATTTCCAACCCAGCTTTTACCGCCCAATATGAATGATTCTCCAGCTTATCAGGTACTCCAAAGGAAACCATGACACCGTCGCCCATATAATCCAGGACATAACCTTTATTATCCTTAATAACTTTATGAATAATAGAATGATATTCGTTTAAAAGTGCAAGAACTTTTTCAGGGGGCAAATTTTCCGAGAGTGTCGTATAATTTCGAATGTCTGAAAACAACACCGAAGCTGAAGTCAACTCACTTCCCAGTTCGGTTTCTTTTTCCGATCTCAGAATTTTTTCAACCACATTACGGGGTAAAAATTGAGTAAACAGATTCCGCACTCTGTTTGACTCATATAATAATACTCCAAACCAGCAAATACAAACCATGAATGAAGGTATCATGTATTCTATCCATAAACCCTTATTCACAAAAAAGAATCTGACCACAAAATAATAAACCGCCAATTCCAGAATCAACACAGGTATAGCCTGAATATAATTAAGCCTGAACATGGAAACAATTATGAGAATGCACAGTAAAACTCCAGCTGACCAGGAAAAGATTCCACCAGCCTTATCGATCCACCTTTCTTCCAACAGGGTCTGTATCAGATTAGCGTGAATTTCACCACCGGGAATTATTTCCGTTATTTCGTTATTTGCCTTAAGGGTTTTCCGGGGTATTTTGAACCTGTCCAGGGGATCGGTTACAGAAAAAATCAAAACAATCTTATCTTTAACCAGTTCATCTGAATAATTCTTTTTATATATATCGGCATAAGAATACCGGGGATAGGTCTTACCACAGAAATTAACAAACATGTAGTTGTTTGTAATAGGAATTTTTTTGTCATTTAACAGCAGAAAATCTTTTTCGGGACTCATTCTGACTTGAGAATCAGGCAATTCACAGTATTTTTTTATTACACTCAGAAACAGGGGGTCAAGATGAAGAGATTTCTCATCTTTATCTATGGCAGCCCTCCTTATGATTCCATCCCTGTCTTTTTTTAATTCCGGGCTTGCTTTTACCGTTGCTGCATTCAGGGCGCCAAAAGGGTTTAAGAGATAAGTTCCACCTTCTTCATCCACTTTAAGAAAAACCACTGTTATAACATTACCAGCTTCTTCTGCCGCCCTGGCCATTTTCTTATCATCAGCGGCATCTTTTTCACCTATAAACGCCACATCAAAAGCTATAACCTTTGCCCCGGAAGCTTTCAGGTTTCTGATAACCTTGCCATGATAACTTCTTGGCCAAGGGAAAGGACCAAGTTCCCGATCAGATTTTTCGTCCAGGGTTATGGCAACTATATCTTGTGAAGGTTCATAAATCCCCTGGCTGTTCATATGGCTGTCATAAATTTTAAGTTCCAGAGAATGAATTTTATCAATAAAAAAACAAATAACCGGAACATCGACGGTATCAAATACAAAATAAAGAGCCCCAAGAAAAAGAGAGCCCACAAGAATTACAATTAACCCTTTTAATCTTCGGTCCAAATTTTTACCCCCGAGAGTTTTTATGAAAATTCTTTATTATTTTAATACTTCCTGTATATGTGATGGAAAGGATAAAATAAATACCAGAGAGAAAAAAGAAAAAAACCGGGGAGGCCAACATGAAAAAAACAATCTATTGTATTTTATTGATCCTGATACTTTCAGCCCAACTATCCGCGCAGGAAGACATGGAAGTTAAATATCTTTCTCCTTCCAGCGGAGGGGCAGGAACAGTTGTAGCCATCTATGGAAAAAACCTGGGCTCAACACCGGGAAAAGCATGGTTCGGTTCCATCCCAGCTGAAATTCTATCCTGGACAGAAGAAAAAGCAGAAATAGTAGTCCCATCGGATGTAAAACCCACAGATTTAAAAGAAACCGGACGAAGAAAAAGGCTGGTTTTACCTGTGGTTATTGAAACTGCCACCGGCGCCAAATCAGAAATTAAAGCTTTTGATATTCTTCCTCGGATAAAGCGGATTTCACCTAATCATGGAAGCCCGGGCCTGGAAATTGAAATTAAGGGAACCAACTTCGGAGATTATATAGATTGGGGAAAAGCCTACGTTGGTTCAACCCCAGTAAAAATCAAACAATGGACTTCCAACAAAATACTGGTAATTTTGCCAGATTCCGTAAAGCCTTATGAACTAAAATTGGACCGGAGAAAAAATAATACTGTTGACCTGGTAGTACAGGCGGGTAAATTGAGAAGCAAACCCCGGCAATTAAAATGGGAACCCGAGCTCCATGGTTTTTCTCCCTACCATGGAGGCGCTGGAACCTCTGTTCAAATAAAGGGCAAGGGCTTCGGCAGAATAAAATCGTCGGTTAAAGTTTTATTCGGGCAGGCTGAAGCTGAAATAATATCGGTAAAGAACGATCGTATTGGAGTAAAAGTTCCGGGGAACATAAAACCTGCAAATCTCAAAGATAATTCCATTCCTGTTAAAGTTTTTTCAGGAGGAGTGTATTCAAAGGAAAAATTATTCAACGTTCAGCCCCGTATTTTCAGCTTGGCTCCTTATCAAAGCAGGGGTGGTATTCTGGCAATAGTTGGTTACAATCTGGGAACCAATTCTGAAGGTAATCAGGTTTTCATAAAGTCCCAGAAGAATTCCAGTTTTTTAAAGCCCGGAATAATCAGCTGGAAAGATGGAAAAATTGAATTCCAGATACCCTCGGATATAAACAAAACTGATGAAAATATCAGGTATGAAATCTGGGTAAAACTTGGCAACCTGGAATCTAACAAACGGGAGTACATATATTTAAAAAGCAGATAGAATCTTGTAATATATTTTAAAATCATTTATAATACTTATTTGGTCAATTTACTCTGTTGTAGTCGTGAAAAGAAAGGAACAACATAATGCCGCAAACTATAAAGGTTTACCTCAAGGATGGCAGCTCCCTCCTGGTCAAGAAAGGCACACCTCTGATTGACATAGCAAAGAAAGTGATAAAAAACCCCAGGCATCCCATTCTGGGAGCAATAGTAAACAATAAAATCCACGACTTATGGGAAGAACCCACCGACAACTCCCAGGTTATCTTTATTGATCACACCAACCCCGACGGATACAGGATACTGACCAGAGGCTTCACTATGGTTCTGGTTAAAGCTGCCCGGGATTTATTTCCCGATCGCAGAATCAAAGTGCTTCACTCTTTGTCCAAGGGTTTGTTCTGCCGGTGGTCCAACGGAATTCCCATGAATAGGGAAACTTTGAAAAAACTCAAAAAACGAATGGATGAAATTATAAAAACCGGCTTAAAATTTGAACGCACCAAGATGGACAAAGATGAAGCCCTGGAACTGTTTAAAAAGGAAGAACTGCCGGACAAATCCAAGTTATTGAAGTTCCGGCGAAAGAAGACCATGAAAGTATATACCCTGGAAGGTTATACGGATTATTTCTTCGGCCGGCTTCCCCCCTCCACAGATGTGCTGGGCAAATTTGAACTTAGGTTTTACTCGCCGGGATTAATTTTGCGTTTTCCCACCCCGGATTACCCGGATCAGCTTCCCCCTTATCATGAACAGACAAAAGTTGCAAAGATTTACTCCGAGTATAAAAAATGGATTGAAATCATGGAAGTTTCGGATATTGCTTCTTTGAACAATATAATAATGAACGGCGAAATAAACGATCTTATCAGGGTCGCCGAGGCACTGCATGAAAAGAAGATTGCCCGAATCGCTGATGAAATTGCTAAACACCGCGAAGAAATAAAACTTATTCTTATAGCTGGGCCTTCCTCATCGGGAAAAACCACCTTCGCCCAGAGGCTTCGAGTGCAACTGATTGTAAACGGATTCAGGCCCATTACGGTATCTCTTGATGATTATTTTGTTGACAAGGATAAAACTCCACTGGACGAGGACGGCAACTTTGATTTTGACCATATTGACGCCATCGACATAGCGCTTTTTAACGAGCATCTGCAAATGTTGATGATGGAAAAAGAGGTTTTCATTCCCAGGTTTGATTTTAAACTGGGAAGAAGAATTCCGGACCATAAGAAATTAAGGCTTTCCCCAAAAAACGTTCTTATGGTGGAAGGAATCCATGGGCTGAATAAGAAATTGAGCGAATCGGTGCCCCCGGAAAACAAGTTCAAGATTTACGTTTCCGCCCTGACCGCCTTGAACCTGGACAACCACAACCGGATTCCCACTACCGATACCAGAATAATCAGAAGAATAGTCAGGGACAGCCGGTTTCGAAATCACACAGCAATGGAAACCATTTACCAGTGGCCCTCGGTTCGAAGAGGCGAAGAAAACTTTATTTTTCCTTTCCAGGAAGAAGCTGACGTGATGTTCAATTCGGCATTGATCTATGAGTTGGCGGTTTTAAAATCTTTTGTAGAACCCCTGCTGAGAAAGATACCCCCAACCGAACCGGCATTTGCAGAAGCCAAGAGGCTTCTGAGTTTTACTGATAATTTCCTGGAAATCGGCACCGATGAAATTCCCCCAAACTCTATTTTAAGAGAGTTCATAGGAGCAACCTGCTTCTTCAAGATGGAAGTAGTATAAATATAAAATGGAGGACAATTATGAGCAATATTACCACCACCGATAATTGGACCAGTCTGTTTATTGAGGAGCTTAAAACTGTAAACAACGCTTCAGCCCTGTTAAAAAAGGTCAGGGAATACAAAGAACAGATATCGCTAAAAAACATAGATTTCTTTCTTTACAGCGAAGATCTGGGAGCTTTTTTCTTTCCCGAAACCGATGAAAAGAATTCTTACAGAAATACTTTTAAAAATATAACCGGCAAAATCCATGATCTCTCACCGACCCCGGACAAACTGGAGGAATTGGAAACCAGGCTCAAACAGGAGATTAACAGCCATATCTCACTGAGGGCAATAAAATTCAATAATAAATTTTTCGGCTTCATGCTTATAGAAACCGAACCTGAGATAAAGAATCACAATATCAGAAACCTCGCCTTATTGCTTTGCGACAGCTTGATAAGCTCGTTTTCTAAAAACCAGCTCATCGAAAAACTGCACCTGGAGAAAAAAGTTCTGGAAAACAACATGGTTCAGAATGAAAACTTGAAATTACTGGGAGAAAGCATCGCCGGGCTTACACATGATCTGAACAATGTTTTCACCGGGGTAACCGGTTTTTCCCAACTTATTGAAATGTTCGAAGAGGACCCGGAAATTCTGGATTCAGTTTCGGAAATCTCCAAGGTATCTCACCAGGGAAAAGAACTGGTCAACTACATTTCGAAAACCAAGAAAATTAGCCCCGCGGAAAATGAATCCAGTGTGGATATTAACCAGGTGATTCAGGAAACCACCCTGCACAGCAAGCAAATTATTGAACAACTTTACCCGGGTACTTCTGTAGAATCTCATTTCGAACTTGAACTGGGCGCCACCACCAATGTTGCCACCCAGCCTGGGTTAATAAACCAATTATTTTCCCACATCTTTACCCGGTTTATCAAATCAGAAAAAGATATAATAAAAGTAACCACCAGCCAGGAGAGGGAAAAAACCCTGGTAACCATAGACGCCGGTTCTTCAGGCCATGCTCCTGTAAAATTGACAGATACACAAACAGAACCCGATTTCCCCGGCAGCCTGTTGTTCTACCTTTTGTCTGAACAACTGAATTTTGATTTCAAACTGAACCCGTCATCAATTAACATTACTTTTCCTGCTGACAAAGTTTCCCCTGAAATACTGGCGGACCTGAATATTCTGTTTTATGATGCCGATGAACTGATAACCGGCTTGTATAAAAAGATCTTAAAACAACTTGAAATTGAAGGAAAAGTTTGCGAATCCGATTCTGAATTCAAAGAGGAGCTTAAAACGGGAAAATATAACCGAGTATTATTAGACCTCGATCTGGCTGTAAATTTGGAAGAAGGTTTGTTCAGCCGGAATGAAAAAACTGTGTTAACCACAGGCTGGGGCAAATTCATTAAAATCGAGGAAACGATGAAAACCCTTTCCTTTCAGCCTGACACTTTCCTTGCAAAACCTTTTACCATTAATTTTCTTATAAAAACCCTGGCTTAATTGTCATTTTCATAATAATCAAATATGATGCTTGCAATGGCAGCGTATTTGCTTTTCAGTTTATTAATGTCTTCTTTTATATTTTTGCCCATTATGGTTATAACCACGGTACAGTTTCTACCATAAATTACAGCGGAATCATTCAGAACTGATTCGGTAGAAGAGGTTTTAACAGCTATTTCATAATTGTCAGGTATCATGGAAGGAATCCCGCTTCTTGCTTGCTGTGCTTTTAAAAGTAACAGCATCCGGTTTGAAGCTATGGAGGATACCACGCTTCTTTCAGCTATTTTTTTCATAAGCCTGTTCATCGCCCGGGGGGTTGCATAATTGAGCCCATCGAAGTTCTGGTCAAGAATATCAGGCAAAGGCTTTAAATTTCTGCTTTCTATGTGGTTGGCAATTTCCACCGGGGTATAGGTTTTATAAATTTTGTTGATCAAACCGAACATAACCCTTATAATATCATTATAATTCAGGTTAACCTGCATTTCACAATCTGTAATATTATGATTCTGCAGTTGTTGATTTATATTATCCAGCCCTATCTGCTGAATAAGGAGGTTGGAAGCAGTAAAATCATCGGCAACAACCATGAGTTTGCACAAGGTATCCAGGTCAACTTCACTGCCCGCCCCGAGGAGGCTTATACTGGTAGGGTTCCACACCCTGTCTTTCTTATCTACAACAATCTCCTTGTTGGGGTCAACACCGCTGTCTTCAACCATCTGATAATATGTAACCATTGCAGGCACAGCAACCATGGAGTATAAAAAGAAAGGTTCATCGCCGTTTATGGAAAAATTTCTGCCTGTTTTCATTTCATAAACCGCAATACCGATTTCTCCATCTATAGTTCCCAGAATCAGCTTCAGGTCCCCGTTTAATTCATCGGGAGGGGCGATATCTGCAGCGCCGGCAAGGTTGACCGGGGAGCAGAAGAATAATATTATTAATATGAATATATGAAGATTTTTCATCAAATTCACTCCTGTGATATTTTGGGAGTGTTTTCAATTGTGAGATAAAAAATCCTCCAGAATCAATCATAACAAATTAAAAAAAATAAATAACTAATAGAAAATTAAACAGGAAATTTTCTGTTAAGAATGAATTTTAAAGCATCTGTATTTTAATGTCTATTTTTTCAAAATTCTCACCGAGAGGAGTATTTAAATATGAGAGATTTCCCATTAAAAACCAAGGTGGTTTTAGTTCTGGTTTGTATGTATCTGTTTTTATTTGCCCCGGAATCAGTCCTTGCCCAGCAGGAGGCCATAAAAATCAGCAACTTCATAAACGAAGACGGTTTAATCACCGGTAAACTCAGTTGTATAAAGGCTGACCCCGGCGACTGGATATGGGTGGGCGCCCGGGAATTTAATAATAACGATGTGGGTGGTTTTTCAATTATAAACGCAAATGACCATATTTTAACCTATAACCAAAATGACGGCCTGGCTTCCAACGCCATAAACGACATTGAATTCGATCTCAGGAACAATATTATCTGGTTTGCTACCCCAGAAGGCCTGTCTGCCTGGAATATGACTGACGGAACCTGGCAGACTTATAATGATACCAACAGTGGCTTAAAGGAAAACAATGTAACCTGTATTTATATGGATTCCGAAGGAAACAAGATTCTGGGAACCATGGGTGGGGGCCTGTTTCAGCTTAACAACAGCGACGATGAAATTGTAAGCCTGAAAACTCCGGTAAACAATATAACCGGAATTATTATAGACAGCAGGGAAAATCTCTGGGTTTCTTCTCATGAAGGTTTGGCATACCGCCAGGATGGAGTATGGGTAAATTTTAACAGCGAAAATTCAGCCCTGGTGGAAAACAGAATTGAAGCCATAGTTGAAGCTCCTGACAAGACCATCATGGGGGCAACACAAAAAGGGATTGTCATGTTTGACGGCATATCCTGGAATATAATGGATACCAGCAACAGTGACCTGCCAATCGATCAGATTACAGATTTATTTATTGATAAACATAATACCATCTGGGTTTCGACTTGGGGAGGCGGGCTTTGCCGCCTGGACGATAAAAACCGCCTGATAAAAACTTACAGCCGGAAGAACTCGGAAATTCTGGATAACCGGATTAATTCGGTGACCATGGATAACCGTGGAGACATCTGGGCGTGCACTGCAAGAGGAGTAAGCCAGATTCATCTTATGGCAGCCCCCGCCGATACCTATAACCTTTTCGGCATCAACAGGCAGGGTTACGAATGGAATAACAAATCGGAGAACGAAGATATCACCCTGAAAGCCGGCCTTGCCAGAAACCATTACGGCGAAGTGGTGTGGGACTGGTGTGCTTTCAGAACACCGGAAGGCTTTGATTTGATAGAGCCTGCCATTACCCTGGAAGAGGATGTATTCGGCAACAGATGGTTAAATATCGGTGGAAACTTTGAAACCGCATTTTTTGTGCAGAACTTCATCACCAAAGGCACTTTTGAACGCATAAAAACCCGCCCATACAAGGCTTATCCCTTCCCCGCCGAGTTCGACCCCACGGTAAAAGTATATCTTACTTCCAGCGATTTAATACCCGGCAACAACCAGGAAATTAAGGAATTGGCAGAATCATTAATACAGAATTCTTCCAGAGGAGATATGCTGCTTACCGCCAACGACATCTTATTTTCGAAATATTTTGCAAATATGCCCTATAAACTTTCAGGCAAACTTCAGGCAAAAGAAGCTATATGTAAGAACCCCCGTGAAGACATTTGCAGAACCCCCCTAGAGGTAGTAAGGGATAATGCAGGGATCAGCTATTCAAAAAACCGGCTGGCCTGTTCGATGTTAAAATCGGTGGGAATTCCCGCCCGCCTTATTGACAACGGTGAACACTATCTTGGCGAAGCCTACATAGAAGGAAAAGGATGGATCCCCTTCGATCTTACATATCCTGTATATGCCCTGAATCGTGGCCTGGGCGACCGCCTGCAGTTTCCCTTTGAGCTTGATGATAAAAGATTCGGGGTAATTGCAATTTCCACATCAAAAGACAACATAAAAACTTTTGTATGGGAGCCAAAGGTTAAAGCAGTCCTTTACGGCGGAGATAATGTAATAAAGGAAATAAAAAAGATTGAGAACTTCAGGCAAAGTAATTTCCTGCTTGTGTTGCCTGCTACCGAAGAGATTCTTCCTGTGGAAAGCAGGATTCCAGTGGCTGATAATGTTTTGCTTACAGTAAGAAAAGAAGAAAATGAATATTTACTCAAATTCTATGACCAGAATAATAAGATTTTCCAGAAAACTCCCCTTGAAAAATTCAATAAACCCACAGAAGTGTATGTGGGAAGCAATGTTCAGATTAAATTCATACCCCAGAAAATAGGAAAATACATATTGTTCAGAATTATTGAATGGGAGATTATGGAAGAATAATAAACCGATTTTTACTTTAAAAGGAGAAGGGGTTTTCCCCTTCTCCCCATTTTTTTAGAATGACAGGGCAGGGAGTTGACCATGCCAGATAAATTGCCTCCTGAAAATGACCAGGTTAACAATGAATTATTGAAAAAGCTTGTCGGAGAAACCCCGGAAGACAAAATGGAACAGATTTATTCCGACCAACTGGAGCTATCCAAATATAAAAAAATCAACTGGAACGAATATTTACCCCCGGGAGCCCAACAGAAACTTCACGACGGCTTTTTTAACTCATTGATTATAGATTTGAAAAAAGCGCTCAGGAAAGACAGAAATAATAAAGCACTGAAATTTGCCATTGGGCTGGCATTGGCAGGAAAGGGAAAGGCAAAGGAAGCAGCAGCAATTATCTGCCAGGTTAAAGATTTTCCCAGGCTTGAAGGTATCAAATTTTTTCTTTTTCAAAGATATGAAACCTGGCTGGAACTTATAGAGCACTTGTTAGCCCGGGGTGAAACATTGATGTCTATCGAATTGATGAACAGCCTGCCCAAGGGTTATGTCCCACCTAAAAAATTTAAAAAAATCTACGATAAGATTGTCAAAAAAATTAATTATAAGGTCAGCCATAATAAAATTGGAGAAGGCGACTGGTGGTATTTTATAATCGCCCCTTTGTCCACAAAATTATCTATAGTAGTTGCATTGGGAGCGATAATGCTTCTGGCATTGATTTTTTACCTGAATATCCCCAGGATATCCAATTATTATTTAGAGCTGGGAAAACAGGAATATTTAAGGGGTATTTTAACCATTAACCATCTGGTAATAAATCGAGACGAATCAACACTGGCTCAAATTCCAGGAAATGCAAGAAAATTTGCTGTTGAATATAAATATCCCGGTGATCAAAAATTACCGAAGAATTATCTTAATAATTCCATAAAAATGGCGAAAAAAGCTCTGGACATTGAACCAGACAATTATCAGGCTCAAATACTTATGATTCTGGCAAATAAAATGCTTCTGAATTTCGAAGAAAATGCTCAGGCATATCAACAAAGGCTACAGGTTATTGCAAATTTGAAAAGTCAATATAAATTCCCACCTTTTGTGAATTTAAAAGAAGAATTTGAAAAGTATGAAAAGGAAAGGAAAAAAATTCTCAGGGGAGAGTTAAAACAGTTGTGAACAGATTATGTTTTAAAAGAAACCTGAAAAACAGCAGGGGGTTTTCGCTGCTGGACATTTTCATAGTTCTGGCCATAGTTGTTGCCATTTATTTTATTGCAATTCAAGCCAGGGACAAATATTATAATTTTATTGTAAAATCTCAGGCAATCAAATTGATAATTAACCTTGAAAACTTGAAGAGCGATGCTATTGCCAAAACAAAAAACACCCACATTACTTTCCGGCCTGTGGACGGCCCTTATACCAATTACACAATTACCGATGAATTGGGCGAAACAGCTACCCATGAATTATCAGGAAGTGTTAAAATGATTAATACAAACGGTTTTATAATTAATCATAAGATATATGCCAACGCCTTCGGACAATTCTGTGACGAGGATGGAAAAGAATTGGTCAAACCAAACCCCGGTTTATTGATTTTTTTCAGTGATAAAGCTTCTGAGCTCACTATATTAAGAATAGATCTGGAAACCGAAAAAATACAGATGGATTAATTTTCACCTGTTATGGTTATATTATTTATCTCAACAGTTTCTTCGTCTCTGGATTTTCCCGAATGCCTGATTAAAATGCCAAAGTACTTCCAGGCATCGTTATCTATAATTTTTATATCTTCAAAACTTTCTTCATAAACAACAGCTAATCTTCCATTTTCATTCTTCAACAGCCTTATTTTATCCAGAAAACCATCCTGAGTTTCCCATTCAAGCTTATATCTCTGCCGGCCTCCATCCAGAACCAGGCTTTCATCCCAAATATCTTCAAAACTTATTGTTTTTTCCCAGTCTTCTTTATTTAAATCATCCAGTTCTGCTAAAACGACAGGTTTAAAATTAAAAGGTTCTTCATAATTATCAAACCTGTAAAAGCCTACTCCCCTTACAAAGATTAAAATTCCCGGACTTCCCTTGATGTTGTTTATATCAAAGGCAATAGAATTTAATGAAGCATCTGAAGGCTTTTTACTTGAAAATAAGATACCCGCAGTTTTTTTTCTGGTATTATCAACATTGAAACGGATTGCTTTATCATGGACTCCGGCATTACTTCTGGCAATCAACTTCCAATTTCCCCTGGCGCTCAGAGGATAATCAAAAACATGATAAAACCCTGCAGATTGGGCAAATAATACAATAACAAAAAACAACAGGACAACTGCTGAAACCACCAGAACCTGCCGGGTTTTCCTTTTTCTGAAAAACTGGTATAAAAACAGATAAACTGATTTCTGTTTATCTATAAAAGAAGGTATCTGCCCGGGAAGCTCCACCAGAGTTTCACTGTAATTGCCCTGGGCAGGCAGCTCTTTCTGGCCTATAAAAGTAGGTTCACCAGCTTCTTCTTTACCATCTGGCTGGGTTTTGGCTGGTTCGAATATCTGATTTTGAAGATTGGCCTTCTGTCCGGATGATAACTGATCTGATAAATCCACAGTTCCCTGTTCCGAAGGAAAAGCCCGGGTTTCATTACTCTGAGTTTCTATCTTTTTTTCAACAGTAGCAGTTTTATCATCTAATAAAACAAAAACTTCCTTTAGCGCCTCACCCATTTCCTCGGCGGCCTGAAACCTGTCATCGGGCTTGTCTTTAATGGCTTTATCAATTACCTCTGCCAACCTGGGGTGAATGGAAGGCCATGCTTTTTCAATGGGAGGAATCCGGAAAGGGATGGGAGTTTTTCCACAGATAAGATGGTGCATGGTTACACCCAGCGCATATAAATCCGACCTGGGTTCTGCTTTTCCCTGATACTGCTCAATCGGTGAATAACCCACGGTGCCTACCTTGGTCCTCAGGCTCTGGGACTGAGGGTTAATCGTACGGGCAAGACCAAAATCAACAAGAACAACCTCAGTTTTTTTCTTTCTTAAAATTATGTTTCCGGGCTTGATATCCCGGTGAATGATGGTAGTAGGTTTCTGATTATGTAAATAAGCTAGTACATCACATAATTGAATTGCATAATTAACCACCAGTTTTACGGGAACAGGCCCCCCGGACAGGCTTATGTATTCTTCCAGCAGAGTTTCCAGGCTGTCTCCCTCGATAAAATCCATGACAATATAATGGAAATCATCGTCAGAGAAATGATCCCAGACCCTTGGTATCTTTGGATGGTTCAATTCCAGCAGTATATTGGCTTCTTCCTCAAATTTCCTGTGAATCATCTCCAACTTTGATTTGTCGGGGTAATCTTCAACCATAACTTTCAGGGCAACGGTTCTTTCCCGGAAATGCAAATCTTTTGCCTTATAGACAGCGCCCATGCCACCAGCTTTTATTGGAGCCAGAATCTGATATCTTTTATGAATTATGGAACCTTTTTTCAATCTCATGATTTTATTTTGCCTGTATAACAGTATTTAAATTTTAAATAACCTCCAATAGTATTCCTTTATGTGGTTTTTCTTAATCAGTTAACATAAATTAACAATTAGTTAACAGGTTGTTAACATATTTAGCTAAAGATTAACAAAAAAAAAGTATATAACCCTCTTGACACCATGCTATAATGAGTTCAAGGAAAAATTATTATATTGGATACAACTGAAAGGAGCGGTTTTATGTCAATCAAAAAAGTAGGCGGTGCCAGTAAAGCAGCCAGCTCAAGAAAATCAAGAAAAGCAGGTGCTTCATCGGCAGCGAAGAATGCAAAAAAAGCAACACAAACCAAAGCAGCAAAAGGTGACGATAAAAAAGTAGGGGAAGTTAAAGACGCTGAGAAAACCAAAGAAGGTTCAAAAGTTGATACTACTGACAAATCGAAACTCACCGAGGAAGCTAAAGAATTAAAAGAGAACAAGGAAGCTCAAAAAGGCAAATCAAATGAAGAGATGAAAGAACTCATTGAAGATTTGAAAAAACAAGTTGATGAGCTGGAAAAAGCGAAAGAAGAGGAAACAGAAGAAGGGCCCAAGGCAGAAGCTGGCAGCGGCGGCGGAGAAGGCGGCGGAGCCAAGGAAGCCGGCGGAGCAGCTGCACCAGGCCAGGCCCCTCAGAATCAGCAGAATTGGGATCAGGTACTTACCCAGGACTGCCAGGCAGTAATGATGGAAAAACAAACTAGCATGCGCGGAGCCCAGATGCCAGCTGG
>CAZSLZ010000070.1:0-16667 GCA_964607865.1 uncultured bacterium
TATTCCGAAAGTTCCAATGGCTTCTGCCATCCTTCCCTTTGGTGCGTAATCCACAATCCAGGTAAAGATGGAAGTGAAGTATAGGGCATGTCCAATTCCGTGAAAAAACCGGACAAAAATAAGGTGGTAATCACCGGGAAGGGGCAGGGAATACAGCATGGCGGAAATTATTGCAATTATGATACCCAGGCGTGTAAACAACTTCCTTCCGTATTTGTCAATAAGGGGAGCCAGTAAAAACCGGCACAGCAGTCCGGCAACTGCATAAGACGCCATGATGTATCCAATCTGGGTGTCGGTTTTGTGGAGGTTTTCCAGGTAAAGGGGGTACAGGGTAAAAAAACCGGTGCCGGTCAGCACCAGAAAATTTAGCAGGTTCATTAAGAAGAAGGTTGGAGTATATAAATTTTGGGTTGTTTTCTGGGTCATTTAATATCTTATGAAAATCTTGGTTTTCAGAAAAATAATCTTTGAGTTCTGGTTCATCTCTTCCATTTCTTCCAGGGTTATTTCTTCACTTTCATAAGTTATGTTTTTTTCTTCCAGATTAAAATTTTCAGGATCAACAGACCATGTTTTAGTGGTCACAAGCTGGGGATTGTCGGGATCTTCCAGCTGGAATTTCAGGCCCTGAATACCCCTGGAAATCTTCTCAACACAATTGGGAGTGTCAATATCATCTTCTTCAGGATCAAAACCCTGGGGATAATACAAGAACTCCAGAGATTTGTTATCTTGGTTTAGCCGGTATCCCACCACATTGGTGGCGGGGTTACCGTCGGGGGGTGTATGGCTCAGAAGAGAAGAAAAAATTATTGTATCGCTTCCCGGAGAATACAACTCATTTTCATTGGGATATATTACAGTCGTTGCCTTTTTCAAATTCAGGGAAATGTCTTCCATTGCTCTCCGGTTTTGTTGAAGCAGGGCGGAGCGTTTATCGCCAAAATTATATTCCTTGAAAACCCTTACGTAAAGGGTAAGTGCCATTACCAGAAATACAAAGAAAATTCCCATAGCTATGAGAATTTCCAGTAAAGTATATCCAAATTTTCTCCTGGTGGAATTCATAATATTACTTGCGTAGATTATTGAAGAATTTTTCCAGGCGGTTGCCGGTTTCAGGGTGTTTTACAACTACCACATCAGCTCCGGCATGAAGATATGCCAGGCTGGTAACAATCTCCCAGTTTATTGCTGCTTCAAGGCTGGCCTGGGCTTCTTTCACCCGCCAGGTTTCCTGTCCTATGAAAGCCAACTGGGGTTTGTTCATGAATTTGTCACCGTCCAGCCCCAACAGCCTGGTTTTTTCCATTATTGAATAGGCATACTCCAGTCCATAACCCAGGGCTCCGGTGGTTGCATACATAACGATGGAATCCGGGGGCAGGCCGGCATCTGTAGCCAATATGTTTACCTGCTTGGCTATGTTTATATCGATAGGTGATTCGGTAATAAGGTTGTGCCCATGTTCAATACAGGCTTTTGTCATTTTCTTGTAGCTTTCAGCCACAGCATTTCCCATCAGAATACGTTCGCCCCTGCACACTTCGGCCACCATGGGCATAATGTCGGCATCCACTTCCTGAATTCCACAGCCAATGATAATTAATGGCAGTGTTACAGCTGAAAGTATTTTCTTGACAGTTTCCTTAATTTCGTCCTTTGTTTTGTTTCCGTAGGAGGGGTGGGCTCCCATAAGCCTGAGGCATAAGAGTTTGGCTCTGGTCTTTCCCATAAGATACTTGGCCCAGCTTACTGGATTGTTCCAGGCTTTTTCCAGTTCTTCAATAAGGTAAGGATTTCTTTCATCTGGTGGTATATCCTGAAATTCATAGGCAACAACGGGCAAATAGGGAATTTCGCCCTCGCTGTAAAGAAACGGCATGGTTCCCTGGCCGCCTATTTTTATATGGTGAGACCGGGTGCCACCCTCCTCGGCAGTGGCGCCGATTGTTACAGTTTCAATATTCTGTTTCTTTCGAATTGTGGTCAGAGACATATTATCACCTTATTTTTTCATTGGAGATGTAAGGTTTTTTTCATCCAGATGCTGAATTTTTCCTTCCATCATTACCAGGGCGGTCCGGGTACGAGTTTCCAGGGGGTGCCCCATGGTTATAACCAGGTCAGCATCCTTGCCTTTTTCCAGGGAACCTTTCCTGTGAGCTATATCGATTATTTTTGCCGGGTTGATTGTTATGGCTCTGATGGCGTCTTTTTCTTTCATTCCATGGCGGACACATATTCCTGCATCCAGAGGAAGCCACTTGCTTCTGATGGAAATTCCGTCAGTGGATATGGCAACAGTGATTCCTTCTTCCGCCAGCTTGCCGGCAATCTCAAAATTTCTGCCGCTGGTTTCTATTTTGGTACGGGGCGACATCAGGGGAGATAAAATTACCGGAAAACCACTCTGGGCAATTTTATCAATTACTTTAATTCCCTCGGTGCAGTGCTCCAGGGTTATGTTTAATCCAAATTCCCTGGCTATGCGGATTGCAGTTACTATATCATGGGCTTTATGGCAGTGAAAATGCGCTTTGGTTTTTCCTGAAAGTACATCCGCCAGGGCTTCATATTTAAAGTTTAAATCCGGAGTTTTTTCATCTTCATTGTTTTTTGCCTTGTTCTTTTTTGAAAGGTACTCTTTTGCCCTGGTTAAATTTTCGCGTATAATGGCAGCTATGCCCATGCGAGAGAAAGGTTCCTTGTTCTGAGAGCCATAGACTCGCTTGGGATTTTCACCCAGTGCGAATTTCATGCCGGCATTTTCGAGTAATACCATGTCTTCCACAGCCTTACCCACTGTTTTCAGGACAGAACACTGCCCACCGATAGTATTGGCGCTTCCCGGCATGATCATAACAGTGGTTATGCCAACCCTCAGAACCTCGTTAAAAGTGGGATCAAAAGGATCGATGGCGTCCAGGGCGCGCAGGTGAGGAGTAAATGGATTGGACATTTCATTTCCGTCGGAACCTTCCTGCCCCACACCGTCCACCATAACGCCCAGATGGGTATGGGCATCAATCATTCCCGGCAGAACCTGGTTCTTTGTAGCATCTATGGTTTCAAATCCCTCGGGTATAGATACATTCTGCCCAATATCGGCGATTTTTCCGTCTTTTATTATTATAACTCCATCTTTAACTGGTTCGTCAACTGCTGTGTGTATTAAACCGGCTTTAATTGCGTACATTGCTTTCTTCCTCGCTTCCCGATTTCATATTCCATATCTTGTTAAATTCATGAATGAATTTTTTTATTAATTCCTTATCGTTTTTGATGAACAACAATGTTTCATTGTTATCTTCCTCGGCAGAATAGTTCCAGTTGTAGCTGCCGGTAATGATTAGTTCTTCATCGACTACACAGAATTTATGGTGCATGTGGCCGCCGGATGGGGGAGTGAAAACTATAACATTCATCCCCTTTTGTTTTAGAAGATCGTATTTGGAATCTTTTTTTGCATGTTTTGAACCGTCGAGGATAACTCGAACATCCACCCCCCGGTTGTGGGCGCGGAGAAGGGCATCGGAAAACGCTTCGTTGTATAATTTATAAACAGCAAGATTTATTGAAGCCTGGGCGTTGTCCAGAGATTCGACTATTTTGTCCAGGGCACCAGCTTGAGGTGAAAAAATCACATCAATGTCGGCACAGTAACATTTTGATAACAATAATACTGATAAAAAGAAAATAACAGAAAATGTTCTCTTCATTTTAAATCCTCCTTAAACCCTGGTGGCTCTGAGAATCTCGCCACTGCTTGTTATTCCCTTTAATACTTTTTCAACACCGTCCTGCTGCAGTGTTTTCATACCCGTTTTTATTGCCATGTCCCTTATTTTTGAGGTTTCTCCGGAGCGGGTTATAAGGCTGCGGAGATCTTCATTTATAACCAGAACTTCATAAATTCCGGTTCGCCCGTAAAAACCTGTGTTGAGGCATTTTTCACAACCAACTGGCTCATAGAAAACCGAATCGGTATATTTTGCGGGATCCAGGCCCAGCTGGCGAAGTTCCCTGGCCTCGGGCTTATGAGCCTGCTTGCAGTTACCGCAAAGCCTCCGCACCAATCTCTGAGCAACTACTCCAATAAGAGATGATGAAAGAAGGTAACCTTCAACTCCCATGTCGTTTAACCGGGTAACACCGGTAGGCGCGTCGTTGGTGTGAAGGGTAGATAGGACCAGGTGGCCTGTCAGTGAAGCGTTGATGGCAATTTCCGCGGTTTCTCCGTCCCGGATTTCACCTACCATTACCACGTCGGGGTCCTGCCGGACAATTGATCGAAGCCCGTTGGCAAAAGTAAGGCCGATTTTTGGATTGACCTGAATCTGTCCTATACCCTGAACCTGGTATTCCACCGGATCTTCAATGGTAATGATATTACGTTCCGGCGACTGCACCTTCTGCAGAACCGCATAAAGTGTGGTGGATTTACCTGCGCCAGTGGGCCCGGTGGCCAGTAACAGGCCGTAGGGAAATTTGGTAAGTTTTAAAAGCTGATCGTAATCACGGGGAAGCAGGCCGATTTCTTCCATGGACAACATAGTGGAGGAAACATCCAAAAGCCTCATCACAATACGCTCACCAAACAGGGTGGGCAGGGTCGATACACGGACATCGATGGTTTTATCCCCGGCTTTCAGTCTGATACGGCCTCCCTGGGGAAGCCGGCTTTCTGCCAGGTTCAGTTTCGACATAACCTTGATACGGGCGTTTACCGAAGAATAACGGGTACGGGACAGTTTAAGGACCTCGTGCAAAATACCGTCAATTCTCATCCGCACCTTGGCTTCCTTTTCATAGGGTTCAATGTGAATATCAGATGCCCTGGTGTTCACTGCTTTCAAAAAAATTGAGTTTACCAGGCTTACAATGGGAGCATCTTTGCTCACTGAAAGCAAATCCTGGGATTCGTCCTCGTCAATTATCAGTCGGTCTTCTTCCGGGTTTTCGTTAATTCGCTCTCCCATCATGGAGCGAAGCCCCTCGTCAATTTCTTCTACGGTTATAAAAACCGGTTCCACGTTTTTCTGAAGCATCATACGGATATCTTCCAGGGCTTCCAGGCTTTCAGGGCCGCGGATTCCCATTCTTATAATTCCGTCTGATTCCAGGGGCAATATATGATGTTTTCTTAAGAAATCCAGGGGGATTTGTGAAATTAATTCTTTTCCGTTCATTGTCGGGGATTTTCCTTGTCTTCAAATAGATTTTCATTAGGTACATCCAGGGGGGTCTGGTGAGGATCCGCTGGTTCTTCCAGGGACTGTTCATACTGTTTGGAAAGATTGACCAGTTTCCGGGTATCTTCCACAATATGAGGTGTCAGGAATATAAAAAGGGTGGTTTTCTGGGTCTCTTTCTGTTGGTTTTTAAATGCATAACCGATTATGGGAATATCTCCCAGAATTGGGACTTTTTTGATGGAGTCAATGGTTCGTTTTGAGATCAAACCACCGATGATTACTGTCTGGGAATCTCCCAAGGTGATGAAAGTCTCTACGTCCCTGGTGGATACCACCGGCACCACATAACCGATAGCCCCGATATTCTGCTGGATGAAATCAGTTACATCCTGAATCTGCTGTTTCACCTTCAATCTTACCAGATCTCCCTGGCCTATATGGGGAGTTACATTAAGGGTTAACCCCACATCTTTATAATCATATGTAATTACTGGCTGGCCGTTGGCGTCGAATTTAACACCGGTGGCAAAGGGAACAATAGAGCCCACGTTCATGGTGGCTTCTTTATGATCCATGGTAAGAACTTTGGGCATCGAAATTATATTGAAGTTGCTGTCTTCGTTTAAGAACTGGATTAGGGCGAATATGTTGGGAAATTCAATCTTTCTTCCGTTTACATTTACCACTGTGGTATCTCCATCGATTCCTCCCAGAATAAAATTACCCGAAGAAAGCAACTGGTAAATTGACTGGATATCTTTACCTCCACCAAACGATGCTGTGTAGCCGTCGTCACCGATAACCTGCCAATTGGCACCGGTAGTGATGGAATTATCCATGGTTACCTCGGCGATTATAGCTGTAATTAAAATCTGTTTTCTGGTGGCGTCCAGTTTGGCAACCATGGGAGCGACTTCTTCCATTTCTGAATCGGTAACATATAAAATAATCGAGTTGGTTTCCGGGTCGGCAGATACCTTGTTGGAAATAAAAGTATCAGTTTCAGGCGTGGCTTCACTTCCATTGCTGTCACCAGTTTTGGTGATTTTTTTCTGAACTTTGCTTCCCTCCTGCAGCATTTCGGTAAGAATTTTTGCCACTTCCACCGAATCGGCGTTCTTGAGTTGAACAACCCTGAATTTCCGTGTCTTGTCCCGGCGATCAACCAGTTGATCCATTTCTTTAATCAATACTTCAATTTCTCTCAACTGGTTTTCGGTGGCCATTACAATAACGGCGTTATGGGTGCTGTAATCGGTAACCACAACTCCCGATTCCTTATTTGGAAACAGTTTTTTCAAATTGTCCTCTATCTCGGAGGAATTGGCAAATTCAAGAAAATATGTGCGGGTAATCTGTTTCTGTCCGATGGTATCCAGGTGCCGGGCAATTTTGATCAGCTTTTTCACGTTAAAAGAGTCGTCGGCTATGAGAAGTGATTTGGAAGGGGCATAAGGGATAACTGCCCCTGCTTCCGATACCAGATTTTGCAATACAGTACTTATCTGGTTGGGATCGGCGTTTTTCAACGCAACCACAGCTACCAGATAATCTACGCCCTGAGCAACATTGTCTTCGGAATAAAACTTTGAAGGTTCCTTGATTTTATTCTTCATAGGGATAATCTTGGCGGTCTTGCCCCAGTCAACTACATCGTAACCATATGCATTCAATGCCGATACAAACATTTTCCAGGCTTCGCCTGCAGTTACTTCACGGGAGGACAATATGGAGATTTTTCCCTGGATCCGGGAATCCATGATAATATTCTTATTGGTCAACTCCGAGATCAACTTGGCAACTACCTGAATCTCGGCATTTTCAAAATTCAGGAATATCTTATTGCCTTTTAAGGTATTTACCGTGTTTTTCTCTATTTGAACTGGTTTTTTAAGCTCCTCATTCTGGGCAAAAAGCCCCGATGGAATTAGCAATATGGCGATTAAAAGTGAAATTATCAATTTTACAGCTGTTTTATTTTTCATGGTTGAACCTCAATCAAGATTTAAATTTTAACATCTGGGTCTGCCAGGGTCCCCTTAACAATAAGGTTAAGGGGCATATTGTTGGACTCAAGTTTTAAAGAGCCGGACAGGGTGGAATTATTAAAAACCCTGGGGTTGAAAGTAATAATTATATTACCTTCGCCCAACAGGTTGTCACCGGCTATGTTTTCAATGTCTATATTGGCGCTTCGTTCATCTATTATTATATTCCCCTCAGCTTGAATATCGGTGCTTATAGGAAGGGGTGGCATGGGGTTTTGAAGGTTGGCGGAAATTTTTCCAGTACCTCTTTTTCTTTCAGGTTCATAGACGAAACTTCCGGTTAAACCAACATTCTTAAACAGTTCTTTTCCATTGGTAATTAAGGGATAATTCTCCATTTTTAAAGTAGTCTTGTTTTTGGATACTCGGGTAGTCAGGTTTCCATCATCCTTTTTTGCTTTTATTCTGGCGCTGTTTAAACCCATGGAAAGGTTTACGGTATCTATATTCTGCAAAACCTTACCGTTCTTTATAATTTCAACCTCGTTGAGTTTTGCCCTGTTGAAGTTAAATTCGCTGTCCTTATAGGTTATTTCCACGCCGGACTGGCCTTCCAGTTGCCAGATAGCATATTCAAATAAACTTTCAGATGGAAAGTTTACAATTAACGATAGCATTAAGGCGAATATGAAAACTGCTGTATATATGCCAATCTTTTTCAAATTCTTCCCTCCTGTTGCCCTCTATTCTGCAGCAGGGGGCCAATTCCCCCTTGAATAAGAGTAATTTTTACCATAATGTTTATTCTTCCTTTTTTAATAAAAATCCGGTACCTGGCCATAAGCAGAAACCAGGGCCCACAACCCCCCAAGAATAAGAGAATGGCCCCCCAGTAAAATCGGAATTTTCGATTCATAAGCTCTACGGGTAATTTCTTTTACTATGGGATTATTGATTTTGTCAAACTCATATAAATCTGAATAAAACCTGTCGGCAGTATGAACCTGGCCAACCAGATGGCCAAAAATTACCCGGCTGTCCAGAATTGCAGCCTGAGATACCTTTTCCATAAATTCAAAGGTTTCATTTATCCCAAGTCTTTCCATCATGGTTCCCATCAAGGATAAAACTTCGCCCCGGCCCAACCGGCCTGAAGACCTCATACCCCGTTCCTCGGAAACAATTCTGAAACTGCAGTAACAACGTTTATCCAGATATTTAAATAAGGATGACCCCACTCTGCCTGCGAGAAAAATCCGGTTTCTTTCCTTCAATAATCCTTTCAGTTTTTTAATTTTTGAAGTATCCAGGGGTAGGGTGGAAAGATATTTCTTTACCTCACTGCCAGTATCAGGGTGCTCTGCAAGAACAAGAATATCGGCAGGAGTGTCAATATCGCCGATTATTTCCACAGTGGGTTCAATATATACAGAACGGATACCTTTTTCCTGCCAAAGGACATAAGCAAGGTTGTTATCCATTCGAATTTTATCTGCAATATCCAGAACAGTTTTTGCCGGTGTTAAAGCCACCCAGTCGGCGGAAAAAAAATTGTTGGTGTATAATATGTTTTCGCCGTCAATTATGGAAACGCACAGAGTTTCCAGAATTTCAGTGGTAATAAAAGGTGAAGCTCCGCCGCCCCAATAGAAAATCTTGTTCAGGTTATGTATTTCAACCTGTTCTGCCAGCCAATTTCCGAAAATAAAGTTATCTGTTATTTTATGAGGTTGCGAAATAATTTTATCCGACTTCACAGCAACTTTTTGCAAAAATTCTGAATTGTTGGAATACAGCAGAATTTTATCTATATGATAGATATTTTTAATCTTTTCTATAAGATCCAGAATGAGAGCTTCCCGGGTGCGGGCAACCCATAATTCCGGCAGGGTCGGGTGAGGTTTTGCCCCATCCAGAACCAGCCAGGAGATTTTCTGTTTTTTAGAATTAATTTTTTTCATCTTAAGGAATATTATCTTCCAATGTGTCTATTTCCTTTCTTTTACGAGGGCCCTGGGAACAAATAAAGGTTTTATGTTGTTTTAATAAAAGGATATTTATGAGAAATATTTGGAGGTGCCAGATGCTAAAGAAAAATGCCAGTAAAATCATATTAGTTTTAATCATTGTTTTATTCACAATTTCAGCACTATTTGCCCAGCAATTGACTCCCGCCGAGAATCAGCCTGAAGGGGAAGCCCGGAAAGATATTACCGGCGCAATTATAGGAGGCGTCATATTATTGCTGTTGGTTAGCGGTTACTCTTACATAATGTACATGAAAGGCGGTTCCGGTGGCTGTCATCAATGTATGTGCAGCAGGTTGGGCGATGATGCCTGTGAAAGAAGAGAAGGCTTGAGCCCTGAAATGAGAGCAAGAGAAGAAGAAAAAAAGGAGGTTTAACTCTCCAGGCTCATGGTTAAGACCCATAAACCCGAACCTTTATAATCACGAATATTCAAGCGATCTATCTGGATTCCCTCGGATTCGATGGTATATAATAATTCCAGAAGTTTTTTACCGTCTATTTCGTCGATTTTCAACTCGGCGCCTCTCCCATCTTCCCCATAAGGCTTGATATAGGCAATGGTTATTCCCATTTCCCGTGCTTTCTGTTCAATCAGGGATGATAAGGAGCCTTCAAAACTTTGAGTTTTATTGGAATTGTACTTTTCATATTCTTCCAGTAGAGTTTTTATTTCTTTGATGCTTTCCTCATTTGACTGCAAAGCTTTGCGGTTTCTGTTAATAGAAGTTACCGTGGGTAAAACAAACAGGCCAAAATAACCCATTATCACAAAAACAATTATACCTATAGTTAATATGAGTTTTTCCCTTTTTTTATTGTCCATTTGCAACCTCCCCGGTAGAAGATTCCAGTTTAATCTGAAACGCTACTTTCCCGTTGGGTTTTGTGGTCTGTTCCTGAATTTCCGTTTCTGCAAAATGAACTTCAAGATTTTTATTCAATTTTTCAATAGTCTGGAAAGAGTCAGATTCGCCTTTTATTTTTATTCCGCCCTGAGTCATTTCGACCTCGTATAAGCTTACCTCCAGGTCTTTCTGGGCGTCGGCGAGTTGGCTGAAAATATTCAGGGCGCTGTAACTGCCTTCACTGCCCCCGGATTTTTTTTGCTTGAGTAAAGCTTCCACCTGAGATTTGGGCGCTTTTATAGTGCCTACATCGGGAATAACTTCCCTGATTTTTTCGGTAATGGTGTTCTGAACAATCTTATTCCTTTTCCGCAGATGGCTTTCTTCAATTTTCATACTGATTGAAAAAAGAAACAAGGGGATAAGAAAGAGCGCAGCCCATTTATAAGGAAGGGAAATACCGCTCTTCTGGGTTTCCCTGAAATTTACCTTTTCTTTCCCTGCGATATCATAAAGAGCAGCCCCAAATGCGATAGCATCGGTATAGGGTGAAAGCCCACCCGGAAGTTCAAAAGTGCTGACTTCCTTGTTAAGGGCCTGCTCAAGATATTTTTCCAGACCGTTCAGTTGGGCGCCGCCTCCGGTAATTATAACCTTCTGATAGTTTATGGTTTTTATAATTGCTGCTGAGTTTAAAAGAGAATCCAGGGATCTTTGTATTATTTTGTTAAAAATACCCTGGGAAAACATTTGTTCCCGGGCCTCTTCCCTGGAAACCCCCAAAGTGTTATAGAGCAGGTTTTCAAAATCTCTGGTACCTGTAACCCTGACTCTGGCCATATCCACTATTCCGTCTTTAATTCCATAAAAAGAGGTTTTGGTGTTGGCAAAATCAATAATAAGAGCTTCTTCAATATTATTATATGCGGCAAGCCTGGCAAGGGCGCAGGCTTCGGTGTCAAGAATTTGGAAATTCACTCCATGGTTTGCGCTGGCTTCTTTTATGTATTTCTCTTTAACACTTTTTTCTACAATAAAAACATTAGCCCTGTCTTTATATATTGTAGAAATATCCCAATCTACCTTATCCAGGGGAAGAGACAGGGTATCTACCAATTCTCCAGGTAGAATTTCACGAATTCTTTTTTTGTCCTGAAAAGGAAAATGGAATTGCCGGAAACTTATATAAGGAGCGGAAAGTACCAGAATTTTTTTCTGGGGTTTTGCATTTTCCACCACGTTGACATTGCCCCATCTTCCATTTACTGTAATTTTCCTGATTTTGGTGGTTCCTATTTCAATACCTTGATATACGCTCATTTTTAATCTGCCTGCCAAAGAATAACTTTACCGGTCTGGCCGGATCTTTTTACAATTACATTTAAATCTGAAGTTTCCTTCAAATAATTTTCCACAGTAATGGTTATTTTAAAATATTCGCTTTTTACATCGGCCACTTGTTTCATTCTAAACAACAAGTCGTGATTCATGCCAGGAAGTTTCAGCAAGTCATCCATGCTGGAAAAAGGCTCCTCATCCCGGCGCCGGATTATTTCCCCGGCCATGCTGTCAGTTACCTGGTCATCCAGGCTCATGAGTACTTCCTGATCTGCGGTGTTTACATTCACGTAACCATTGGAATAAACCGTGAGCACATCCCGTAAGCCTTTATACTTTTTTCCCTCAATCTCCTGGCCCTGAAAAATTTCAGGAGTTATTCCCTTGATTAACTTTATCTCCGCCACGGAATCCAGTGGGGCTCCCTTGACGGGAATCTCCCGGTAGTCCAGTCCGTCAGCGCCCATGGGGTTCCGTCTTTGATGATCGGCATCAATCCAGTCTGCTATTGGGTTTGCAATATCCGGCTCGATAAGCAGTACTTCCAGAAGCCTTCTGAATTGATTGTAATGTTTCTCTTCGATATCGTCGTCTTCAATGATATAGTTTGGGTTGAAATATCTTTCCAGATCTTCCACCTTCACAGATATATAAACCTGTTCATCTTCAAGATGATAGGGGGGTAAGGCCTGGGCCCAGTCATCCCGGAAGGAATCCACTGTCGGGTCGTCCAGGGTAAAAAGGTTCATAACCCCGGTATAGGCTGAACGCGACATATAATAGGCTTTTTCCCTGAATTCAATACGTTGATAGTACTCTGCTGCGAACATCGCATCTGCGGACATCTGCACTATCATTATATATATTATTCCTATGGCTCCCAGAACCGATACTAGAATCACGCTTGAACCTCTTTCTCATTTGTAGTTTCAGTTTTTTGGGGCGTTTTTTTTCTGAAGTAGATTATGGCAGCAGTGCAGCCCAGAATCAATAGAATACTGAAAAGCTGGGCCAGGGACAGGGGAGATGCTCCGGGGTATTGGTCTGGTGTATTATAACGGAAGAATTCTACAATTAATCGTATTACTCCGTATGTTCCGAACATTGCCAGAGTCATTTCGCCGTCAAATTTTTTTCTTTTCCACCACCATAAAAGTATAAAAAAGGTAACGATCAGAAGGGCGGATTCGTAAAGCTGGGTGGGGTGCCTCAGACCTTCGATATGGGCGCTTTTGAATTCAACTCCCAGCGGGCAATCAGTAAGTTTTCCATAGCAGCAGCCGTTTAAGAAACAGCCAATTCGTCCAATTGCCAGGGCAACGGTTACATGAACTGAGGTGAAATCGCTGAGCTTCCATACCGGCATCTTTTTCTTTGCCGCCAGCATAAGCAGGGCTATGAAACCGCCAATAAGGGCGCCATGCCAGGAAAGGCCCCCCTCTCTTACATTAAGAATTTGAAGAGGTTTTTCCAGGTAATCTTTAAAATTGAGGAAGACATATAATAAGCGGGATCCGATTACACCACCTATTATTGCATAGATAGAGCAATCCAGGGCGGTGTCCATATCGAATTTTTCAATTTGCCTGGTGGACTTCATAACCAGCAGAACCACGATATATGCCACTACCATCATAAGTCCGTAAAAATATATTGTAAAATTTCCTATTTTAAGTGCAACCGGGTGCATGGTTCCCTCCTGATTTTATTAGAGGTTCATTTTTCTTTTTTATTCTGATGTTTCCTTTATTCTGATAAATTTGATTTTTTTGAGATTCCCTGTCAAATTTTCTTTGATTTATGATATAATATGTTGTAAAATAAAAGAAAATAATTCTCTGGAGTGTGTATGGGAAATCTCTTTCTGAAAGATTACTGGATTAAAGAAGAACTTTGCAAGGGAAAACTGGGGGCCTTTTACAAGGCAATCCGGGCAGAAGATGGTACCGAGTTGTGCCTGCAACGTATCGATCTGCCTCCTGTATTGTTGGAATCTCAAAGAAAGGAACAGTTCAATTCATACCAGAAAGCTATGGAAAAAGTCTGCGAATTGAACCATCCCAATATAATTCAGACATATAAATTCTTCCAGGAAAAAGGGGACTTTTACAACGAAACCGAGCTGATCGGCGGTTGTAACCTGGAAACCTTATATTCAAGGGGCGGCCAACTTAAATTCAACCAGGGGGTTAAACTCTTTCTTCAAATATCAAATGCCCTGAAATATGCTCATGAAAAAGGTATAACCCATAAAAACATCTCATCTACCAGTATATATATAGATAAAAATGAAAATGGCTCGCTCACCGAGTTCGGAACCTACATTTTCAATTCCGACCCCGATCGCAAGGAGGTAGCTTCTTCCTTTACCCCGCCCAAATATATCAGTTACCTTGCCCCTGAACAACTGAAACCGGGAAAGGTAGATCAGCGCGCAGACATCTATGAACTGGGCGCGGTCATGTATGAGTTATTTACCGGTAAACCACCCTTCATGGGCAACGATATTAACGAACTTGAACAAAATATTCTGAAAGAATTTCCAAAAGCTCCCATGGAAATTAATGTTCGAATCCCTGAGTTTTTAAACAGAATTTTATTGAAATGCCTGCAGAAAAACCCTGACGACAGATATTCAACTGCAGAAGAACTTCAGAAAGATTTGAAAAAACTGTATGAAAAACAGATGAAAAATGATGAACCCATCAGGATTTCTCATACTCATCATATTCAAAATCAGGTTTCATCTTCAGTGGGTGGTTTTTTTTCAAATTTAAATAAAAATAAGCAGAAAAAAAACACCGGAAGAAAAACAAAAAAGCATCATTCTAAAACGGACCATACGGAACCCCCTTCTGATAATAAATCTCTGATTATTATATCCCTGTTGGTCATATTAATTATTGCAGGCCTGTTTTTTGCCCTGAGCGGAAACAATTCCGGTGGCCAAACTGGAACACCGGTGGAAGAAGTGACTCCAGCCCCTTCCCAAAAGGTTCAGACAGCACCTGTAACCATGGGAAGTTTAGTTATGACCACCAACGAAGATGAAGTATATGTGCAAATAAAGAATATCAACGATGCTTCCATCAGCCCCGTTAACCGGATTATCCCGAAGGCAAAACAACCTACCCGGGTTGATATTGCTCCGGGAACCTATAAGATTGTAGCTTCGAAACAGAACTTTCACCGTTTTGAGACCCAGGCACAGGTAATGCCCGGCCAATTGAACGAAATAGATGTCCTAATCTCCGCCAGAGATCCGGTTTTGAAGATAACCACCGAACCGCCCGGCGCAATGGTTACTCTCGGCAATTCTCATTACGGGGTTACCCCCCTGGAGATTTATGACAAATCCCTGGGAGAGTATAATTTAATACTGGTTAAAAAAGGGTTTGAAAAGATTGAAGAAACGGTTTTCCTTGACGGTAAACAAACTAAGGTAATAAACAAAAAATTGGTGGCAGAGGGAACAAAGGAAAAACAGCCCACCTACACCAGAGAGCAACTGGAAAACACCCGCATAACTGTATTCGTTGAGCCTGCAGGAGCGGGCATAACCCTTAATAACCAATCTCTGGGAAATGCCCCGGTTTTGAAGGAAAAATTTAAACCCGGTGAGTTTCAAATCGATATAACCAGGGAAGGCTACACAACAAAAACCGAAAAAATAGAAATTAAACCCGGTGTGAATAACCAGTTTACCTTTAAAATGGAAGAGTCTGCCCCTGCTGTGGAAATTGCCGAAAACGGCGAGCTTTATGTTCCCGAGAGCACGGTGAACATTGAAGATTTGCTTGAGGGCAACCCTCCTGTATTTGACAGCTCATCGGGTTCAAACACAGAAAGAACCGGGGTTAACGTGAAACTTGATTTCAGGTATAATCCGGGAACCATTTACGATAAACTGCACAGAAAACCTCTCACTCTTACCTTTGAAAGGGGAGAAATAGAAAAAACCGCCCGGGAGGAACTGGGAAAAAGAAGCGGCATTAATGTGGTGAATAGTGGTTTTGAAGCAGACCTGATGGTAAATTATCATTTTCTGGTGAGAGAGGAACCGGGAATCTCCTCACAGCAATCGAATGTGTATCTTCAGGCAAACACCCAGGTTACTGACTTGCGGGGCCGTGTTGTATATTACCAGGATCGCCAGAGAATCAAGATTGTCATACCATCCAATGTAAAAACCAATACAAGTACAGTCGGCAATAATTATATAAAATATGAATATTCCAATGATACCCAGGCAACCAGGGCTGCTGTAAATTATATAAAATCCCGGACATCACCGGTAGCTGCGGAAATAAAAAAATATAAACCCACCGGGAAACAGGCAAAAAATAAGAAAGACGATTTCAATGATTTTGGAACCGGTAGAAATGTAAGAATAGATGATTTCGGCAAGATAAATATTCAACCTGATCCCGAAACCCTTAAGAATCTTAACAGCATGGATGAAATGAAACTGCTGGAAGAACTTCTGAAAAATGCCAGGTAACAATATGAAATGCAGTTTCCTGGAGTTTGATACAAAGAAATATAATATTATTTTGAAACGGCCCGGTTTCAGTTACCTGGATCTGGATCCGGTAAATCCTGATTTACCTGCAATAACCGGGCGTTTTAGTTGTATTGAGTTTGAAGAATGCCCTTTTACTGTTGTATCAACGGCTATTCCGATTTTTGAAAAACTGGAATTCCAGGCCGAGGGCAAAACTATTGGCGCAAGAAAATATGTAGTTTGCCAATACTGCGGAATTCAGAACCCTTTGCATAATCAATATTGCTTCCAATGCCAGCAGTCTTTGTTCAAAGGCAGAAAACTGGAACTTGACATAAAAAAAGAACAGAGAAAAAAATTAATTGTAAAAGATAAAGATAAATTCATTTTTTGCCCTCAATGTGGCTCCCCAAACTCAAAAACAAATCGGTTCTGTGTTTTATGCATGGAATCTTTTTACGATGATTCATATGAATCTCCGGCAATAGACAAAAAAATAAAACCTTCTGACATAAAGTATATTTTCTGTCCCGTATGTGGCGGCGCCAACCAGAAAGGCAGCGAATTCTGTAAAGACTGTATGGGTAAACTGGGTTAACTGCCCGTATAAATTTCTGGTTACTGATTTCTCTTTTCAATGGGGTTTGAAGAAAAGTAAAACATGGGCATGGTTAAAATGAAGGTTATTCAAGAATAATATATAAATCAGTAGTTTCGCATTATGAAAAAAAATATTTTTTTCACTCTTGCATGATATCAAG
>CAZSLZ010000071.1:0-16635 GCA_964607865.1 uncultured bacterium
GAGTTAAAGGAATAAGAGGCTACGCATAAACTCCGCGCACATTGTTTTTTCTTCCCATAGTTTATCACAAAATTTGGACAGCGAGCATCGACAACCAGGAAAAACGATAATCGGGGAAAAGGGAGTCCACAGGCTAAGCCCTTGATTATGACTCGGATTCGCAGCTTTTTTCAAATGCATTTTTGAAAATTGTATAACGAAGGGCAATTAACGCTGTCAAAATTAATGTGCTTATTATCCCTGCTCCACTCACAAAAAGCTGGTTTGCTCCGGGTAGGAACCTTGGCGAAAGAAGCACGTCAGTGAACACGTCCAGGGTGATGTGCATCAAAGCCACCACCAGAACGCTGCCGGTAGATGCTCTGAAAAGCCAAGTGAATGGAAAACTGGCTACGATAACAAAAACCACAAAAATTATGCTGGAAACTATAACGTTTGCTCCAGGATAGTTAAGCCCCATCACCATCATAGGAAGATGCCAGAGCGCCCAGATTATCCCCAGGATTATTGTAGCCTTTATTTCTCCCAGTGGAAGCAGCCTTGGCAGGAGATATCCCCTCCAACCATATTCTTCTCCGATACCCAGGGGAATCTGTTGAATGCTTTTCCACATCAGCATAAGGACAAATACGGGCACAGTATAGCTGACAGCCCATGTAAAAACTCCCTGGCCTGTGAGGTTGACAAAGAACAAAAGTATCCCAGTAAATATGATCGGGGCAAAAAGAGCTATTAGATAATATTTGGGGCGCCTTATTATACCCAGCGACCCTTTCAGCCCCTCTTTACTGATAAAAATCCTCATAAAAACAGCCGCAATCAGTGGAGCGAACATACCGTTCGAGAACCCATAAGGGCCGGGAAATGCTTTCATGCCTTCAATCCCCTTTATAAGATAGGGAATCCAGTATAACCACGCCAGGGCAAATGATATAACACAAAAAATAACTACTTCGGTCCAATTTATTTTTTTGATATCCTCCATAGATATAAATCCCCCCGGTGTTTCAGCAAAATTTAATCATATATGTATCGATAATATAATCAATATATTTTATGTTGTCAACAGGGCTTCCCTGGAGTTTCCCAAGGGCTCCCAGAGCATCCAGGAGCGCTCCTTTTGCAAATATCTTCTTTCCGTTCAGAAGAAAATATTCCTCTCCGTCCAGGAGAATTATATGAGGGTTTGATAACCGTTCTTTGATTTTAAGCTCACTGACATCGGTTTCTCCGCGAAATAGGTTGTACCGACGAAATAATTGAAGAATTAGCCAGGAAAAAAGTAATATCAAAATGTGATTAAGAATGAATGACAGTGAAAATGAACAATGAGGAGAAAATAATAAGGGTAATCAAGCATCTGGCTGATAGTTTTATCAGGAAACGAAGAAGGCAGAAGCACATGTTTGCCCTTGAAGCCAATAAAACTGCTTCGTTGATTGTAGATATGCAGAATTTCGCCTGTAACCCCGAGGTTGGAAATCCATTTTCAAGCGTAGATAAAACAATTAATACCATTAATCGTTTAATTGGTTGTTTTCGCAAAATGTAAATTCCGATAATATGGATCAGGAATAATTTTACCCTCCCCATGTGTCAGGATAATTGTCCATTGGATCAAAGGGGAGCTTATAAATTTGTTTTTTTGTTTGACAGAAAAAGCAAAACAGTTATAAATCAATAGAATAAAATAGTGCCAGGTTAATGATGGTTAAATGTTTCCCCAGAAAACCTGGGTATAGTAAAGATGACCCTTCTTGTTTTTACTGATGGCTATAGCTCCATATTCATACCGGGGGTTTATGATGTTTTCATAATGTTTTGGGCTGTTAAGCCAGCCTTCCAGGGTTTTATCCAGGGGGGCGGGATAATTAAAATTCCAGGCGATATTTTCGCCCCAGGTACGATTGGCGCGGGAAAAGCCGAATTTCACCAGACGTTGCCCTACAGTCTGGCCGTCCGGTGCAGTATGGCTGAAAAAATCCTTCTCTGCCATATTTTTGCTGTGTAACTGGGCTGCCTGGTAAGCTGTGGTTTCAAATTGCAGGGGAGATAACCCTTTTTCTTTTCTAATCTGGTTGACCATTTCAAACAGTTTCATTTCCTGGCTGGTAGGGTCAGTTAGGTTTTCTTTAGAAACTTTTTCTTTTTCTTCAGTTTCCTGGCTTTCTTTTTCCGTTGCCGAAGCGGCTGGTGTGGAAACCCTAATCCTATGTGTATCTTTTTCGCTGGTAATAATTGTGGTGCAACCGTTTACCAGCAGCAAAGAAGATAGCACATAAACAAAAAAACCTGCAACCCATTTTTTATCATTACTTTTCAGAAAAATCCCTCCTTAAAAACTCTGGTAATTTAAACAGGGAAATAGTTTTAAAAGTTCTTCCGATTTATTTTCTTACCAATGGCAAATTGGGATGGGCGTCCAGTGATAAATCGGAAACCTTATTGCGTTGTAGAAGAAAATATCCGGCAGCGGCGATCATGGCGGCATTATCGGTACAATATTCAGGGGAAGGTAAATGAACTTCCATTCCCCGTTTTTTACCAGCTTTTACCAATTCACTTCTTAACTGGGAGTTTCTGCCAACCCCGCCTGCCAGCATTATGTGTCCAACCCCGTGTTTTTCTGCAGCTCTTAAAGTCTTTTTCACCAGAACATCCACCACGGCATCCTGAAAACCACGGGCAATATGGGCGGCTGGTATATCTTTGTTTTTTTCATCCTTCAGAAAATAAACCACAGCAGTTTTCAGCCCGGAAAAAGAAAAATCGAAATTATCCTTTTTTTCCATCATTGCCCTGGGGAAGGCCACCTTTCCAGGTTGCCCCTCTTTTGCCAGTTTATCAATTACAGGGCCTCCGGGATAGCCCAGCCCCAGCATCCGGGCAACCTTGTCGTAAGCTTCACCGGCGGCATCGTCCTTGGTTTCACCCACAATTTCGTAATCTCCGTGGCCTTTAACCATAAAAATTGTGGTATGGCCCCCGGAAACCAATAAAACCACTGCCGGGAAATTGAGTTTTCCTTCTTCCAGGTAATTGGCGTAAATATGGCCTTCCAGATGATTAACCCCAATAAGGGGAATGTTTATTGAAAAAGCAATGGCCTTTGCTGCCGCTACGCCTATCAGCAGGGCGCCCACAAGGCCCGGGCCGTTGGTGACTGCCACTGCATCCACCTGCTCTAACTTATAATGTGAGTCTTTAAAAAGTTTGTCCAGTAAGGGATTTATAACTTCCACATGGCGGCGGCAAGCCAATTCGGGCACAACCCCACCAAATTCTGAATGTATGTTGATTTGAGAAGAAACCAGGTTGGCAATGGCATTCTTCCCATCTTCCACAAGAGCCACCGAGGTTTCATCACACGATGATTCTATTCCCAGGATAAGCATATTCTTTCTTTCCAATCATTTTCATTTTTGTCCATAATTTCCTTAAACCGTTGATTGTGGATTTTTGTCCACATGACTATGGCATTTTTTCCCTGCCCGTAATAATCTTTCCTCTCGCCAATCTTTTCAAAACCGAATTGCTCATACATGTGCCGGGCCGCCGGGTTTTCAATATTAACTTCCAGGGTTGACCAGCGGTAATTCTCCTTTACTGCCTTATCGAAAAGGCTCCACAATAAAAACTTACCTATACGGTAACCCCGGAATTCGGGGCTCACAGCTATTGTTGTTATGTGAACTTCATCCAGAATCATCCAGGCGCCAACAAAACCTGTAAGGTCTCCCCTGTGCTTTGCGGTGAGATAGCAGGCAACCTTTGTGTTTCTGATCTCCCTGGCATACTGATCCTGGGGCCATGTGTAGCCGAAACACTGTTTTTCGATTATTCTTACAGCCTCTAAATCCTCTTCTGTTAATGAGGCAAGGGCAAGCTGAATTTTCTTGTTTTTCATAAAAATCTTAACTCTTCGTATCATTAAAAATGCCGGGTTAGTATATTATAAACCTGGAGATGATTTCCTTTTTCAGATAAAAAAAAGGGCACCGCCCTGCCATGGAATCATCTTAGAAGAGGATGCATTTAAAGTTCGATATGCAAATGGTCTCCAGTCTTGTAAGGACTGTCGTAAATGTATTCGTTGTAAACATAAAAACCCTGGTCTTCAGCCAGTTTGGCAACCTGAATCGATTCATCCACACTCAGGTTGTCAATTACAAAGTCCACAGCCCTTCCATCAGGGTGGGCGGGTGATTGATGCTTACCGCCCATGGTGGATGTTACATAAACACCCCTGTCGGGAAATTTTTCATTGATGGCTTTTTTAAGCTCTCGGAATTTAAGAGCTGTTCTAGCCTGCATTTTGAATCCGTCAAATTCTACTATTTTATGGGGGTGGCTGCTGGCAGTTTGTAATAACCAATCGTTCTTCTGGTTTTCCACCTTGGCATAACTTTTTAAAATAGCCGACAAACTGTTGGACTTGGTGTTGGTTTTCAACAGGCTTTTAAGGTCAGCTTCCGCCGGGTCAGTGGTGCCTGCCTTGGCTTCCAGCTTTAAAAGTTCGGGCATAAAATCCAGAGAGGATTCTTCTGTTCCCAGCCTGCTTTGTAACAACCTGGCTGCCATAACCTGATCCTGACG
This sequence comes from uncultured bacterium, assembly GCA_964607865.1. Taxonomy (GTDB): domain Bacteria; phylum Vulcanimicrobiota; class JAJTBE01; order JAJTBE01; family CAZSLZ01; genus CAZSLZ01. The sequence continues at coordinate 4,597 of CAZSLZ010000071.1, forward strand.
GGCTTTGTTTAATCTCCCCTTAAATGTGGTAACAGGCATCTCATCCCTTTTTGGAAAATTATAACTAAGGGTATTAATCCGGCTTTCAATTGTTTGAATCCGGGCAAGAATTCTGTTAACATTTTTAAGGGTTGCCACAATAGCCCCTCCGTATGAAACTTTATTACGCTTTCTTAATTAGTTTAGAAAAAAAATTATACTTTAAAAATTTATATTCTTTTTTTACTACTTAAATATAAGAAGCAGGATAAAAGTAAAAAAATCGTAATTATTTAAATAATAACTGTTAAGGTGATTTTATGCGAAAAATTCTTCCTCTGTTTATAATCTTATTATTATTTGTATCATGTGGGCAGAAAAGGAATAAACCCACAACTACTTCTCCACCCTCTGCAACTCCATCGGTTTCAGCTGCCAGAATGGAGGGAGAGGAAGAGGAAACCTATGAAGTAACCGGTATTCATAAAGCTGTGCTTGATAATGACCTGGAAGAAGTTAAACGGATTCTGGCAGAAGATAAGAAACAGGTGAACAGGAAAGACCCGAAAGGTTTTACTCCTCTTCATTTTGCCGCAGAAATTGGCAATATTGACATTGCTACTCATTTGCTGGATCAGGGCGCCATTATCGGAGTTGTAAATGAAAGTGGGTGGTCGGTGATGCATAATGCTGCCAGAACCGGGCAACTTGATATGGCAATGTTCCTGGTAACCCGGGGCGCCAAGACTGATGTGCCCAGTAAAATGGGATGGACTCCCATGCATATTGCTGCTGCCAACAACCAATTGAAATTTGTAAAATTTCTGGTTGAGCAAAACGCAGATATGAATGCCAGGAATGTGGATGGCTGGACCCCGTTACACCGGGCGGCGGCCAACGGAGCAGTAGAAACTGTCCAATATTTGCTGGATGAAAACGCCCTTGCCGATGAAAAAACCAGCGATGGATTGACACCCCTTATTCTTGCCAACAAGGGGGGGCATACCCAGGTTGCCCATCTATTGACTGTCAAGATATTTAATATTGATGTAAACCCCACTCCGATGAATAAAGAACAGATAGAAATTTACAAGGAAAGAATAAAAGACCGGGCTAAACTGAAAGCAAAAGAAGAAAAGTAAACTTGAAAGGTGGTTACTATGGTAGATGTAGTGGTAGGAGAAGACGCAACACCGGATATTGACTTTACACCCTTATCAAGAAAAAGGCCCCTGATGGAAAAAATAGGTAACTATGCCCAGGTATTTACAGCCATAGTGCTGGTTATTTTTCTGGTTCTTGCATTAGGTTGGCAGAAACAATCAGAAGTAAATGAAAACTCCATAAAAATACAAAAGGAAAAAATAAAAGCCCTTGAGGGGAAATTGGATTCTTATAACAAAGCCAAAATTACAGAACAGGACAAAGTGAAAATTCTGTCCCGGTTTTCTGACGATTTGATAAAAGGTGGCGAGAGCAAAATCACAGCTCTCGATTCCATGGCTGCCCTGGGACACCTGGAACTGGCTGAGCAGATGGCAGTACGCAATCCCGATTCTGCCAGTATATGTTTTTTTGCCAGCCTGGCTTTGTACGGTGATGAAAAATCTCATGAAACTGCCAATAAAGCTATGGCTGAAATTATCGGGGAAAACTACATCCCGACTGTGGTAGAATTGCAGAACCTGACCCTGGTTGAAGAGAATCAGAGCCGGTACACGGGTTTCTTTTTCAATGAGAATGCTTATATAATAACCACCAATAGCTTGCTTTCCCCTGTAGATAACCAGATTAAGGTATATAAAAACCGGAATAGTAAGTTTATAAAGCTGGATGGTACAATTGTAAAAACCAACGATGCCCTGGGTGTAACTTTTATAAAACTGGAGGGGTTGAAGAAATCTGAATTTCTGGAATTGGCGCCCAAGCCTATGAAAACCAATGAAAAGCTTGTGTATGCAGATGAAAGAGTTATTGTAATTGGAACAAAGCAGACCTCTGAAGATATTCGGATGGTTCCCATTGAGGGTACAATTACCCGAGCTCAGGTTGAGAATGAACCCGATAAAATGACCCTGAATGTGGATTTCAACCAGGTTTTCTCTGCAGACTTCAAGGGAGGCCCGGTGATAAATAGAAAGGGCCAGGTAGTAGGAGTGGTTGATCGTAAAAGTATAAATGAAAAGAAAGCCACTCTTTATGCAATCAGAAGCGATAGAATTCTGGATTTTCTGAAAAAGTGGAAAATTTCTGCAGGAAACTGATTATTTAATTTAAGGAAAGGACAAATTTATGAAGCCTTCAGATCAGGCCAAACACAAAGAAAAGAAATACCTGGAACATTTGCTCGCTTTGAGTAAAACCCTGAATTCTTCCCTGAACCTGGAAGAAGTATTGAATATGGCTACTGAAACCGTGGTTGATTTTCTGGATGCTGAAAGAGGCTTCATTATGCTGGTTGACCATCAGGGTGAACTGGTTCTGAAAGCATATCAGAATGTGGACCCCGATGCGGTTACCAGAATGGAAGGGTTCAGCAAGACTATTCTTCAGTCGGCGGCCCGGGAGGGGAAAAGTATTTTATCTCTGGATGCCAGAAGAGATCAGCGTTTCAAAGATGTGGAATCGGTGATGTTGGAGGGCATGCGTTCTGTTCTTTGTGTCCCTCTCAAAGTTGACGACAGGATTATCGGAGTGATTTACCTGGATCACCGCATAGAGGAACAGGTTTTTGATGAATTGCATTTGAAAATGCTGGAGGCTTTTTCCAACCAGGCGGTAGTAGCTATCGAAAACGCTAAATTACATGAAAACCTCATAAAAAGTTATGATGAAAAAATAGAGTTAACCCGGGAGCTTGCCACCCAGGAAAAGATACGCTTTGCCAGCGAGGAAGCCAACCGGCAGAAATCTGAATTTGTAAATATAGTTTCTCATGAACTGCGCAGCCCACTCACTGTAATTAAAACCTATACCTCCACTTTAAATTACGATTTAAAATCAGGAAAAAATAAGATTGATGATCATACCAGGCAGGAAATATATCAGACCATCGACAGAGAAGTTGACCGTTTACTGAATATGATTAATAAATTACTGGATGTTTCCCGTATTGACGAGGGTAAATCCATGCTGTTGGACCTGATAAGGCAGGATATTAAACCAATCATAGAAGAAATTGTAAAACTACAGAGCACTTCCAAGTTTTTCAAGCAGAAAAAACATTCACTGGTAACCGGAATTGAGAAAAATTTGCCGGAAATTGTCTGTGATCGCGAAAAAGTTACACAGATATTGCTCAACCTGGTTGAAAATGCCTTAAAGTATTCTCCCGACGGCGGAGAAGTAAGAATTGATATTCACAGCGATGAAAATAATATTTATTTCGAGATTATTGACCATGGCCTGGGGCTCACAGATACAGAGCAGAAAAAACTTTTCAGAAAATTCCAGCGTATTGATAATAAAGGCAGGACTATACCCGGAACCGGCCTGGGCCTGTACCTTATAAAACACCTGGTTGAGCTTCACCGTGGTGAGATTACGGTCAGGAGCGAAAAAGGCAAGGGTAGCATATTTAAATTTTACATTCCCCGAAATTTAAAAGAACAGGCTCTTATTAATTTTTAATTTTACTGTAAAAACTGTCTTTTTTCCGCTATAATACAAATAGACTACTTTAATGCTACACTCTGCTGCCGATAGATATAATAGAAGGCTTTAGTTTTCATAAAGCCATTGGACGTTGCTCGGGAGAAAAATTAATGATAAAAATAACAAAGTTTTTAATTTGCATAATTATGATTGTTTCTGTTCATTTTATCCCTGTCTATGCTCAGGAAGAAAAGAAAGAAAACATCACAGAAAATAAAACCGGTTTTTTTCAAACTATAAAATACATGTTTTATCCTCCACCTGATGACGATTTGCGGACAAACTCCCGGGTTTTGAGTATGAGCCGTATTTTAAGAAAAGATGACGTAAGTCTTAGAATAAAGTATAGAATATGTGAGAGCCTTGGCAGGGAAGGAGAAGACGCCATTCCCCCATTGCTACTGGTTCTGAAAAGCGAAGAATCAGATGCTGCCAGCAGGCACCGCGCTGCCCAGTCACTGGCTCAAATCGGCATCCCTGCAATTAAATATTTAATACAAATTATAGAAGATGATAGATATGAAGGTTATGTGAAAAATGAAGCCTGTTTTGCCCTGGGTGAAATGGGAGAACCTGCAGTTGAAGAATTGTTGAAAATTGTTTCCGATCCTAAAAAGAGCGTGGCTTTCAGAAGCATGGCTATTAAGGCTCTTGGCATATCAAAATCACAAAAGGCGCTCAGTTATATAACTTCTGCCCTAAAAGACAAAGACCCCGTCATCAGGGCAAACTCAGCTTCAGCCCTGGGCAAAATCAACAATAACCTGGCAATACCCACACTTATTGTTACACTGGGCGACCCCGACAAGGCTGTTCGAAGCTCCACCATTGATGCCCTTGCCAGCTTTAAAAAAGAAGCTGTTGATGAAGTTTTGAAGGCAGTGAATGATGAAAACAGTTTGAGGCGGGCCGGGGTAATTGAGGTATTGGGAATGTTAAAAACAAAAGAAGCATTTAAGCCGGTGCTGGAAAGGCTAAATGACAAGGATAGCGAGGTAAAAGCCAGCGCCGCCAAGGCTTTGGGTGAAATAGGAAATAAAAATGCCTTGAAGCCTTTAATTGTAGCCCTGGATGATGGGAACCCAAATGTAAGGTATTATGCGGCAAAATCTCTGGGTGAAGTGGGTGACCCGGGCACAATACCTGTTCTTGAAAAGCATCTCAACGACAGTAGCCTTATGGTATATAATGGCATAAAATCATCTATAAGAAAAATCAAAAGAAGGGCAAGCAATTAATTTATTCTTCAGGCGCAGGTAAAAATAAAACCGGTTTGGTTGTTTTTTGATCTTTCTTTAATCCCTCTTCCCTGGTTTTCAGGTTTTTTCTCAGCTGATTTAATTCATCCAAATTACTTTCTGAGTAAAATTCGTTTTTCTGCAACATTTCCACAAAATCATAAATTGCTTTAAGGAAGAATTTCTTGTCGGCAAAATTGAAATCCTGATAAAGGTCATAAAATTCCCTGTCCAGAAAAGTCATGATATCAGCAGGGGTTACCTTGTTTATAGCTTCAATATCTGTTTCAGGTTTGATATATTTGAAAAAGAAAAGAATAACTGAATTGGTTTTCTTTGAAATAGTATGAGGTTTTAATTTCTTTCTGGCCAGATAATTATGAAAGTTCTCGAACAGATCCCAGGAATGTTTCCACTGTTCTTCAGTATTTTGCTTGTTACCGATGAAATTTAACTGTGATTGGCTTATCTTTTTCATTGTTACCTCCGGAATTTAATTCAGTATCTTCTTAATAGAAGTCGGGCAGAAAATTCATTTATTCAGCCTCCATTCCTCCCATACTTTTTAAAACCGTCAATTTAGAAACCGGGGTTGTATGATTGTTGAATTTGTGAGTTATTTCCACGTTAATTTCAAAAATGCTCCAGCTGTTTTCTATAAACTCCTTGTTTACAGCATAGTTGAAATCGGGAAAATCCGGGCCCAGGTTTCCTTCCAATGCACTGAAATCCGGTTCCTTCCTGGAAATCTCCTCTTCCAATACTCCCTGCGCCAGAAAAAGCCCCTGAGTTTTTATCTTCGACAGTTTTACCTGTTTCAGGCTTATTGGAAATAGATAAAGTATGGTAATTATCCCTATTACAAAAATAAGGATGGAAACCATAATTTCAATCAGGGTAAAACCACTGTTTTTATTTATTGAGGTATTTCTAGCTGATCGGGTTCTGCCCAATAAATAACACCTCCGTCACTGCTGAAACGTATAAGTATGGATTTTGAAGAATTCAAGGCCTTCCCTGTAACTCCCAGCTCGATAACTGAGGCGCTGGTATCGGTGGCTACAATTGTGCAGGTATGTTCTCCTGTTTGAATCTCTTCAATGTGGGGATATTCAATCCAGTCCATTCTTTTAGCCAAGCTGTATTCTATTCCCGATTCTGCCAGGTAATATGCCTGAATTCGGGTTTCGGCCTTTTTAGTGAAGTAATAATCCTGGCTGGCGACAGTTAAAAAAGCGAATCCCATAATATAAATCAATAACAACAGTGCCAGGGTCATAGCCAGAGCCATCCCCTTCTGTAAGCTGCTTTTATTAGTCTGTTTCTGGATTCCCATGATAATTTTTTCTTTTCCGGCTTGATAAATCCTGTATATAATAACTGGACTCAACCTGAATTTTATGATAAACTACTCTGGTTAAATATTTACAGAAAAGATGTTTATGAAAAAAAAATTCTTTAAAATTGTAACTTTAGGTTGCAAGGTCAATCAGTATGAGTCAGACAAAATTAAATCTGAATTGGTAAGGAGAGGCTTGGCAGAGGCTGCAGGTGAACAGGAAGCTGATTTTTACATTGTTAATACCTGTATTGTAACCCGGGAAGCTGGCCGAAAGTCAAGGCAGTTGATTCGCCGGGGTTTCAAAACCTCTCACCCGGTAAAGGTCTATGCCTTGGGGTGCGCGGTTGATGCTGGGAACGCTCTTGAAGGATTGCCTTCTGAAGTGATTATGTTAAATAACTGTGAGAAGGAATTACTTCCAGGAATAATTGCTCAACACCGGGAAAAGAATAATAATGATTCTGAACCCGGGGGAAATCGAACCAGGGCCTTGTTAAAGATTCAGGAAGGTTGCGATAATTTTTGCAGTTACTGTATAATACCTCACGTGCGGGGGCGAAGCCGATCCCGGGAGCCCGGAGACATATTGGCTGAGTTAAAGCAACTGGAAGAAATGGGCTACGGGGAAGTTGTTCTTACCGGGATTCACATGGGAGATTACGGAAAAAAGATTTCCAGAAAATTGGATCTGGCAGGGCTGATTAAATTTTTACTGCGAAATTCCAGTATAAAAAGGCTGCGTTTGTCATCATTGGAGCCTATGGATTTTTCCTTTGATATAATTGATCTGTTCGGAGGATTTCCTGCTTTTTGCCGACATCTTCATTTATCATTACAACACGCATCCAATAAAATTTTAAAATTGATGAACCGCAACTATTCTATCGAGGAATATGATAAAATTGTTCGAACCGCAATCTCGAAATATCCCCAAATGGCAATAACCACTGATATAATTGTGGGCTTTCCAGGGGAAACTGCAGAAGATTTTCAGCTGTTATATGATTATCTTCAAAAATCACCCATATATATGGCCCATATTTTCCCTTTTTCTCTTCATCTCCAGACAAAAGCTGCCGGTTTAAAAGGGTTTGTAACTGGTGATGTAAAAAGAGAGCGGTTGAATCTTTTGATGGAATTACGGGAAATAAAGATAAAAAAGTATCTGGATAAGTTTTTAAACCGGAATTTGGAAATATTGGTGGAACAGGAAGTTAAACCGGGCTTGATGATGGGCCATACCGGAAATTATTTACCGGTGGTTTTACCCGGAAAAAAACAATTGGTAAATGAATTTATCAAGGTTAACATAATTAAAAGGATGGAAGATAGATTATATGGAGAAAAAGCTTAGCCTTTATGTGTTTGGCGATGATTCAGGCCGCCTGGACAGTTTTGTTGCCGAAAAAGCTCATATTTCAAGAAGTTTTGCCCAGAAATTAATCGAAGAGGGGCATATAACATACAACAATGAAGAAAACCCCAAGGCCAGCCAGCAGGTAAAAGATGGGGATCTGATTTTTGTAACCATTCCCGAAGCCAGAGAACCTGAAATCCTGGAACAGGATATTCCCATTGATATTGTTTATGAAGATGAAGATATTATAGTGGTAAACAAGGTGCGGGGTATGGTGGTTCACCCTGCGCCGGGCCATGACGATTCAACCCTGGTTAATGCTCTGTTATATCATGCCGATGAAATCAAGGGTGTGGGAAATGAAATACGTCCCGGGATTGTCCATCGTCTGGATAAGGACACATCAGGGCTTATCGTCGCCGCTAAAACCTATCCTGCGCACCAGAGGATGGTGGAGCTTTTCAAATTAAGAAAAGTGAAAAAGGAATACCTGGCATTAGTTCACGGAAAACCCCGGGGTAGAGAGGGAGTTATCAACCTGCCTGTCAGCAGGGACCCCAATGATCGAAAAAAAATTGCGGTGGTGGCCGGTGGAAAGCCTGCAGTTACCCGCTGGAAACTGATAAAGTCTTTCAAAGAACATGCCCTGGTTGCTGCATTTCCTGAAACAGGCCGAACCCATCAGATACGCGTTCATTTGTCTTATATGGGATGTCCAGTGGTGGGGGATCCTGAATATGCAGGCAAGAAAAAACCACCTCTGGAAATTGAGGGCCAGGCATTGCATTCACGGAAAATCCAGTTTCAGCACCCCATAACCAACAGGCCCATGGAGTTTGAGGCGCCTGTACCCAATGACATGCAGGAAATTATAGATTATCTTAATTCAGCAAAATAAACTAAATTAATATCCGTTCGATTTCTCTGATAATAGTCTGGTTTTGTTCCGGGCCTACCGAGATCATTCCTATTGGTGTCCGGGTAAAATCTTCAATAAGCTTGATATATTTTCTTGCATTTTCTGGCAGTTGATGGAAAGCTGTTATTTCTGTTATATCCTCTTTCCAGCCATCCATAACCTCATAAATAGGCGTGCAATTTTCCTGGTCCGTTTCAAGTACGGGAAAATCAGCGATAATTTTGCCTTCCAGCTGGTAGCCTACGCAAAGTTTTAATTTTTCAAGGCCCGATAACACATCCAGTTTCATCAGGGCGAACTGATCCATAGCGGAAATACGGGAGGCATATTTCAGGATTACCAGATCCAGCCAACCGCATCTGCGGGGCCTGCCTGTGGTGGTACCGTATTCGTTGCCTGCATCCAGCATATGTTTTCCTGTTTCATCTTTTAACTCGGTGGCAAAAGGCCCAGTGCCAATTCTTGTGGTGTAAGCCTTAGCAATTCCAATTATGTTTTCCACCTTGCGGGGATCAACCCCCAGGCCTGTGGAAATACCGCCGGCAATGCAGTTGGATGAAGTGACAAACGGGTAAGTACCCCAGTCAATATCCAGAAGAACAGCTTGAGCGCCTTCAAATAATATTTTCTTATCCCGGTTAATTTCTTCAAAAAGATACAGAGAACCGTCAATAAGAAGCGGCGACAAACGTTCACCGTATTCAACAAATTCATTGAAAATTTCTTCTTCGTTAATATTATTATCTGTTTTACATAATATATGGTTCCACTCGTGAAGTTGACGCTGGAGTTTTTTGCGGAACAAATCAGGATATAGCAAATCGCCGATACGGATGCCAATCCGGGCAACCTTATCGGTGTAAGCAGGGCCAATCCCCCGTTTGGTGGTGCCGATCATGTCTTCTTTCCTTTTACCTTCCTGAAAACCGTCCACCATGCGGTGATAGGGCATAATAAGATGAGCATTTTTTGAAATCCGCAAATTTTCGCAGTCAAAACCCATTTTCTGAAGGCCCTCAATCTCTTCCATCAGAATACCCAGGTCAATCACCATTCCGCTGCCCATCAAGTTAATCTTGTTGCAATGAAATATTCCTGAAGGTATATGGTGAAACTTGAATTTTTTATCCTTGATTACCACGGTATGGCCGGCATTATTACCACCGGCGAACCGGGCAATTATGTCGAACTTTTCCGAAAGATAATTGGATATTTTACCTTTTCCCTCGTCCCCCCACTGGGCGCCGATTATTGCTGTATGCTTCATTTTGTTCTCCTTTGGTTTATCTGATTATATTTTTCCATGGAAATTAATCTCCCTTTATTCCAGGAAAAATTAGGAGAATCAGCTGAAAGAAGGCCTGATTTTTTATTAAAAAAAAAGTAAAAAAAGTCTTGACAGGGTAACCCTCATGTGTTAAATTATGTTTGCACTTATGACAGGTGCGCGGGGGCCATTAGCTCAGTAGGTTAGAGCGCACCCCTGATAAGGGTGAGGTCTGTGGTTCAAATCCACAATGGCCCATTTAAATCAAGATGTTGGGGTAACCCAGCATCTGTATTAGTTCCAGAAGATTTACGGGGCTGTGGCTCAGCTGGGAGAGCGCCTCCCTTGCACGGAGGAGGTCGTCGGTTCGAATCCGTCCAGCTCCATCAAAGAAAACCCGCTGTTATCAACATTTCAGCGGGTTTTTCAGTTCCGGCAACTTTGCCCAAATAGGGGTTATTTCGGGATGTTTTGGGACAAAGTAGTCAATTTTCGGTCAGTTATTTACATATAAACTAATTAGATTTTTTCTTGTCAATCGGTTCCAGATTCGGAATTTCACCCTGCCGGATATAGCAAACTTTTTCAAAAAGTTTCCCGATCCGGTCGCCTCGTTTTGTCCAACAGGCAATAGCACCCAGCTCCAAAGCTGGGTGAGGATTGAAACTGAAAATATGCTGAATTGACCTGCTCCCCGAATTCTGGACATTCATAAGTTAGCATAGTAAAATTGAAGAAATGTTAAAGGAGGGTTCAGATGAAAAAGAGCAGGTCACAAAAGCTCAATATTAATATCAACTTTTCTTCTTATCTTGCATAACCCGGTAATTTCATCAAATGGTTTCTTTCGAAGTCAGGAAGAAACATTCAAAATATCGATATTAATGTTCAGTTGAACTTATTTTTTAGATTCATTAAACTTATTATAAACTTCACCGCGCATCCAGTTTTGGACAATCTCTCTGAATGACAGGTTATCAATAATCTTGCCTACAATATCCTCATTTTGTTCCATTCTTTCAATGATTTTATTCAGGAAAGCTTCGTCAAATGCATACTTGAAGTTGTCAATGCTGTTATTTTGCGCTTGTTTCTCAAGAATTTTATCTTCCATCATAGTTTCTTTATTTGCTCGAAAAACAGTTTGTCAGCATCTGTAAAGTCAGTCCCGAATCTTTCGTTTAAGACTTGTATTATTTCTGATAATGGAGAAAGCTCTTCTTTGCTCTTGCTTTGGCCAGCTTCTTTTAACGGGTCAAGTGAGGATTCTCCATCAATTTCCAATGTGATTGCTCCTTCGTTTATTTTTTGTAACCGGTAATATTCAAGGGCAACTTCATCATCAAGTTTCAGTTTGCCCGATAAGTCCCGCCTGGGTAATTTTCTGATTAAAAGCTTACCATAGGCAAATATTTTTTCCAGTTCCATATCCTGAAAAGGCATAATCTGGGAAAGAAATGAATACGCCCTTAAAAAAACCGCTAATGTATGTTTAAAATCATCCTGCTTCTCTTCTTCCAGTGAATTGAACCTGTCAATTGCAGGGTCAATGAATTTGTTTAATTCTTCGTGGTCTTTCTTTGAATGTTTGATTTTAAAGAAGACCTTACAGAAAGATTCCACTTCAGATTTCCAATATACCTGAAACTCATCAAGTTTGTTCTTGAGGTCATAAAGTATATTCGGGTCAGTTGGTTCCGATAGGGCAGTTTCTTCATAATAAGGCTGGAAGGCTTTTAAAATGTCTTCCCTCTCGTTCACAAAGTCCAGAACAAAAGTATCTTCTTTTCCTGGATGCATACGGTTTAACCTGGATAATGTCTGAACTGCTCTCACTCCCGATAATTTCTTATCAACATACATTGTATGAAGCAAAGGCTGGTCAAAGCCTTTCTGATATTTTTCTGCAACCAGAAGGATTTGATACTCATCGGTCGCAAATTTTTCCGGTAATTCCCTCTCTCCGATTTTATTTATATCATATTCTGTCCAGGTTATACCGTCTTCATCTGTAAAAGATGTAAAAGCAACCAGAGCCTTGATATCGCTGTAACTCTTTTCTTTTAAATATTCATCAAAAGCTTGTTTATATCTGACAACGTGGGGCCGTGATGAGGTTACAACCATTGCCTTGGCCTTACCGCCTATTTTATGCATTGTATTTTGCCTGAGATGTTCAAGTATCACTTCCGTTTTTTGAGCTAAATTGTGAGGGTGAAGGGAAACAAACCGGGCAATGGCTCTCTGTGCCTTCTTTTTATGCAGTTTTGGGTCGTCTTCAAT
>CAZSLZ010000072.1:0-16516 GCA_964607865.1 uncultured bacterium
ATTCGAAAATCCAGGGTTCCTGACGCCAGGCTTTATTATTCGCCGCTTACCGGTTATGCCGGTATTACCGCTGCCCTTGCCAAGGTAAAATACCGCCGCCCCATGCTGCTTACCGAGCATGGAATATATTACCGGGAAAGAATGATGGAGTTGGAAAAAGCCAACTGGATTTACGAGCAGAAGCATAGAGATTTTATTATACGGAGTTTATATGGGGGTTTGAAAAAATTATGGAACCATATGTTTTTCGGTATGAGCAAAATCGCTTATATTAATGCTGACAGAATTACCACCCTGTTTACAGATAACCGGCAGATGCAGTTGGAAGCCGGCGCTGACTTTGAGAAAATATCTATAATACCTAATGGTATAAAAACTTCACTTTTTGACCATATCCCGGTGAAGGATATTGAAGGCAGGAAAACATTTATTGTGGCCCTTGTGGGCAGGGTAGTAAGTATTAAAGATGTCAAGACTTATATATGGGCAGCCCGGAATGTGGAAGACAGAATGCCGGGCAGGGTTAAATTCAAAATTCTGGGCAGTTACGACGAAGATCGGGAATACTACAATGACTGCCGCGCCCTGGTGGAACTTCTAGGTTTAAGAGATGTGGTGAACTTCGAAGGCAGCGTTAATTTGACTGAATATTATAAGAATGTTGACCTGGTGGCTCTCACCAGTATCAGTGAAGGGCAACCGCTGTCCATAATGGAAGCTATGGCGTCAGCCATACCTTCGGTGGCAACCAATGTTGGCGCCTGTAAGGAGCTTTTATATGGCAGGAACGAATTGGATATGAAAATGGGTAAATGCGGTATCATTACCGACGTGCATTCACCCATGGAAACTGCTGAAGCAATGATGTCCATATTGAAGGACCCTTCCACCCATAAGGAAATGTCAGAAATAGCCCGGAAAAGGGTTAAAAAATATTATGAGAGGGCCCGGATTTTGGCCAAATATGAAGAAACCTTCAAGGAAATGTTGAAGGGACAAGGAGATAATTAAAGTGGCAGGTATAGGATTTGTTTTAAAAAAGTTAATTAAAAAAGATAGATATTCCAGCGATTTCAAGGCGAACCTCTATGCCGTTGTGGTTTCATCAGGCCCCTGGTTGTTTGCGGTTCTTTGTATCGCCGGGCTTTCTATTTTTTCATCACCCCTTATTACCGAAAATGACCTGATTCTTTTCAGGGCAATTATTATATATGTTTATGCGTTTTCACTAATAACAACCAGTATTTTTCAACTGGTTCTTACCCGTTTTATTTCAGACCGGCTGTATCAGCGGGAATATTCTTCGCTGCTGCCCAGTTTTCTAGGGTCTATTGTAATTGTGGGAATTATGAACCTGCTTGTTTCCAGCACATTTATTTATTTTGCTGAGATAGATTTTGTTCAAAAAGTGCTGGCTGTCATATTGTTCTGTTCTGTAGGCTACCAGTGGATAATTCTCAATTTCCTGTCCTCGGTAAGAGATTATATGCGAATAGTACGAATATTTTTTGTGGGGTTTCTACTCAGTTTTCTGGCGGCGCTTCTGCTGGGCCAGTACTACAACCTGGTAGGATACCTGGCAGGCTATACCCTGGGCCAGCTTTTCATTGTCATGTTCATGGTGGACCGGTTGATCAAGGAATTCCCCTTCGGCAAGGACAAGATTTTTGAATTCGGCAGATACTTTAAAAACTATCATCAGTTAGCCCTCACTGCATTCCTGTATAACCTGGGATTCTGGATAGACAAGTTTCTGGTCTGGTTCTCACCCAGGGGAAGGGTAACCGGCGGAATTTTCCATTATCATTATCCATACGATACTGCCCTGTTTCTGGGACTGCTCACCATCATCCCAGCAATGGCCATATTCTTCCTGCAGGTAGAAACCGATTTCTATGAAGGATTGAGAAATTATATCAATACCATCCTGAAAAAAGGCACCCTGGAAGAAATTGACCATACCAAGGACTATTTAATTAATGAATTGAAGGATAAACTTAACGACGTTACCCAGACTCAGCTTCTGTTTACAGTAATCATGTTTTTACTTGCCCCCAGAATTCTGGTCTGGCTGCGTTACAGCCCCGATGACCTGCAACTTAGAAATATTTTCATGATATCAATCTTTGCTGCCTTTTTCCAGGTCATGTTCCTCATAATGGTGGTTCTGCTATGGTATATCGAACTTCTTAACGAATCTCTGTTCTGTGTGGGGCTTTTTGCCGGGCTTAACTTCACTGTTAATTTAATACTGTTGAATTACTATCCCGAAGTAACCATAGGGGTGGGCTATCTGGCTTCAGTTGTGGTAAGTTGCGGGGTTACCGCCTTTGTACTTATTTCCAACCTGAAACAAATGAATTATCTTATTTTCCTCAGAAAACCCCTTGTTGAAAGCCAACCCATAATGCCCGAATATGAATAATTAATAAACTATCATTTTATCCAGCTCAACAGGCCCGCAATATTCAATGAAACCCCTCATCTGGGCCTGATTGTATATCCAGTTTATTGTTTTCTGCTCATTCAGGGGTGGATAGTCTATGGTAAAAACAGTTTTATTGTTATTCCTGAATATTTCCAGAAAACGGGCTACCTGATGAATCTCTTCCTCAGAACGTCGCTGGCTCCCAATATAGAAGGTTTCTTCCCTGCCAATTCCATCAATGGCCCTGAGAAAATCCCGGTTTAACCTGCCCGAATCATCCTCTTCCAGGGCCAGCTTCTCGGCATTCTGAATAAAAATTTTAAAAGCTGGGTTCTTTTTTCTGGCATAACTGGAAATTTCCATAACAAATTTTTCCATCTCCTGCCGGCTGTTTTCAACTCCATAAGCATCCTTAAGCAATTCATAGGCATCCACCCGGTCCAGGTACACCCCGTCAAACCCCTGGGCAATTATTATATCCAGATAACTGAAAACAATTTTTTTCCATTCAGCAGATCGGTAATCGATAATATAATTGTCGGGCCAGTAGATATTTGCAGGGCCAAGGAATTTCGGCTCACCGTCCCACAAGGGAATACAAACCCCGGGTTTCCAGTCTTTCTGCCAATACCACCTGTAGTCCTCAGCTTCGCCAATACTGAGATAAGCCAATACAGTTCTGTCGGGCCTGCCCTGCTTTATGCCTTTCAGTTTCGCCTGAGTAATAGCTTCTTCCATAGAACCGTCTTTTGAAAAATCCAGAATAACATATTCAAAAGGCGAATTAATAATTTTATCTGGGTTGTAATTGTTAATCCAGTAAAGAAGCTTGTTGCGTTCAGCCCCCATGGTGGTTAATACCGAATAAATAAAAAATGTAAAGATAATTGTTCGTGAAAGCATAAAATGCCTATTTACACTCCCTTCCCAGAGCTTTTAAAAGAACATCGGGTTTGTCGGTAGTGATGGCATCAACTTTCAGATCAATAAACTTCTTCATTACCTTTTCATCATTGACAGTCCATATATTCATTTTAATTTTTTCTTCGTGGCAGTCTTTCAGCGCCTTCTGGGTGGCAAGAGCCCAGCCGGGGCAGATATATTCAGCTCCGGTATCTTCCTTCAGTTCTTCAACATCCAGAATGTTGGCATAATACAAAACTCCGGTGGCTATGAAGGGGGCAATTGAATTTACGGTTTTTATACACTCATGATCAAAAGAAATAATAATTACATCTTTTTCCATATTTTTTTCTTCAACCAGATCTATGACTTTCTGTTCTATGCCTTCGTAGAAGTAAGGGCCGTTTTTAATCTCTATAACTACCCCTATTTTTCCCTTTGCAGTGTCCAATACTTCTTCCAGGGTGGGAATTTTTTCACCTTTAAACTCTTCAGAAAACCAGCTTCCTGCATCGAGCTCTTTTAACCGGGCCACAGTCATATCCTTAACCAGCCCTTCGCCGTCGGTGGTTCTTTCCAGTAAATCATCATGAATTACTACCACATGGCCGTCACTGGAAAGATGGACATCCACCTCCGAGTAATCAGCCCCAATTTTTATGGCGTTGTTTAAAGCTGCCAGGGTATTTTCCGGGGCATAAGCGGCTCCTCCCCGGTGGGCAATACAAAGAGTTTCAGCGGGTTTGTTTTCTTTCGGTTCCATGGCATCAACCATCCTCATTGCACAAAATAAAATTCCTATAACAAATATTACAGTAAAAATCTTTTTCATTCAGAATCTCTCCTTATACAAAATGCATTTGTCTTGAAATTCTTGATTGAGGAATTACTTCCTTTCTTAAAAAGGAAGGTAAGAACATTTTTAAGAAGTAAGAAAAAAATGAAAGGATTTACATTTATGGACGCAATCTATGAAAAAATGTGGAACGATCTGGGTATGGATATAAAAACCCACGATAAAATGCTTGCCCATCTGGAAAAGGTTTACACCAAGGTATTTAGAAGCCAGGCCAACCGCCCCGATGGCATGAAATATTTTGATGGCCAAATCGATAATCTTCATTCGGGCCGGGTAATGGAAATAAAAGATCAGAAGGACAGGGGTAAAAAAGTGGTGGGAATTTTCTGTGTGTTTGTACCCGATGAAATTACCCTGGCTGCCGATGCAATACAGGTGGGCCTTTGCGCCGGCGCAGAAGTGGGGTTCAACCTGGCGGAAAAATACCTTCCCCGCAACACCTGCGCCCTGGTGAAATCGTTCTTTGGCTTTAAGCTTACAAAACTGTCACCCTATATGGAAATAGCCGATCTGGTGGTAGGTGAAACCACCTGCGATCAGAAAAAGAAATCCTACGAAATTATGAATGATTTTTACCCTCTTTATATAATTGAAGTTCCCCAGCGGAAGGAATCCTGCGACCGTGATTTATGGAAGGAAGAGGTTTTAAGGTTCAAGGACCGGATAGAAGAACTTACTGGAAACAAGATAACCCCTGAAAATTTAAAGAATGCCATAAAAACTGTGAATGACCGGCGACGCGCCCTCAACCGCTTGAACATGTTGAGAAGCTCAAACCCGGCGCCAATATCGGGTTTAGACTGCCTGCTTATTAACCAGGTCGGTTTTTATGACGACCCACAGAGATTTACCCATAATTTAAATATTCTATGTGATGAGTTGGAGCAACGGATTGAAGAAAAATCGGGAGCCGCCGGGTTGGACGCAGCCAGGTTTTTTGTTACCGGCTGCCCCATGGCGCTGCCCAACTGGAAACTACCCATGATTGTGGAAAGTATGAACGGCGTAATTGTGGGAGAAGAGGCCTGTGTGGGAAGCCGGCATACCAGGGAGCTTGTGGACGAATCGGGAGAAACTCTGGAAGAGATGTTAAACGCTATAGTTGACAGATATTTGAATATCGACTGCGCCTGTTTTACCCCGAACCGGGAGAGGCTGGCTAATATTGTAAGCCAGGCAAGGACATTGAATGCCGACGGTATTATTAATTATAACCTTACCTTCTGCCAGCCTTATCTTATTGAAACTCACAAGGTGGAAGAGATTTGCAGAAATGAGAATATACCCATCCTCAGCCTCGAAACCGATTACAGTATGGAAGACAGGGGACAGTTGAAAACCAGGCTGGAAGCTTTCATGGAAATGGTTAAATAATGAAGAACAAGCAGAAAAACCAGGGGCTGGCTTTTGCGGGAATCGATATCGGTTCCCGTTCTATTGAGCTGACGCTTTTGGAAGCTGATACTGTTATTGAACAGAGAATTGCCCCCACAACTTTCGATCCGGTATCTCAATGTAAAAAATTACTGGAGGGCATAGGTTTTCGAGCCATAGTTGCAACAGGTTACGGCAGGGAGCTGTTCGCTGAGAATTTCTCTGAATTGAAACCGCACACTTTTACCGAGATAAAAGCCTATGCCCTGGGGGCTGGTTTTCTTTATCCAGAAGTGAGGGCAGTATTGGATATCGGCGGGCAGGATACCAAGACCATTGCCCTGTCTGAAACCGGGAAAGTTACTAAATTTGAAATGAACGACCGATGCGCGGCAGGAACCGGCAAATTTCTGGAATTTATGGCCAACTCTTTTCAAATTTCTGTGGAAGATTTTGGGAAACTGGGAATGGCAGGCAGAGACGAGATAATTATAAGCAATGTGTGTACGGTTTTTGCTGAAAGTGAGGTTATATCCCTTATGGCCAGGGGTGAGAAGCCCGAAAATATTGCCCTGGGAGTCCATAAATCCATAATTGGAAGAACCCTGGCAATGCTGAGCCGGGTGGGCGTGGAGTTCCCCCTGTTATTTGCCGGTGGGGTCGCCAGAAACCCCTGTATGAGAAAATTATTGAAAAAAGAAATTTCAGGAA
Organism: uncultured bacterium; assembly: GCA_964607865.1. Taxonomy (GTDB): domain Bacteria; phylum Vulcanimicrobiota; class JAJTBE01; order JAJTBE01; family CAZSLZ01; genus CAZSLZ01. The sequence goes on from CAZSLZ010000072.1 coordinate 6,276, forward strand.
AAATAATTTTTCCTGAAAAACCTGAATTTGTGGGTTCAATTGGCGCGGCGATTTCCGGCAGAATGATTGAAAAAGAAGAAAAATTTGCTCAGGAGGGACCATAAGAAAACCCCTTGGCTACAAACTTCATGCAAAATTTTTTTCTTTTTTCGAAAGTGAAATAAAATAATAAGATAATATAACTAACTGAAAGGGGCCTGAATAAACCAATCAATACAGCCTGACGAAGAAGCCAATCTATACACTACAGGTCCCCTTTTAATTTTTTACTGTTTCCTCGAAATTGAATTTCACCACATTTTCATAAATATTCATTTCATACGGCGCTTCCAGAAATGCACTGAAAGTATTTATAATCCCCTTGATTAGAGAGTTGCCCATAATCCTGTCAATATCTTCCTTTGATTCCCAGATGCTTACCTCGCAGAAAGAACCGTCTGCATTGGTGAAAAGTTTATATGAAAGGCAACCTTTTACCAGTTTCTTTTCAATTTTTACAAGGGTATGTGCCAGAAATTTTTCTGCTTCCACCGCAGTTTTCAATTTACCCGGATCCTTGAATTTTCCGGTTATGGTCATTGCTACCATGATTATCTCCTTCCATTATCTATTATAATCAATTGTCTTCAAAGGTTTCATCCAGCCAGTCAAAAACCAGCTGGCTCATAAGAGAGCGGTTTTCTCCGATACAGTGAGAAGATGCGCCTTCATTGGCGGGAGTGATTATTAACTTCTTATTTTTTGTGGGCAATTTTTCCATGCATTCTTTCTGCTGGCGCCGGGTTTCCTCATTTACATGCTCACCCTCGCCCACCAGGTCCAGAAACGGACAGGTAATTTTTGCGGGATCAAACTGGTATCCAACATTTTTTGCAACCTGCCCCTTTATATCTGAAGAGTCCAAACCCCACCGCCATGTAACTGCGGAAGTAACACAACGTTTGAAATCAGGCCAGTTGACAATTTCTTCCTGGGTCTGTCTGGCAAAGGGCATCTGCTCAAACATTCTGTAATTATCCACCACCGCGCTGGAAACAACCACAGCTTTGATTCTGTCATCATACTGGGCTGCCCGGGGCACAAAATAACCCCCGTTGCTTATTCCGTAAACCGCCAGCTTTTCACTGTCCACCTCGGGACGTTCCAGAACATAATCCAGAACTACTTTCATGGGCGCCTCGGTATCAGGGCGGAAAAAGTAACCATCAGCGGGCATCATACCCTGGCCCGGCAAATCAATGGTTATAAAGTTATAACCCCGTTCATGAGCTGCGTGGGCTATATAAAAGAAATTGTCCTCAACAAAGGTTTCACCCCCGCCAATCATAACCAGAGTTTTGCATTTTCCGCCACTCTCATCAGCTTTCCAGTAATAGCCCGGCAATACGGTGTCTTCAAAAGGAATCTCAATATATTCAATTTCCGGTTCATATAAAGCACCGGCTTTTTTCAGGCACTCCCTGGTTTTTTGCGCCAGGCTGTTGAATCTGGGGTTATCGGGAAGCATGGAAACCAGAGCTGTGCGGTAGTAATTTGAAGCCCGCTGATAGGAGTTGCGGGCGCTGACCTTGTGTCCGTTCTTCAGGGATTGTTCTGCCCGGGTTTCAACTCTTTTACCCATTTTCTCCCATTGTTTCTGCCAGCTTGCCGGGTTGCCGTCTTCAATTCTGCTGGCAACATACAGAGCTTCGCCCAGCTCGCACCCTTTGCCGGAGATACTCCCCAGAATCCATTGAAATGCAAAATCCATTTCCTGATCGTCGAAATGGATTTTTATATAAGACCGGTGAGCGTCGAAGGTTTCTTTCTGTTCTTCTTCCTGTTGGTTAACCGTTTCACCAGAAAATGCCGGCATAACCAGAAGCGCAATAAAAACCAAAACTAAAGAAAAGTGCCGTGTAAAGTTCATCATTTGTTACCTCTTTTTTTATATTTACTTGTCAAAACCGGCCCATGTCCTGCTTTCCCACTGGGTGAAACGGTTGCATTTTTATAACTGGGAATGATATCCAGCCTTTTTTTTAGTTCAGCGGTGCCTTTCGGGTCATTGACAGGATAGGTATGGGTTTGTTCGAACTTATCTTCCATCTTGCCGAATTTTACAATTCCCAGGGCCACACCGTGGATGCTGTCGTGGTGATTGGTATCATCGGATGCAGTCTTTACATTGGTATGGTTTTTCTTTCTTACCACACCCATTTTTTCAAGGCCGGTAATGATTTTTGCGCCGATTTAAGACATATATCTCACACCCCAATTTTTTGCAGGAAATTTATATTTTACATTATATCAAACAAACTATTCTAAAAAAATAGATAAAATGTTAAAACCCTGAAATTTTATAAGTATTGTGTTAGAAATCATAATTCATAATCACATTTTATTAACAAACATTAATGGTTTGTTAACAAATTGTTAACTAAAAATAGAAAGAACCATGTTATAATAAATCAGAATGAGAAATTTATGGAGGTATTCATTATGAGGAAAAGTCGTTTATTAGCCCTTACAGGAATTATTTTCCTGGCAGTAACACTGGGCCTGCTGGTAACCCCTGCATTCAGCGGTGTGAGTGTGCCCGTGGAAAGAACATTATACAGAACTGAAACTGAGTTCAACGAAACTGATAGAAATCATAGAATGATTTGTCTATGCGGTTTAAACAACTTCAATGATTTAAGCGTATGGAACAGAGTTGCAAACCGGGGAGCCAGTAGTTCCAATTTTACTTCTGATGAGATTGAATTTTTACAGGGGTTATATTTAAACAATTCAGCCCGCTGTATTGACTACTATATCGATCTTACAACTAAAGAGGTAATTACTTTTGGTGTGGATTCAAGTCGTTACGACGAAATGAGCGACGAGGAGCGCGAAGTGGCTCAGACTCACCATGCCTGGGGCAGATTTGACAATTATTTTCCTGATGTCCACAGTGAAAGCCTGACCCAGACCCAGGAAATTGTTAACCTGGGCAACAACGTTTACGAAATGGTTACCACTCAAACTTACAATTACCACAACGAAACATTCCAGCTGGTAGGCGTATGGTGTGAATCCCCCATAGTTCTGGACCTGGATAATAACAATACTATCGATACAGCAGCAAATAAATGGCTGCCTCATGATCCTAAGTTTTATACACATTTTGCAAAGTTCTTTGATATTGATGGCGATATGAAGGAAGATTTCACTGAATGGATGTCAGCCGACCCGTCGGACGGATTACTGGTAATGCCAGAAGACGGCAAGGTTGAAACAGCTCTGCAGTTGTTTGGAACCGCCGGCGGATATATGGACGGTTACGAGAAATTATCCATAGTCTGCGACACCGACAAAAACGGCTGGGTCGAAGGACAGGAGCTGGAAGGGCTGGCATTATGGATTGACAAAAACAATAATGCCCGGTGCGAAGAAGATGAACTTCACAGCCTGCAGGACTTCAATGTAAAGAAAATTGCCACTGATCATGACAATTTCAAAAGCACTTTTGTAACCAGCGACGGCCAGGTCAGAACCACATGGGACTGGTGGCCCAGCGTTGCTGAAATAAGAAAATTCAGATAATAACCGGATAGAATATGAATCAGAGGGGAAGGCATTGCCTTCCCCTTTATTTATTAATAAATGTTAATTAATTGTTAACAAAATGTTAAACAAATGTTTCTCACACCATGTTATACTGATAATAGATTGATTATAATTTTTCCGGGAGGCGAACAAAATGAGAAAAAGTCGATTGTTAATTTTAACAGCAGTAATTTACGCTGTGGTGGCAATTGGCCTGATGATTACTCCTGCCTATAGCGGAGTGAATATAACTGTTACCAAAACTTTATACCAGGGTGATATTGAAACCACCAATGCCAATGACAATCATAGAATTATGGTTCTTACCGGTTATAGCTCCAACAACCACCTGAGCGTATGGGATAGAATGCACTTGAGTTACACCGGGGCTTATATAGATACCAACGGCAACGGCCAGGCAAATGCAGGCGCCAATAAAGCAGAGCAATTAGCCCGGTTCAGCGATGAAGAAGTTGAATTTTTACAGAATTTATATTTCGATAACCCAGCAAGTAAAATCGATTATTTTATTGATCTCACTACTCATTCTGTTGTGATTAAACCTGATCATTATATCTGGAACAAAAACTCAATTCACAATATTCAACAATTCCAGAATCACACCGACGGCCCGGAATTGATTGACGTAACCCAGCAACTGAACCAGATTGATACCAACCTGTTTATGATGACCATAACCCAGACATACAGTGTTACAAACCATACATTCCAGCTTCTGAACTACTGGTGTGAATCCCCGATTGTGCTGGATCTGGACAACAACAATAAAATTGACACCGCCCTGAATAAATGGCAGGCTCATGATCCTACTTTCTATCGTGATTATGCAAAATTCTTTGACATAGACGGCGATGGGAAGGACGATTATACCGAGTGGATGAAGGCGGATCCTTCTGATGCACTTCTGGTAATGCCAGAAGACGGCAAAGTAGAAACTGCCCTTCAGTTATTCGGAACCGCTGGCGGATACACCGACGGATATGAAAAATTATCTATAGTCTGCGATACCGATAAGAACGGTTGGGTAGAAGGCAGGGAGCTGGAAGGCCTGGCATTATGGATTGACAGGAACAACAATGCCCGATGCGAGGAAGATGAACTTCACAACCTGAGTGAATTTGGTGTTGAAAAAATTGCAACCAGCCATGATGCTTACAAAAGCGTTTATAAAACTGCGGACGGCCAGACCAGAACCACATGGGACTGGTGGCCCAGCGTTGCTGAAATAAGAAAATTCAGATAATATCAACCAGTTTATTAAAGAGGTTCTCGAAAATGGAACCTCTTTTTTTTAAAGGAAAAACCTGCTCTGGAATAAATATTAATAAAAATAGCCTTAAAAAAGAAAGGGATGATTGTTTTGAAAAAAAGTTTTTTAATTGTAATTCTGCTCTGTTGTTTATTCGTGGCGCCCACCTATGCATACTCCCTGGAAGACGTCAACACTCTTTCCAGGAATGATGTCAAAAAAATTGTGGGAAACAAGATTTTTGATTTTTCTGTGGCGCAGATAGCAGTTAACAATGGACAGGTGTTTATGTTAACAAGAGATAATAAAACCAGAAAAATGGAATGGGTTCTACTGGATACAGCCAAAAAGAAAATCGTGGCGCAGGGCAATTGTCCCTTTCAGGCTTTCTTTCAATTCGCAATCTCTCCAGATGCCTCAACAGCTGTGGCTATATCAAGATACCCGGCTTCACTCTGGTCGTTGAACCTCAATTCAGGAAAATGGAAACAGGTATATCAACCTCCTAAAAATAAAGCTGGCCTGTTTTTCCTAAGCGTTTCGCCCCTGGATGTGGTTGACAGTAATACAGCCATATCGGTTCTGGATCAACAGGATGCCGAGGGGTATGTGAACGACTCCTTTGTAGTAAAATTCAACCTTGAAGGAGACTGCTCCTACAGCAAGGTTTTTTCATTAAACGAACTTAATAAAAAGACTTTTGAAAAAGTGGGTAAAGACTTGAAAGCCTCTGATAAAGCATATTCGCCGAAAATTTCTGATATTATTTTTGGAGCAAATGATAATTACTTTTATAGTTTTAATATTGCAGCCAAGAATTACCTTAACGGATATATTTTTCAGTATCTTTCAGCTCAAACCATAACCGAGGTTGACAAGAACGGAAGTTTCTATCCTCTGGATTACAATGGTTCAACTTTGACAGGTGTCTATCGTAAAATAGATAAAGATGAAGTTCATATAATGTTTTATTCTTCTGGCAAAACCGTCTCCATGGGGTCGGTAAAAGCTATAAATGCTTCAATAATGAAGGATGACCTGGTTGGAGTAATCGGCGTTGAAGGCAAAAGTATTAAAATTTATATGGGAAAACCCGGCGAAAAACTTCAGCTGGTTAAAACCCTGAAAGAACCTTTCTCAGGAAAATTCAGCCGGGATGGCAGGTATTTGATATTGATGAACAATGAAAAAATCAAGACATTCAGAATAGGAAAATAATAACTATACAAAATTGTTAAACATATTTAAGAGCCTTCGGGCTCTTTTTTATTTCGCCGGAACAAGTAGCAAAAAAAAATTGTTGATATAATAGATATCCTAGTAATAAAATAACTTTCGTAAATCTGGCTTCAGCCAATAATCAACAAAAAAGAGAATAATGTTGAAGTTTTTCATTGTTGCGAATTTATAGGCATACAATTTCCATTATTGTTTTGCCCGAATCTATATAAAATGCAATTATATGCAAAGGGTATCTGGAAATTATTGAGATTACTGATTAGAATTAATTAAAAACCGAGGAGGATATATGAAGGTTTTAGTATTATTTTATTCAGCCTATGGCCATGTTTTCAAAATGGCGGAAGCAATTGCCGAAGGTGCAAGAAAAGTTGAAGGAGCTGAGGTAACCATAAAACGAGTGCCCGAGACCCTGTCTGAGAAACTGCAAAAACAACTGGGCATAAATGAGGCAAAGGAAAAATACAGCCATATTCCCGTGGCGGAACCTGGGGAGTTGGGAGATTATGATGCGGTAATTTTTGGAACCCCTACACGATTTGGAAATATGTGCGGACAAATGAGGCAATTTATGGATGGAACCGGGCCATTATGGCAAAAAGGAAAGCTGATTGGCAAAGTTGGCAGTGTGTTCACCAGCACCGCCACCCAGCACGGCGGCCAGGAATCAACAATTTTAAGTTTTCACAACACCCTTCTTCACCAAGGGATGGTAATCGTGGGGTTGCCCTATTCATTTGACGGCCAGACAACCCTTGATGACATATCGGGTTGCAGCCCTTATGGAGCTTCCACAATTGCCGGCGGGAAAGGCCAACGATGGCCGAGTGAGAACGAATTAGATGGCGCACGGTTTCAGGGTGAGCATGTTGCAAGAATTACAAGGAAATTAATTTCATAAGTTTGCGACAACTAATAATAGAGCTTTTAGTCAGTACTTTTTGGACATTGTTTCTTGCTGAAAGCTTCCTTGCAGGCAAACCTGACGGTTTGCCTTTTTTTCAATTCAAATAATATTGTTAATTCATACTGATAACTTAAAATACTTATTGTTTGTGAGCACAAAGGATTTAGAAGCAATTAAAAGAATTTTTTTCTGTGGGAATTTTAACGGATTCAATCAGAAATATGTTTCGCAGAAAATTCAGAACTCTTCTGGCAATGCTGGGGGTTGCAGTGGGGGTGTTCTCTTTCCTTGTTATGGGATCCATGGCAGAAAATTTTCAACAACTATCCCGGCAGTTTAAAAATTTATTTGCAGACAAGGTGTTTATCAGCGAAAAACCTACATTCTGGGCCGGCGGTGGTATAATTTCCCAGTATAAATTACCAGAGATTCAGGAAATAAAGGGCGTCAAAAAAACAGTCCCAATTCTGATAAATCGCTTCAGAACCGATAATATGATAACTCTTGGAATTCCATGGGTCGTAATAGGAGTGCCTCCTGAACAACTGAGCATGGCGTCGGGCAACTTCAGAATTCACGAAGGCCAGGCAGAGCTTAATACCGATGCTGATGCAGTTATGGGTTTTGATATTGCCAGGGAAAACAATTTACACCCCGGCAATTCCATCAACCTGGAAGGGTATGAATTCAGAATAAACGGTATTTATTCCAAAACCGGCGGGCTTCTTGATGGCCAGGTTTTTATTTCTTTAAATACTGCTCAGAAAATTTATCACCGCAAGGGTTTGCTGACCAGTATAATGGTGATACCCACACACCGCCAGGACCCGGAAGAATTGTCATCGATTATAGCAAATGAAATCGACGGCATAAAAGCAATTCCTCCTTCAAAATTCAAGACGCAGGTTAATTCCTCTTTGCGATTGTGGAATTCCCTGGCTTCAGCTGCGCTGGTATCGGCAGTTCTGGCAGGAGCTCTATGCATTGTTATTGTAATGTTGGTTTCCATATCGGAAAGAACCGTGGAAATTGGCATAAAGAAAGCTACGGGTGCTTCGGATGGTTATATTATTGCTGAATTTTTCAGTGAATCGTTCATGATTGCTCTGGCAGGCTGGCTTGCCGGCAGCATAACCGCGCCGATTTTCATCTTCCTTATAGAAAAAAATGTAGAATTGATGGGCAGCAGTATGTTCAGATTGACGGGAGGGCTGTTGTTAAAAGCATTTCTGGGAGCGGTGATAATTGGTTGTATCGCCGGAGTTTACCCTGCGTATAAAGCTTCAAAAATTAAAATTGTAGAAGCAATGAAAATAAGGTACTGATTTTGGCAAAGACTGTATTAAAAATTGAAAAGCTAAAAAAAACCTTTATTTATGGCCAGAAAGAAGTGCAAGTTGTGAAAGGGGTTGATCTGGAAGTGAATGAGGGAGAAATAATATGTTTATTCGGGCGGTCAGGCAGCGGAAAAACCACCTTGCTGAATCTTATCGGGGGCCTGGATCAACCCGACTCAGGTAAAATAATCATAAACAATAAAGACATATCTTTCGTTTCTGCCAGAGAAATGCCTGAATTTCGCCGAAAAAATCTGGGGTTTGTTTTTCAATATTTCAATCTTATACCTTACCTCACCACTCTTGAAAATGTAGTTCTTCCCCTGAAGTTTCATGGTATCGAAAAAAAAGAACGTGAGACAAAAGGCAAAGAAATATTACATTCATTAGGTATGAGCGAAAGAATGAATTTCAGAATGGCCAATCTTTCAGGAGGCCAGATCCAACGCACAGCTTTCGCCCGGGCAGTTATTATGAACCCCAGCCTGGTACTGGCTGATGAACCCACCGGCCAACTGGACACCCAGACAGCAAACGAACTGGCAGAACTGATTTCACATTTAAACCGGGAAAAAACCCTGACCTTTATCATTGCCACCCACGATGAAGTTTTTAAATCTATAGCCCACAGGATTCTTAATATTGAAGATGGACTGGTTTGCGAAGTTTAAATTTTTGTATTCACTTCATTGTTTAAAATAAATCTTTACATTTCAGTTTCTTACTAATTTCTGATAATTACTTGTTTTTAATGAGTTTTAAAAATTCGAGAAACATCATAAAACCAATATATCTGAATTACATTATACATAGTTTTTACTGATTTTTCGGTGACTTTTACATTAAGAATTTATTTGCCCTCCGGTTAATAGAAAAGAGCCCAGCGGAAGAACAGCTTGTGTTGCCAACAAACCAGCCCTGAATTTTAAAACTGATTTTAAAACTATGCTTATTATCACTGCCAGGCTCGAACTCATCTCAACTCAATCGGGGCAGCCCATTTCTGTAAAAGTCATTTTCTGAGGGCTTGAAAAAATTACTGTTAAGTTTGTCTATATGTCTAACTGGTTTCTACTTTACTTTTCGCCACATTCTTCCAGTTATTCTGCTTCTTAAAAGCCTGTCACATTTCCATAGCCCTTTATGTTGCCATTGCAAGCCATGAAAATTGCGCCACAGATAAAATTAGTCCCGTCATTGCAAGGTTTCGAAAAAACCGTGGCAATCTCAGTTTAGATCGGGTTGGTTCCATACCCATTTACCTTGCGTCCGTGAGCAGCCGGATCTTTCGCTGTTTTCCCTGGTTACGATGCGAACAATACATTCCCCAATTCCAAATTGGGAGAGATCGCCACGCATCCTGTAGGATGCTCGCGATGACGAAATTAGAGTGTTCGTTCCCAACCCACTTACCTTTTTAAACCATTACTTTTTCATTTTATTGCTCACATCAAATTATTACTAAAAACCCGCTCTCCTTTTTTCATTCAGGATTCAATTGCTGCGCCGGCGCTCTCAGACAGTCCTCGGCTTCGCCTGCGGAACTCGAGCTTGGCTCCGCCGCTTTCTTCCTTCATTACAACGGCCGCTGCCTTTTTCAATGTATGAAATTTCCCGTATTGGTTTTTTTGTGGGTATAGCTGGGCTCCTCAAAAACCCGGAGGATTTTAGAAGTCGCCTGCGCCACACCCACCAGGTGTTGTCTAAACCCACTAACCCGAGTGGTACAGAGATCGCCACGTCGCTTAACGCTCCTCGCGATGACGACAAAGCCAACCGAAGCCGGTCATTGCAAGGTTTCACAGAAACCGTGGCAATCTCAGTATAGAGCGGGTTGGTTCCATACCCATTTACCTTGCGTCCGTGAGCAGCCGGATCTTTCGCTGTTTTCCCTGGTTACGATGCGAACAATACATTC
>CAZSLZ010000073.1:0-16430 GCA_964607865.1 uncultured bacterium
ACAGTCGGCAGCACGGTAGGCTTTTTTGACATGGTTTTCATCTGGAATGGTATATCAATCTGGCTGTAGAAGTTGCCTGATTTTTCAAGTTTGCCCTGGAGTTCTAAAAGCATTTCGTCAGTCATTTCTTCCTGGTTTTTAACCCGGGATAGATATATTTTCAGGGTATCTATGTAATTTTTAAAGAAAGAGATGTAGGAGTCATTGAAAAAGTCGGGCTCAGCCTCTTTCAAAGTTTCCAGCGACATCTCTGCCAGGGAGATTTCCATATTCATATCTCTTCCAAGCTCATCATAAAGATCTTTAATTGAAGGTTCAATGCCGGTTTCTTTGCTGGTTTGTAATAATTCTTCTTCGGGAATTTCCTTGAAATGAATGATACTTTGAATGTCGTTGATTATAAGATTAATTCCGAAATAACCCGAAGGCCCCCGGGCAATGAGAGCTTCATTTCTGAATGCTATGAAAGCCATGTTAAGGTTCATGTGGGCTTCATTAACTTTCCGGGGCATTTCTTCCAGAAATTTTTTATCAAAACTCGCCCCTGATTTTGATAGTTCATCCATAACCTTAAAGAAATTTTCAAAACAAAGATCTACGATGTAAATAGCATCCTTGCAGAATTCCTGGACTTCTTTCTTTTCGGCGGAGATTGTGGCATTGAATTCCTGCCTCAGGTAGGTGAGTTCTTCTTTGTTACTGATTACCATATTCAGGAACTCATCGGGGGATAAAGTATCGTTCAGAACATTTTCTATGGCTACTGCAATAGGGTGCTGGGCATTTTCAATGATTTCATCACTGTTGTCTTTTTCGTTAAGAATTTCACTGTTAATATTCCCTGCGTTTTCCAAATTGATGTTTTCCATAATTAACTCCTGACAAATAATTGATGAGTATAAATAGTATTTACTTGAATTTAGTTTTTATTTTTTATTTCCCTTCTTAATTAGCAAATTAAAAAAAGGACAAAAAAATTTGTTTTTTTATTTTTAAGACTTTACTTTCAGGGTAAATTCGTGATAATTTATTGTTAGTAATATAATGAAAATATTTACAGGGAGGATTAATCATATGACAGGATTAGCAAATGCAGCTGCGATGCACCAGATTGTACAAGCTGACATGCAGCAGGCACAGCGTATGATGGCTTATCGTCAGGGCTTCGGAGCCGGTATGAGGCAGGGAATGATGATGGGTGGAATGGGACTTATGGGCCCCATGATGGGTATGGGAATGCCCGGAATGGGAATGCCCGGAATGGGAATGCCTGGAATGGGAATGCCCGGAATGGGAATGCCTGGGATGGGAATGGGTATGCCAATGATGCAAATGCCCATGCATTCTATGCCCCCCATGATGCATCCCCAGAACCAATATCATCTCATGCAGGTAGGAAGACATCCCCAGGGCTTCCAGTATCAACAGCCTCATTATCGGTTACCTTCATATCCTGGAATGCCTCCAGCTCCAAGACATCGTCCTTTCAGGCCCCACAGGTTCCCAAGGCCGGATGTTCAGCATGGTAACTGGGGAAATAACCGGATCAGGCAATATGGTACCTGGGGTAATGACAACAAGGTCGCTTTCGGCCACGGTGGAAAAGATAATATCAGGCAGTTTGGGCGAGCTGGAAACGACAGGTTAGTTGCCCATGGCGGCGCAGGAAATGACAAAATCAGACAATATGGCCAGGATGGACATGACAAACTGGTTGCTCATGGCGGAAGCGGAAGAGACAAGATTGTCCAGAATGGTGGAAGAGGTTTTGACAGGCTTTACGCCACCGGCGGACATGGCAGCGACAAGATAGGCCAGAAGGGCGGAGACGGTAGCGACAGAATTACGGCCCATGGTGGAACTGGCAGAGATAAGATTGTCCAGAAAGGCCAGGATGGACACGACAGGCTTTACGCCACCGGCGGACATGGCAGCGACAAGATCGTCCAGAAGGGCGGAAGCGGACACGACAATGTAACTGCTCACGGCGGAAGCGGAAGAGACAAGATTGTCCAGAAAGGCGGAAGCGGCAGCGACAGATTGAGAGCTACCGGTGGAACCGGTTCTGACAAGATCGTCCAGAAGGGCGGAAGCGGAGCTGATGGAATCGTTGCCAGAGGTGGAGCAGGCAATGACAAGATACATGTCAATGCCGGCAGTGGCAATGATGTTGTAAATGTTAATGCCGGAAGTGGCAGCGACAGAGTTACCATCAAGGGCGGCCGTGGAGATGACAGAATTAATTACACAGTAAGCAGCGGTAATGACAGGGTGAATATCGCAGCTGGACGCGGCCTGTTCGATAACGACGTAGTGAGAATCAATTCTTCAGGCCAGGATAATTTCACTGTTTATGATAATCGTGGAAAGGTTCTCTTCAGTCAGGGTGAGGGTGGTTCAAGAATCACCGTATCCGGCGCCGAAAAACTCCAGGTTTACGGCGATAAGGGAAGAGTACTCTTCAATGGCGAATCGTAAGTTTCGATTAATTTTTAGTTAATAATTAAAAAGAGGCTGGCCTGGAAGCAGGCAGCCTCTTTTTCGTTCGTTGAGTAATCAGGCTTCTACTTTTTCTCTTATTCTGTTGGGAATAATATGCTGGGAAAGATTCAGCTCCAGCAGAGATAATATAAAAGCCAGGGTTGATTCTGCGCCCTGGTTCTCGTTGGTGCGGTCGCATTCCAGTCCGTCCTTGCAGCCGTTTGTTTTTGTATCATATAAAGGCAGGTTGAGATCGTTTCTTCCCATGAACCAGTAAAAAGTGTTATATGCCTCATCCATCCATTTTTTGTCTCCTGTTGCATGGTAGGCTTCTATACAGGCGGAAACCATAGAGTATGCTTCGATGGGTTGCTGATCGAACTGGGCTTTTTCTTTTCCCCTGGGATAAAAACCGTTACATCCCACCGGGCTGAAGTATCCTTCTGGTGATTTTTGAGTTTTCAACTGCCATTCCAGAGAATCCAGCCCCAGTTTTTTTATGTCATCTCTGCCCATCCACTGGCCGCATAATATCAGGGCATGGGGGAGTTTTGCGTTACAATAGGTGAGGGAATCAGAACAACATACCCAATCCGGGGAAGATTTCTCTTTATACATTTTTAAAATTTTTTCAGCCAGAATCTCCCGAATTGAATCTGCCTGGCGATCGCCGTAGAATTTTCTTAAATATTCATGAACCGCCAAAAGGGCAAAAGCTATGCTTCGGGGATGTTCAAAATCTTTGGCCGGAGGCAGGGCTTTTTCAAAAAGATCTGCAGCCATTTTCTTCATATATTTATCTTCTGATCTTCCCAGAACCGTACCCAGCCCCCACAAAGCCCGGGCATGGCTGTCGTCGGAACCGGTGTCTTCAAGCCATTTGCGGTCGAAACTAAGAAAATTTCTGAACCGGTTGGTCTCAGGGTTGAAAGCAAATTGGAGAAATGCCATATACCGGGAGGTAATTCTTTCTATATTTCGCGCCGTACCGTTGGTCAGTTCCCTGTAGAGGGTTACTGCAATAAGCGCTCTGGCATTATCATCGGTGGTATATCCTTCTCTGAAATTTGGAAAGGAATATTTCGCATGTTGCAGGATGCCTGTATCGTCAGTCAATAATTCCATATGATCTAACATAATTGTAGGCAGTTCTCTGGGCCGGTTTGCCAGGGTTTTTACTTTATAGGAAGGCTTGTTTTTGGCATTGGCCTTGGCTTTTTGAAAACTTTCCATGTAAGATCTGGCAACCTTGTTCCAGGTCATATCCCGCCCGTAAAGATAAGCCTTCTTTCTGATTGCATGCCGTTGGGTTTCGTTATCCAGAAGATCTATTATGGCATCAGCCATGGCGTCGGGGTTTTTAAAGGGAATTAACACTCCTCTTTCTTCATCCAATAATTCCTCGGCATGCCAGTAAGGGGTTGAAACCACTGCTTTGCCGGCTCCAACGGTGTATGCCAGGGTTCCCGAGGTTATCTGTTCTTTCTTATTGTAAGGGGTAACGTAAATGTCAGCTGCGCCGATGAATTGCATTAATTCGCGGTTGCTCACAAACCTGTTGAAGAATGACACGTTATCTTCCACGTGGTGTTGGCTTGCCAGTTGTTCCAGATAAAACCGGTATTTTTCTCCGTGGCGTTTCTTGACCTGGGGATGGGTTACCCCCAGAATGACATATACAGTATCGGGATGCTTCTCTACAATTTTAGGCAGGGCCTGAATCATGTTTTCAATACCCTTGTCTGGAGCCAGTAAGCCGAAGGTAAGTATCACATTTTTCCCCTCAACCCCGAAGCGATCTTTATGGAAATTGGGGTCTTCAAATGTGACATCATGGATTCCGTGGGGAATAATATCAATTTTTTCTTCAGGAACCCTGAAAATTTCTTCGAGAAAATTTTTGCCCTTCTCGCTCATAACCACGACCCTCTGCGATAGTTCCATAAGGTCGTCCAGAACTCTTTTCTGATATTTTTCCGGCTCGGGCAGAACGGTATGCAGGGTGGTTACTAAGGGCATACTTAAATCCTTTAACAGCTCCAGAATATGGCTTCCGGCAGGGCCTCCGAAAATGCCGAATTCATGTTGCAGAAGAACCATATCAACGTTGTTGATATTGAGAAAATCCGCCCCCCGGCGATAGGAATCAAGCTCCTTTTCGTTCATTTCGAAGCGGACTTCGCCGGGATATTTATAACCTTCTTCAATGTCAGTGATGGGCAGGGCTATGATGCTTTTGTCGGGGTATTCCCCTGCCATTGCCCGGCAAAGGTCGGTGGTGAAGGTTGCTATTCCGCATCTTTTGGGAATGTAATTTCCTATTACTGCAATTCTGTTAATTCCGTTAACTTGGGTTTTATCCTGATTAGCTTCTATTATGGTATCCATTTTTTCACTCCTGTTTATATTCATTAGAGATTTCATAAAGTTTAAATTTACAACACGATTCTATCGGTTCAAATTCCCCTATGAACCTTTGCTTTTTCCGGTTTCCATTAAAAACCTGAATGTATTTGAAAAGGAATATTTCTTATGTTAAAGAACACTGTCTCATTAAATTAAACAGGAAGTGAACTTATATGGAAAATAAAATTAACAGCAAAAATATGGCAATCATTTTTCTTCTTTTCTCAATTTTGATTTCAGGTTGTTCTACAGAAGCAAATTCAAATAGCAGCAGTATTCCAAAAGAACGTCTTCAGGCTACTTTAAACCGGGTAGTAAATGAATATGGGATGCCCGGAGTTTTAATGGGAATAAAAACCCCTGATGAAACCTGGATAGCTTCGGCAGGCGTAGCAAACCTGGATACCGGCGAGCCAATGACAAAGGAAACCCAGTTTCGCCTTGCCAGTATAACCAAGCCTTTTACAGCTATTCTTGTCATGCAATTGGTGGAAGAGGGAAAACTATCTCTGGATAACACCCTGGAGGATCTTCTGCCGGGCAAGGTGCCAAACGGAGAAAACATAACTGTCAGCATGCTGTTGAACCATACCAGCGGCATATATGATTACGAAAATTCGTTTTCATTTAATGAAAGCATTGTGGAAAACTGTACTCATGAATGGACAGAAGAGCAGGTATTGAGTTTCTTTGTAAACGAAGAACCCTATTTTGAACCGGGAACCTCATGGAAATATTCAAACAGCAATTACTATTTGCTGGGAATGATTATTGAAAAGGTTACCGGCAACCAGGCTGAACCTGAATTTCAGAACCGGATTCTGGACCCGTTGGGGATGACCCGGACCCGGATTTCCAAATCCGGTTATCTCGATGGCGTTTTTACCCCAGGGTATGCTTTTCTTTTTGATAATCCCAATATACAGAGCATAGGCAATTGGAACTATTCCTGGGATTGGACTGCAGGCTGCGGGGTTTCTACGGTTGAAGACATGCTGAAATTTCCCGGCGCATTTTATAAAGGTGAGCTGGTAAGCCCGCAGACCAGGGATATTATGCTTACTCCTCTGGCGCCTTCTTCTGACTATGGGTATGGCTGGTCAATCACCACACCTGAAAATCATTTGGTAAACAAATATATGATTGACCATTCCGGAGAAAATCCCGGCACATCCACTAATTTAAGTTATTCTCCCGATTATGATATTACTTTTTTTACGGTAATCAACCGGCTGGATATGTATTTTGAAAACGGAGAATTCAACATTGGCAACAATGAAGCCAATGTCGTTCTAATTAAGGACATTCTGGATTACCTGAATAGTATTGAATAGCAAAGCTGATTATAATTTTCAGGGTTTGGTTTTGGGTAAGTTTTTATCCACTTCGCCCAGCTTGATAAAAGCCAGGGTTCTCAATAATCTATAACCTTTTTCCATTTTGGGGTTTTTAAAGTCAAAAGGTTTGGTTGTGAATACCCCAAAATATAGTTTTGCCGTATCGTATTTTTTCATAATCAAAGCCTGTATACCTGTAAGGTAACAGGTTTCCAGGTATAAATAATACAATTCCTCAGCTCTGTCCATAAAACTTTCGGCAACCATATCCATCTCGGGGGTGTTTGCCTGCCCAGCTTTTTTTGCTTCTTCAATATCATTGCTGAACAGCCCAAAAATTTTATTACCCGAGTTTATTAATTTGTTAAAACCTTCTTTCCAGTTGCCTTTCTGAGTGTAGGTATAAGCCTGGCGTAAGTTGGCATATATTTGCAACCTGGTTTCTTCAGGTGTGGTTTCGGTTTCCAGAATATATTTAGCATCCTCTATAACCCGCTTATGGCTGTCCAGCTCCTTGTAATCTTCCTCATAATTAGCCGGAACTGGCTGAATCAAAAGTATTGATATAACAATAATATAAAATAGATAGAAATATTTTTTCATAAAAATCTCTCCGGTATTGAGTTTCTCTTTGCAAACCAAGGTCGGAATTATTACTAGACTATAAATTTTATTACGCACAATAATTATTTTATCACTATTCAATAAAATTGGCAAAAAATAAATAGAAATAACTTCAAAGCGCATTTTTCCCTGCTGTTTCGAAATTTTCTTAAGTTTCATACGGAACCATTTTTCTCAATCAAGATTACAGAACTGTAATATATGTTTGAAAGGAATGAAATTCAATAAAGTAAAAAGTTTCAATTGCAGTCGTTATACTTTTAATTATATCGCTTCTGGTTTTTGTTGGATGCAGCACCAGCTCGGGAGATGCCCTGGCGCCGGCTCCTTCGCCTACTATAAACCCAGGTAACGTTCAGTGTTATGGCAGGGTGATGGAAAATTCAGGCCAGCCTGCCTCAGGAGCAACGGTAACTTATCAGCAGACAACCGCCGCCCGGAGGCAGGATGCCAGCACCAGCAAGAACTCACAGGGATATTTCGATTTTGAATTGCCCCCCGGAGAGGGAACCATGACGGTAAGAGATACCAATAATGTGGTTATTCACGAAGGAGTACCTGTAAGTCTTACGGCAGGAACCGCCACCAGGGTAGATTTTCCTGGAGGTCAGTTAATGTCCCTTAATTTTTATCAAATTTCTGCCACCATCGACGAAAACAGTAATCAAAATTCACGTTGGGGCGAAGTGGCAATTTCTCTGCCGGCGGGTAACAGTGTCAGATATTTCAATCTTTCGGTTAACGAACAGTGGGTTTTACAAAACGTTCCCCTGACAGCCACTGATGATACTGATATTGTTCATGCTGCCTTTGACCTGGGGGTGCAATCAGGCACTCCTTTTAGCAGGCTTGATTTCTCTGCCTGTCTGGCCACTGAAACCAAGTCGTCAAAACCTGATTTTGAGCTTATAGCCCCTGTAGAATCTCTTCAGCATATTTTCAACAGCGGCCTTTATGAATTCAATGCCGAATTCAATGCGCCTCTGGCTTCAATTATTGGAGGAGAGTCCTCAGATTCAGCTTCACATAGTGGAGATTTCCCCAACCAGGAATGCGGAAAGAATGAATGCGCTCCGGCAGCGGCGTCAAACAGCATAAAATTCCTGGATGCAAATTCTGAACAGGATCTCTCAGGATTTGATGACATTGATACCATGAAAAATGCCATGAACTTCAATAACGGTGTTGCTGCAGACTGGTACAATGCAAAAGATCAATATATGCAGGAAGATGAACATCCTATTACCACAACCCATACTACCGATTCTGATGTCGCAATTCAGGCAATTAAAGACGGTAAGGATGTGGAAATTACTGGTGGCTGGCACGTTGCAGCTGTGGTTGGAATCACCAAAACCAGTGATGGCAAATATGAAATTGAAGTGGTTCACGATAAGAAACAGGGTGAATCCGGCGGATTGACCAAGGAAACCATTACTTATGATCCCGGCACTGGTAAAATTTCGGGAAGCCCAGGTTTCTTTGACGGAGGTATTTTCCGCCACTTTACGATTTAATAGGTAAACGAATCCTGATAACTTTCAACGTCAATAATGGGGCTGTCCCAAAAGGGCAGCCCTGTTTAATTTACATTAAAATTTGTTGAAACTTACCAGGGATTATAAATGAAGAAATATGGAATGGGGGAAAGTAGCCTTCTGATAGAAAGATTAAATAAACCCCTGGATTTGTCCTGAATAACACAGGAATAAACCTGGAAGAACAGAATTTTTCTTATAATTGGAGAGTTATTTATGAGAAAAGAAGTAAGAATTTCAGCATCGGTTTTATCCTCAGATTTTTCCCGCCTGGGAGAAGAAGTGGATAAAGTGATTGAAGCTGGCGCAGACATGATTCATATGGATGTCATGGACGGCCATTTTGTTCCGAACCTGACCATAGGGCCTGCGGTGATAAAGTCGGTTCGCAGTAGGGCCGGTTTGCCTTTTGATACTCATCTTATGCTGGACAATCCCCAGGATTATGTGGAAATTTTCAGGGAAGCCGGCGCTGATATTATAACAGTTCAGGCCGAGGCTTGTTATCATTTGCAACGGGTCCTGTGTTCAATAAGGGAAGCCGGCGCCAAAAGCGGGGTAGCTGTTAACCCTGCCACTCCGGTGGATTTTCTGCATTATGTTATGGATGTGGTGGATCTGGTGCTGGTGATGACTGTTAACCCGGGGTTTGGAGGCCAGGAATTTATTGAAAGTACAATCCCTAAAATAAGAGAAGTCAGAAAAATGATTGACGAAACCGGAAGAGATATTTTTTTAGAAGTAGATGGGGGGATTTATCCCACCACGGCAAAAATTGCCATAGAGGCCGGCGCCGATTTACTGGTGTCGGGTTCCTGTATATTTGGTTCTTCTGATTACAAGCAAACTATCAATAAACTTAAAGAACCCGGCAGGTGATAATATGAAAAACCTTTATTTGTGTATATTTTTTTTAGCCTTCAGCTTATCTGTTGGATATTGCCAGGATAAAAAGTGCCTGGAAGTATTTCCATTATCAGATTATTACTATAAACAGGTGTTTGTTGAGGGAAAAGTTGAAAAAATCGATAAGGGGGCCTGGACTTTAAACCGGGAGGTAATACTGGAACCAGGAAATTTTCAGGAAGGTGAGCTGTTAAAGATTAAAGGATTTCTGCTTCCACCCCGGGGAGCCAGTCAATACATTCATCCCTGGCTTGCCGTGGTGGAAAAACAGGATGGGAAAAGCAATGATTTTACCATAGATTTTTCCTCCGGCCCTCTTTCAATAAAAGGACGCAAGGCAGGAGAAATACAACAGCATCCCATCAACCTTAATGCAAAACATATCGATTATTTCGACACTGAAGCTTTGGGGCAGATTGTTGCTTATTTTAATGACGATAAGAAATACGGCCAATTCAAGAAGAGTAAGGGTGAAATTGTGTTGAAGGGCATGATTAAACCGGTTTTTGCCCGCCCAAAGGGCAGGGTAAAAGAATCTGAGCTTACCAAGGGGAGCTATAAGGGTTATTCTATTCAGGTACAGGAAGTATTGAAGATTCAGGAAAAATGTGATGAGTAAATATGCTTTCTTCGATGTGGATGGGGTGTTATACCGGGGTTATTCCCTGGTGGAATTTGCCGATTTCCTGGCGGAAAATGGTTGTCTGGATGTTGAACAAAACAGGGTTATTCAAGAAGCTGTGGCTGAATACCAGGCTGGTAGATTGGATTACCACAACGGAACTGTGATGGTCAGCCGGGCTTATTCCCGGGGTTTGAAGGGGCAGGCTGAAGAAGAAATTCTTCATCAGGCCCGGAATTTTTTTGAAAAAACCTACCCTGTGAATTTCTTTCCCTATGCTTTGAAACTGGTTGAAGCAGTTAGGGCTAAAGGTTATGAAGTCATTTTTGTTTCAGCTTCACCGGTAGAAATAATCGGTGAAATTGCCAGAAACTTCAGGGCGGCCCATATCGGTTTAATTTCTGAAATAAATAACCGTTATTATACCGGAGAGATTTTACAAAACCTGGGATTTGAAGATGCCAAGGAAAAAACCCTTGCCCGGTTTGCCAGAGAACGAAATATTAACCTGCAGAAATCCCTGGCATTCGGCGACAGTGAGGGTGACCTGGGAATGCTTTCCCTGGTTGGGCTTCCATTTCCTGTAAACCCAACAGCTAATCTTTATGAATTCGCTTTACAGAAACAGTGGTATGTTATAGAAGATGACAGTATTAATCATGAAAAAACTGTGGTGGAAATAATTGATAAATTTGAAAACTGTAACAATTGTAAAAAGATTTTTTGAAATAGAGGATTTATAAAAAATCATGAAGTAGTAAAAATATATAACTTTTTCGGGGGTTTTTCATGAAAAACAAACTATTCGGTTTTATTAACGGTTCCACAGAAAAAATTATGGTTTTAATCCTGTTTCTTTCGGTTCTGACTTTTTCTGGGGCTGGTTGTTCCAGCAAGACCAGAGAGGCCAATGAACATATGAAATTTGGCAATCAGCTTGCCGAAGAAGCTAAATATGAGGAAGCTGCCCAGGAGTTTTATAAATATATCCAACTGAAACCCAAGGACCCCGAGGGCTATATTGTGATATTACAGGCCCTGAAAATGTCGGAACGGGAGGATGAATATTATACAATTTTAAAAAAGGCAAACACTTTTTTCCCCGATAACGAAAGGATTTTATTGGAACAGGCTTCTTTTTTTATCAGTAAAGGACAATATGAAAAAGCCAGGGAGATTTTAAACAAGGTATTGGAAAAATCGCCGGACAATTTAAGCGGATTGACACTGAAGGGGATATTATTGACCAACGAAAATGAACTGGATCAGGCTTTTGATGTATTCAAAAAAGTGATATTTTCTTCTGAATCGCAAAAAGAAGAAAATAAAGCTATGGTGAAGATCGCCTACACTTATCTTTTAGAGTTTATTGGTTCACAGGCAAAAGTGAATAAAGCCAGTATGGATATAATTTTAAAGGCGATTAAGGAGTTGCCCGATTATGGTCGGGGTTACAGCGTGCTGGGAATATATTATTACAAAAATGGCGAGTTGGAAAGCGCCGAGAAACGGTTTAAGATTGCCCTCCAAAAGGATATTGACCAGGAAGCCTTCGCTTATAAAATGCTGGGCAGAATTTATGAAAAACAGGGCAGAACCGAAGAGGCCATTGCCAACTATGAAAAATTTCTGGAAGCATATGGCAAGGATGGCCGGGATTTTATTTCGCCTGAAAAAATTTCCCAGATTCAGGTTTACTCGAGTATAGAACCCACCTTTATGAACCTGAAAGAAGTAAGGGAAAAAGTAAAGCAATTAAAAGGAAATAAATAATGAACTCTTGGGATCGCTCCTTGAACAGCGAATCAGTGAAAACAATAGTTCGAGAAATACTTCTGAAAAAACCCGAACTCGCAGCTGACCAAGTTGTTCCCATTGTAATTGATGTTATAAAAAGAATTACCCCTATACCAGAGATTGAAAAATTCAGGGCTCAGATAATTGATGCTGGCCGGCATTTGTATAACATAGGGTTTATGCCTGCCACCTCGGGAAACATTTCAGTAAGGCTGCCCGACAATACTCTTCTGATCTCAGCTTCCGGCATAAAAAAAGGCAAGTTGAAACCTGCTGACATTTTACATATTGATCTGAGTGGCAGAATTGTAACTCCATCCGACAGGAAACCTTCCAGCGAAACAAAAATGCACCTGGCAGTTTACCGTGAGCGCCCCGATATAAACGTTGTGGTTCATACCCACCCCCCTTATTCCACTGCCTTGGCTGCAGCCCGAATTACCCTGGATGCACCGATTCTGCCTGAAACAATTCTATTTCTGGGGAAAATTCCGCTGGTTGAATACTCCACCCCTTCAACCAGAGAAGTTTCCGATAACCTGATTCCCTGGCTTTCCGATCACCAGGCGTTTTTATTGGCGAACCACGGCGCATTGGTTCTTGGTGAAAACCTTGAACAGGCGGTTGACCGGATGGAACTGCTGGAAAACTATGCCAGGATTTATTCTGTTTCCAATCAGCTTGGTGGGCCGGTAGAACTGACTCGGCAGGAATTAAGCAGGCTTATTGATGTCTGGAAAAACCGGGGTAGTTAATGAAAGCTGGCGATATAAAGAAGACAAAGAGAGAACTTGACCTGTTGTTAATTCATTGCGATCTTTTTTATGGCCAGTGTTTTCCTGATGTTAACCTGGGTTTGCAGTATATTGCCACTTATTTGAAAAAAAACGGTTTCAGGGTATCAATTCTGGGAAACCGGGATTTCTACATAAAGACACCCCTGGAACTGGAATGGGTGATAGTTAAAAAAAAGCCCAGAATTATTGGTTTCTATACCATAAGCGACAATATAGAACTTGTTGTTGATACAGCTGGGATTATAAGGGAGTTGAACCCTGATGCCTATATCATTGCCGGTGGGCCTCTTGCCACAGGCATAGGGAAAGATTTTCTGGAGGAATTCAAAGTTTTTGATGCCCTTATTACCGGCGAGGGTGAGTATCCCTGCCTTAATTTATGTAACTATTTCGTTCATAAAAAAGGTGGTTTAGGCCAGATACCCGGCCTGATTTTCCGGGAAGAAAATAGAATTGTGTCAGGCCCGCCAGCAAAATTGATTGAAAATTTGGACACTTTACCCTTTCCTGACCTAAAATATACCCTGGATCAGACCAAATTTCAGATTGTTTCGGGCAGGGGTTGCCCATATAAATGCGCTTTTTGCTTTCAGGCAGGCCATGGGCTCAAGTTCCGGTTTCGATCTGCGGAAAATGTTCTGGAAGAGGTTATTCATAACCTTAACCATACCCCTGCAGTAGGTTTTGATTTTTGTGATGATGCCTTTATTGTGGATTTAAAAAGATGTGAGAAGATTGCAGAAGGATTGCAGGAATACCGTCAGAAAACCGGCAGGGATTTTATCTTTTTCTGCCAGGGCAGGGCGAATGTAGTGGATAAAAACCGGAAGCTAATCAAGAAACTAATTGATGCCGGAATGGTAAAGATGCAGATAGGTATTGAAACCGGCGCCCCTGAAATTCTGAAAATATACAACAAACAATTGGATATTAGCCAGGTTCGAAATACGGTTGAAATTTTTACCGGCTTGGGCAGGGCTACCTTGGCAGGGGGTTTTATTCTGGGAGGGCCCGCCGAGAGTTATGAAACTTTTGAAAAATCGGTGGAGCTGGCGCGGGAATTGATTCAGGCAGGGCCGGGTATTTTTGAGGTTTCGTCGGGTTTTCTGGGAGCCTATCCCGGTACTGAAATAGCAGAAAACCCCGGAAAATTCAGCCTGAAACTTATTGAACCCGATTTTTCAAAAGGCCATTCCCTGGAAGATGTTCAGTTTGAAACTCCATTTTTAAATCGAAACCAATTAAGACAAATAAAAATACAGTTTCAAAATGAATGCTTGCGGGCGATGGAATCGGTTCTGGGAAAAATTCCCGAAAGGCTTGTAAAACTGCATTTCAAATGGGCGGAAAAATATGGCCTTTATACCGAATGGTATTCTCGGTTTTTTCAGAACATGGCCCCATTACAGAATTATTTTAATTACCTTGATATGAAGCCATGCCGAAAAATGGAAGATATCGATGACAGGGGACTGCTGGATGTTTACCCCACACGGACCGTGCTGGGTCGTAACTACGACGCTGAAGGAAACATCATACTTCCTTATTCCACCCATAAGGTTATTCTTACAGATCCCATAGAAAAAAAAGCCTATGAATTATCTTCAGGAAAACTAAGAACCAGAGAGATAATCCAGAGGCTACAAAGGGAATATAAGGAAGATTTAGATGTTGGTCATCTATTAACCAACTTTTTAAAACCTTTTTATAAAAAACTTGAAAGATCTTATCACATCATTTTCAATAATTATACTCATAGCTTAAAAAGAGAGGAAAATAAATAGACCGGTTGGCCGGCCTAACCATATTCAGTTCTGGCTGTTGTCAGGCAACTTCAGCATTTTTAAATCTGAGGTAATGGGCTTTAAGAGTTTATCATTTACAGGATGCCATTTGCCTACGGTTTCTTCGCCGGGCTGCCAGGAAAAATATCCCAGATCACCCTGGATAATAGTGGGGAAATCCACAAATCCGGTATTGATATCTCTTACCACCAGCCCCTTGGCTATTAGTTGCTGATAACTTTCTACCAATTGCTGATGAATACTCATCAAGGCGGCAATATTTTCTTTTAACTCCTGCCTGTTGCCGTTTTCACTGATTTTTGCCTTCAATTTTCCTGTTTCCACCAGCTTTCTTGCCAGTTTTTCCTTCTTACTGTTTATTTCAGTAATTACAGACTGAATTTCCGGCAATATATCATTGGCTTCTTCCAGGGTAAAAAACTTCATCTTCAAACTATCCATACTCAATCACCTTTTCCCTAATTAATAATTGTATATTTATATATTTTTATTTTGCGTTCTGTTTTATTGGTTGCAAAATATTTTTTGTTATTCCATTTTAAATTATAACTATTTTTGAATGATTTCCTGATATATTCTTTGGGCTGTTTTGCAGGAACTTGAAGCACTGACCCGAAAAATTGACACGGATTAACAAGAATTATTCCCTTCTGGAGGTTTTAATATGAAAAATGCCCCGTCAGAAAAAATCCGCGAAAGTTATTTAAAATTTTTTGAAAGCCAGGGCCATTTGCGGTTGCCCAGTTATTCCCTGGTGCCTGTGAACGACCCCACATTGTTAATAATAAATGCGGGAATGGCGCCTATGAAATCTTACTTTAAGGGTGAAGCTGAGCCTCCCCGCCGCCGGGTTACCACCTGCCAGAAATGCGTTCGTGTCGGGGATATTGAGCAGGTAGGAAAAACCGCCCGCCACCTTACTTTTTTTGAAATGCTGGGAAATTTTTCTTTCGCCGATTATTACAAGCGGGAAACCATAAAATGGGCGTGGGAATATGTAACCGATGTATTGAAGATTCCTGCGGAAAAGTTATATATATCTGTTCATACCGACGACGATGAAGCTGAGGAAATCTGGAACAGGGAAGTGGGTATTCCTCTGGAAAAGATAACCAGGCTGGAAGATAATTTCTGGGGGCCTGTGGGCAAGACCGGGCCCTGCGGTTTCTGTTCGGAATTAATGGTAGATCAGGGAGAAGAATTCAGTTGCGGAAAACCTGATTGCAAACCAGGTTGTGATTGTGACCGCTATTTGGAAATATGGAACCTGGTGTTTACAGGGTTATTTAAAAACGAAGACGGAGAATTTGAAAAATTGCCTGGCCAGTGCATTGATACCGGGCTGGGGTTTGAACGAATTGTAGCATATCTGCAGGGCAAGCAGTCACCCTATGATACTGATCTTTTTGAAAATGTTATGAAGACTGTAAAAAGTATCTGTGGAAAAACTCTGGATCAGAAAGATTTTCGACGGGAGATAATAATCACAGCTGACCACACCCGCGCTGCCACATTTATGGCCAGCGACGGCATCACCCCTTCGAATGAGGGGAGGGGATATGTAATGCGAAGGTTGATTCGCCGCGCTGTAAGAGCTGGGCAGATTCTTGGTTTTGAAGATCACAGCCTGACCGAGCTGGTTATTCCTTTAATAGAAAAATTCGCGCCTGTTTACCCGGAGTTGATGGAGAAAAAGGATTATATTATCTCCATTCTGGGAACCGAGGAGAAAAACTTCCGGCGTACTCTCAACCAGGGGGTTTCCATTCTGGAGGGTATGCTGCAGGTTTTGAAAAAAGAGGGCAAAAAGGTGCTGTCAGGCAAGGATATGTTCACTCTTTACGATACTTACGGATTCCCCAGGGAATTGACCCAGGAGATTGCCCGCGAACAGGGTTTTGAGGTGGAAATTGAAAGTTTCCAGAAAGCTCTTGAGGAGCAGAGAGAAAGGGCGCGCAGCGATACTCTTTCCAAGCTGGAGAATGTCTCCGGGGACATTGACCTTTCCCGGTACGATTCCAGTTTTTCCGGTTATCATCAGCTGGATCAGGAAACCATAATTCTGGAGATTTTCAAGGATGGCCAGCCAGTAAACAGCATATTTGCCGGAGACAAAG
>CAZSLZ010000074.1:0-15956 GCA_964607865.1 uncultured bacterium
GGAAGATCAACTGGTGGCGGATATAAACGAACCCTTTGTTAAGAGGCCTTATTTTCAGGTTAACACCAACCCTGCCGGGGCAAAGATTTATATGGACGGAGCTTATGCAGGAAGAACCCCAAAACTGATTAAGTACCTGGAAGATGAGGAGT
This sequence comes from uncultured bacterium, assembly GCA_964607865.1. GTDB lineage: Bacteria > Vulcanimicrobiota > JAJTBE01 > JAJTBE01 > CAZSLZ01 > CAZSLZ01. The sequence goes on from CAZSLZ010000074.1 coordinate 153, forward strand.
ACAAGATCAAGTTGGTAAAAGACGGATATCAGACAAAGAGGTTTAATCTTAAATTCAACAAGGGTAAGGGGATTACAAAAAATATAAAACTGGATCCCGGTTAAAGTTTTTTTTAAAATTACATACAATTAAGTCCATGAGTCAATTCAGGTTAAGGTGAGTTGTTTTGAGTAAAGCATTGGTAATATTAAAAGCTATAGGAATTTTGCTATTGACAGGAATAGTGGGGGGAGCCATTGCCTTTCTGGGAAACCAGTTGGGACGCTATATCGGCAGGAAGAAAATGTCAATTTTTAAACTGCGCCCCCGTTATACCTCCATGTTAATTACCGCATTGACCGGTTCTCTTATTGCATCTGTTACCCTGGGCCTGGCAATGTTGATTTCCGAACCGGTACGCATTACGCTTCTAACCCCTGAAGCCTATGAACTGAAAGTCCAGGACCTGGAAGACAAGATTGCCAAACTCAGAACCCTGCAGCAGACCGATCTGGTTTATAAAAAGCAGGATATTATTCTTTCTGCTGTAATTCCTGCCCGCAGTAATAAAAGCGCCGACCAGATGAAGGAAGCTTTAAGGGAAGTGGTGGCACGCGCCAACCAGGCAGCTATTGGCAAAAGCGAAATGATTGCCAAGGAACGGGGCGAAGACTTTATACCTCCCCCAGATAACAAACTGGTGGGGTATATTCCCGATAATTTTATGGATGTTGCCAACGAATTAAGCCGGTTGAACGGAGAATACATTATTTTTGTCCGGGCACATCACCATGCAACCCTGGGAGATCGGTTCCGGGTGGAGTTGGGAAGCCCCCTGCCCAACAACCTGGTTTACAGGCAGGGTGAGGTTATCGCCAATAGAAAAATTGACGGAAAAGCAGATTATTTTGCAATTTACGATGAGTTGTTAAAAATTATAAAAAATGAAGTCAGCCAGGAGGCCATTGTGAAAGGGGTTTTTCCCAACCCCGAGGATAAATCCGTAGGAGAATTTGATGAAAAGGAATTAAAAGCTCTTGCCAGGGAAATTAAAAAAATTAACCAGAACGTTAATGTGATATTTTTTACCAGAGAAAAAACTTATGTTCACGGGCCCCTTAAACTGGGTATAAAAATTCAGCAATAAGTTCAGAAAGAATTATGTCGAATATAACCCATTCCGAAGTTAATATAATAATTTCCATAGATCCCGGCTCCTCAAAAACCGGGATTGCTGTAATTAACACAGGAAAAGAAATACTGGAAAGAAAAATTGTACCCACAAAAAAACTGGAAAATGAAATTAAATCTTGTATTTCTACCCATAAACCTGATATAATAATTATGGGTGACGGAACCTGGTCACGCCGGGTGAAGCCCAGAGTGGAAAAAGTAAGAGGCGAACTGCCTTTTTGCCTGGTAAACGAAAAACATTCCACCGAAAAAGCCCGGCTGAGGTATTATAAGGAAAACCCCCCAAAGGGTTTCTGGAAATTGATTCCCGTAACTCTACAGGCCCCCCCCGAACCCTATGACGACCTGGCAGCTGTGATAATTGCCGAGGACTACATCGACAAACGACTGAATGAAAATATTGAAAATATGGAATAATAATTTTTTTAAACTGTATAATAATACAAGTGATTTTCTTGTGTAGATCTGCCAAGGAGTGATTTAAAGTGAAAAAAAACCTCCGGTATTTTGTTTTTACCGCTCTCATTGCAATTCTGGTGACTGCCACCGCTTTTGCCTTCTTTTTCGGAGGCCCCAAAAAAAAGAAAGGCGCTTCGGTTTTCGGAATGGTTATCGGCCCTTCCAATGTGAACCAGGCCGACGCCAATTATTCTCCCATACAGGGGGCGGTAGTGGAGATAAGAGGCCCCAAGGGTAACATGAATACCACCACTGACCATATGGGAGCTTTCCAGTTTCAAAATGTACCCGCCGGCGATTACACCCTGTCCATAAGTAAGCCCAGCTACAGTTCCCACGTGGAAAAATTATCTCTCAAGGATGCGGAAACAAAAAGGATCAAGAACGTAGCGTTAATTCCCGGCGGAGAAATGACCACCGGCGGCGGTGGGGTAATCCCCCCCAACACAGCATATGTAGCTTTCGCCAAGATTGATACCGGAGATCATGCCAGCAAGACTACCATGTGGCAGAAAGGCGCCATCATGCAAGGCGCCGACCCCTTTGCATTGGATGGCAATGCTCCCCCTGATTATTCCCGTGGCATGAACCCTTATTCCAAGGGCGAACAGGTTTCCGCCTATGAAAATGCCCTCATGTCCATAGACCCCGAGGATTCTGAAAAACTGCAATATACCAAGCTGGACGGCCGGCCCACATGGATGGCTTTTAATGTGGCAGGCACAAAACTTTACGTAGCTACAGATCAGAACCACGTTCTGATTTATGATACCCTGAATAATAATATAGTTATCGGCAGCATTCAGACCCCTTCACCTGCCACCGACCTTGCCCTCAGCAATGACGGCCGCTGGCTTTTCATCTCCTATGGCAGCGATGGGGTCATGGTGGTGGATACCAAAAACAATGTTCCCGCCAATAATATTCCGGTTCCCCCCATGAACGACGGGACCCCTGGGATGCCCATGGCCATTGCGGTGAGCCCCGATAACAACCAGCTTTATGTTGCTCTTTCCACCATGAATTCCGGTGAGGTTGTGGCAATAGACGCCTATACCAAACAACCCGTGAGCCGCGCCCCGGTGGGAGCCCAACCCGTAGGCATGGCAATTTCTCCCGACGGCAGCAAATTATTCGTGGCCAATCACAACTCCGCCAACGTTTCGGTATTAAGCACTTCGCCCCTTTCACTGATCAATAACGTTTCTTGTGGAGTAAGCCCCACCAAAGTGGCGGTTTCACCTGACGGGCAGAAGGTATTTGTAAGTTGCAAGGGAAGCAATTCAGTTTCTGTGATTTCAGGTATGACCGGAATGTCCATCGGTGATATTGTGGTAGGAAAGGAGCCCATGGGACTGGGAGTCAGCGGTGACGGTTCCAGGCTGTATGTGGCAAACCACGCCGAAGGAACTGTGTCGGTGGTTGATACCAATTCTCATTTTGTGCTTAAAACCACCCGGCCCCAGCCTCATTCAAGGCCTTACGGTATAGCTATAAAACCATAGTGAGGTTTTATGAAAACTAAAAAAATTCTTATAATTTTAATATTGGTTGCCTGCATATCAGTTTTTCCTGCAAGGGCCCAGACAGTTAAAACCCAGGAAGAAGCTGAAAAGATATTCAAGGATGTAAGAAGCCGGCTGGCAAAACTGGGAATATCTTTGGACCGGGAAATTCTGCTGAAACTCAGGACTGTGGATGAAATCCACGTCCAGCATAATTCCACCGGCGGCAGGGCTGTGAACATAGGAGGCTATTACCAGCCTTTCAACCCGGAAACTATATGGATTATTCAGGATAAGTCCCGTGAATATACCTATGGGGTCCTGGCTCATGAATTCGGCCACGCCTGGCAGTCTTCCAACGCGCCTCTTCAGGACAGAATGATCAAGGAAGGGTTTGCCGAATGGTGCGAATATCAGATCTTGAAATCTCTGGGTGCCAGTCATTGTTTAAAACAGATGGAAAATAACCCGGACCCCGACTATGGCGGTGGTTTGAGGCTTTTTCTGGCTGTGGAAAAAAAGGAAGGGCTCAAAGGACTGTTAGAATTTGCCAGAACCCAGCAGAACCCCCCGGACTGGTTCAAAGATCCCCTTAAAAAATAAGTTATAATTTAATTCTTCAACTACTGATTTATTCAGATTATTTCTTACCCCTGGAAAACAAAAATGTAAGTTTTCAGAGACAGAAAAGGTCAGGCAATATAAAAGAGCCCCGCATAAAATCAGGGCTCTTATTTTATGCATAAAACTTCTGAATGTTTATTTCAGAGCCTGGCCGGTAATATGATACCTGGCAGGGCCTTGCGATGAAGTAAGCCCAATATTTTCTATTGCATAAGTTATTCCTGATAACCCAAAATAAACTTTCCCCTCATATTCAACTGCTGCAATGTAATTTCTGCCTCCCCAGGAACCACCTTTATATTTCACTACGTCAAATTTTACATCTTTGGTAACCTTGCCGATAGTCATTTTCTTGCTTGCAGAATTGTATTTACAGTCAAGTTTGAGCTTCTTACAGATGGTTTTTACATCTTCCAGGCTGAAGAATCCTCTATATACGCCTTTTTTCAGCCATTTTTCATACATTTTTACAATAATTCCATTATACGTTCCAAATTCAATTTTATCAATTATATCTGCACCTTTTTCGTCATAAACTGAGTAAATTATCTCCATCTGCAATGGTTTCATATCCAGTTTACCTTCACCCTCTTCAGCCCTTCCTGTTGTTGCCGCAGTCATTATAACTACTACGGTTAAAAGTAAAATTGTTAAAATTTTCTTCATGATAATCCCTCCTATTTTTTATATTCTGGAATATAAATGTTTTTCCTTTATGTAAACGAGCATCCAAATATTCCAGAGAATTCATAATTTAATATTATTCTAATATACTTATTTACTTAATTATATTTGCTGAAAGTATACTTTGAACCTTGAGAGCAAAATAAAATTTTTTCAATTATTCAGCTATGTTTGAGTTGGTAAAAATTGCTCGTCATAACAAAAAAATGCATCACGTCTTCACGGAAACAAGCTGTCATCAGCATTAGTATGGCAATAAATCACTTCACTTCAAGCAGGCTCCTGCTTTCCTTCGACCAATCCAGCAACTCGTCGGACTTCCTTTACTTTGATCTATTTCCATTCGTTTTTGAGCCATAGAAGCTTACTTCTACATAAAAGAAAAATATAATGCAGACGTTACGGATTTTCGGAAAATAGCATATACTTTTACTGTGCCCAACTGCCTCCCTGAGTGGTTATCATATTAACCGAAGCTTCCGTAAAGGCTCCCCCCACGGGTATAGGGGTTCCCCCGGTGGCAGCGTTAAGGTTGAAAGCTATGTTGTCTCCCCCCTGGTTCAGGTTGATCATTTCTGTCATAGTCCAGTCGGCAAAAGCTGCAGAACCAGCAGTATATTGATATAGATAGAACCTGTCGATTTCAAGCAGGGCTTCTTCATGATATTCAAGATAATATCCCTGAAAGGGAGCTGATTCATTGGAGGGACGAGGGCTCTCAAAAATTATGGCATCCTGAATTTTTGAGATAAATAAGCCTCTGAACTGAACATAGGGGTTATCCATTACATGTTTACCTTCGTAAACTCCCACGTAGCGGCCAGGCTCCACCCGACGGAACTGCATACTGATTTCAGTGGAGTTTTCTTCGTCGCCAAAGGCACCAACAAAGGAGATCAAATCATCTACCGGGTTAATGGGAGCAAGAAAAATGCTTTTCTGGCCTTCATATTCCACATTAATAAGCCCGGAAGTTCCCGAACCGGTGATGTAAATTTTATGGTTGCGGGATGATTGAATCTGGCCGGTCATGTTGAAACTTATATTTCCGCCAATTCCGGCAGGAAGGAAGGGGTAGTTGGAGCCGATATTCGAAAGGTAGAGATATCCCATGCCTTCGGTGCCCACATTATCTATGGCCAGATTGACCAGCTGATAATGCCCGTAAGTTTTGCTCACACTGGCGTGGTCATAATCGGGGTTATAAAAAGCCAGGGAAACAACTGCATTATCCTGGCCCAGTTTTTCGGCCAGAAAAGCTTCCGTGAGAGTGGCCTGCAGGTAATCCTTGTTATGTGAACCCTGGAATGTGGCGGTAAGGACGGTAAATTCGTTTATAAAGGTAACGGTTATGTTTTCTCCGTTTATTGAAACGTTTTGAGGAATCAAGACATACATGAAGATGGAATCCAGGTTCAGGCTCCGGGTAAGATGATAGATATTAAGCTGGCCTGCCCCAAGTTGGCCTTCAGTTATATGCAGATACCATTCGGCATTAACCGGATGTAACCCCTGGGTCAGGTTCATATCCAGGGTATCGGTTTCGGTTCCCACACCCTGCCAATAAAGAACCCTGGTTTTGCTGATATTCTCCAGAGGCTCCCGGGAGGTTCCCTCACCCGAAGAACAACCCGCCAGGACAGCAATTATAGCAACAAATAGTAACGATAACATAATTCTGTTTATATTTTTCATTTCAGCTTCCTCCATATACCCTTATAAATATTATCATCAGTTTTCAGCTTCTTCCAGAAACCTGCCGCTGGATTTTGCCAGATCTTTGAGCAGGTTTAAAGTAGAATGTAATTTTGGTATTTCCCTGTAATCTTCCAGGTTAAATGGTAATTTAACACTCCAGTTGGCTTCCCGGTGAGGGTCTCCGGGGTCGTTGATCCGGTCGTAATTGAAATCCTCGCCAAACAGGCCGGGAATTATGCCCCATAAATCATTGAAAGGCAAAATTAATAATACAGAATTACTGTCAAATAAAGTGGTTAATAATTTCTTATGAAATTCCTGGGTATAATTACCAGCGAATTTTTCACCCTTTCCCATTACAAATTCCCAGAGAGCTTTTATATCGTTATTGTGGGCCTCCTGCATATGGGGTGAAGGCGCCTGGTAATGAAAATAACCCGGCAGCGACCAGAAATCATGAGTGGTGGTAGTGGACATGGATATATACTCATACTCGTTGGGGTCAATAAACGGAGAACCTTCTTCACTCCACTCTCTTTCCCAGATTAATACCTTGTAGCCGGGGATCCCCAGGTTCTTCATGGTTTTTCGGCAAACTGCAGGGATAGTTCCCAGATCCTCGCCAATGGGAAGCATATCACAGGATTCCAGCATCATTTTTAAAATCATTTTGCCATGAATTTCCCAAACCGGTTTATATGGAGCTTTACCCGGATCTTCAGGCTGGAAATATCCGTTATCGCCAGCGGGAGTCCCCCGGGGAAACTCAGGAGTTATGGGAATAGTCCAGATCCGGAAAATACCCACAATATGATCAATTCTGAAAATATCGTAAAAATGTGATGCGTATTCCAGCCGTTTTCGCCAGAAAAGATAGTTGTCCCGGCACAAATTACCCCAGTTATAAGTGGGGGAGCCCCAGTTCTGCCCCATCTGGCTGTATTGATCCGGTGGCGCACCGGCGCAAACATCCAGGTTGAAATAATCCTGATGCGCCCAGACATCGGCGGAATCAAAATCTACCTGCAGAGGTATATCACCCTTGATGAAAATTCCCTCTTCCAGGCATTCGTTATGGGCCTGCGACAGTTGCTGGTATGCTACCCACTGGGTGAACTTGACAAAAAGCAGTTCGTCCCTGTTATCGTGTTTGAATCTTTCCAGCGACTCTTTATTCCTGCTCTTATATTCCTCGGGCCACTCCTTCCAGGAAGTCCAGCTGTAAAAATTCTTCAGGGTGCGGAAAACTGCGTAATCTTCCAGCCAATATTCGTTATTTCTGATGAATGACTGGAATTGATGCCAGCGGTGGCTGCCGTTGTAGGAATTCCGGTTGACAAAATCCCAGAAAAGCTTAAAAAGCGCGCCGAATTTAAAAATTCTGATTTTTTCATAATTAATATATTTTGAGTTCTTCTCTTCTTCAATAATATGCCAGTTTTCTTCCAGATAATGTTTAAGATCGTCGGAGGGGTATTTAAACTCGTCAATATCCTTGAGAGAGATATAAACCGGGTCCAGGGCGAAGGCAGATATGGATGAATATGGTACCTTGCTGCGTCCCATATCGTTAAGGGGCAGTAGTTGAATTATGGTACTGCCAATAGATTTACAGAATTCCTTGAAAATTGTTATATCTCCGAATTCCCCCACACCAAAATTGTGGCGGGAGCGGATAGAAGCCAGGGGTATCAGAACTCCGAAACGAGGGGTAAACCCGATTTTTTTCCAGGCCTGATAGGTGGGAAGAGGTTTAAAAGCCTCCTCGAAGGGTTTGTTCAGATTCAACATAGGGTCTTTGTTTGCAATCTCTTCGGTTTTAGTTGGCATGAGTACCTCCAGCTTAATAAATTTTATAGCATATTTTAAAATAATTCCTTTTATTCTCATAGGATCCTTTGTAAAAAAACAAAATAATAGATAAAAGAAAAGTAATTAACGAAAGGCGGCCCCATTATGGTTGATATGCTGGAAACAATAAGGCCCAGGCTTAACCTGCTTTCTGCAGGCACGGTAAACAAAATTATAGATGAAGCTTTTGATATTCTGGAAAAAGTTGGAATCTTCGTTGAACACGACGGCGCTGTAAAAATGCTGAGGGAAGCTGGCGCTGATTATGATGAAATTTCCCGTAAAACCTTTTTTCCCCGGAAGCTTGTGGAACAAAGCCTGAAAACAGTTCCACCGCAAATCAGAATGTATGATTCCCAGGGTGAACTTTCACTGGATCTATCCGGTGATAACATTCATTTTGATCCCGGCTCCGCCGCCATTAATTTTCTGGATTATGAAACCGGCGGGATCAGAAAGGGAATGACCGCTGATTTTGTGAACCTGTCAGTTCTGGTGGAAAATTTAAAAAATGTGGACGCCCAGAGTACATCGTTCATTTGCTATGATGTCCCCGAGGAAATCGGCGATCGATATCGTTTGTACCTGGCATTGAAACATTGCAGCAAACCCATAATTACGGGTATTTTTCAGGAAGACGGCTGGGAAATAATGAAAGATATGCTGCTGGCAGTTAGAGGTTCTGAAAAAGCCCTGAAAGAAAAGCCCCTGGCCATATTTGACGCCTGCCCTTCGCCACCGTTGAAATGGAGCCAGCTTACCACCGGTTCATTAATTAAATGCGCCCGCATGGGTATCCCTTCAGAAATGGTATCCATGCCCCTGGCGGGTGCCACAGCTCCGGTTACCATAATGGGCTCGGTCACCCAGCATTGCGCCGAATGCCTGGCGGGGATTGTTATTTCCCAGGTGGCCCAGGCAGGCGCGCCTATCATCTGGGGCGGTTCTCCTTCCATCTTTGATATGAAAAAAGGGACTACACCCATGGGGGCTATAGAAACAATGATGATTGATGTGGCATATGCCCAGGTGGGAAAAGAATTGAACATCCCCACCCACGCTTATCTGGGGTTGACCGACTCCAAACTTATTGATGCCCAGGCAGGTTTTGAAACAGGAATGGGCGCCGTTATGGCAGCCCTGGGCGGAATCAATGTTATCTCCGGCGGAGGGCTGATGGATTTTGAATCGCTGTTCAGTTTTGAAAAACTGGTCATAGATAACGAAATTTTCGGGATGGTAAAAAGGCTGGCCCGGGGAGTGGAACCCAGGGAAACCCCCTTTGCCAGGGATCTTTATGAAGAATTTGAGAAGAAAGGCCATTTTCTATCTATCCCCCATACCATGAAATGGTTCAGAAAAGAGTTCTATATGAACTCGCCGGTGGTGGAAAGAGCCCCCCTGGGAGAATGGCAGAACAGGGGAAAAACCACTATCGAGGAAAGAGCCCATGAAAGGGTGGAACAAATTCTGAGTAAAGGTGAAAAATTTGCTTTGAGCGAAGGGAAAACAACTCAACTTGACCAGATTATGCTGGATAATGCCAGAAAATTTGGAATGGATAAACTCCCTGAATAATTGTAATTATAAAGATTTAAACACAATTTTTATTCAGGAAGGATAAATAATTATTCAATAAAATTCTATATAAAATAAATGAAATGAATCTCGGGACAAAAAGTTTCCGGTTGGTTTTAAAAATCTCTTCAGAGGTGAATTGGCAATGGGTACCAGAAAGATATTTCCTGTAAGTTTACTTGTTATATTAATTGTGCTGGGGTTTTTTACTCTGTTTTCCGGTTGCGGCGGAGGCGAGCCCCTGGCCCAGTCCGGCGATGGCCAGGTCAGCATCAGGGTGAAATTTCCCCAGGACCAGCGAGGGTTTATTAAATCTTTAAAACAGACCGGCATGGTTATATCTTATTACAGGGTTTCTCTTTATGAAAAAACTGATAATTTCCAGGATGCCATAAGTTATGATGGGCAATATTTTGTTCTGGACCGGGAACAGACGGTTTATTACGAGGAAAACACCTCGACCGAAGGAGCGACCGTGGTTTTTGAACAGGTCCCCGTGGGCATCAAACTCTTGAAAGTCGAAGGATGGGGCCCCGAAACCGAAGGCGGGGAAACTGCACTTATTACCAGAAAAATAACCGACGAACAGAATAACACGCTTCAACTGGCCTATGAACAGATAATCAACGTTACCGCAGGCCCTAACAGCCCCATGGCTGCCAACCTTACCCCTTACACACCCGAAACTACTACGCCAGAACCACTACCGCCGCCCCCGCCGCCTCCGGCAACACCAAAAATTACCGAGATTGTTGGAGAATTTAATACCGGCGGAATGATTACAATAAAAGGAGAAAATTTTGCCCCCACAGAGGGTATTGTTGAGGTTAAGTTTACCAACAGTTCACAAAAAACCGTATCTTACGAGATAAATAAAATTTTAGTTTCTTCAACAGAGATTACCTGTAAAATTCCTTACTGGCTGGGTAATGAAGATACCTATAGTTTAAAGGTTCAGGTTAGTGTCAATGGAGTCACCAGTAATGAAGTAACCAAGGACATAAATAAAATATGGCATACTTCTGATGTAAAAGAAGTGGCAAGTATTGAATCAATAACAACACCCTTACCTGTAGATATTATTGGCGATAAAGAAGGGAATATTATTTCTGTATTTCCTTATGCCTACGATGACTTAAATTATCGAAATGGAGGTAATATATTTATTGCAAAAAAAGATGTCCCAAATATTATTTACTATCAAGATGATTTTGAAAAAATAAATTCCGGTGGCTGGAGTACTTCTCCATGGACTCAGTTTACAGATGATTTTTTTATTTATAAAGACAGCCATCCTTTGGGGACAGCTCCTATTCTTTTACCTGATCTTCATTCATTCCAAGATGGGAAACAGGAAGACATAAGAGCTTTAATGGTCTATTCAGCTCATGAGCTCGATGAATCCCCCCACACTTATTTATATGTCCTCAACTATGATGAGGAAAACTTGAACTTTCACTGGAGTAAAATTATTTGTAATGGAATATTGGCAAAAAACGGCCTTGTTGTTGATGCTGTGGAAAATTTTGGCTTCTTGTATAATACTGGGGCCAGCGATAATAATAATTCCTTCTATGGATATCCTGATTTTAGCGGACAAACACCCGGTTGGCAATTGGAAGAAATTAGTGATGGTTCTGGTAATTTTATATTACCCAACGCGGTTTTCGCTGATTCAACCAACCTTTCTAAAGCTACCCCCTCAGCAATGGCAGTTTATTTCGATGAGCTGAATAATGAATTATATGCTGTTCCCAGCAATGATGTTTCCGCCACCGAACAATGGAATACAGCTGACCAGATTCTTGTGGCGGATGCTATTGATATGAAAACTTCAAATTTCTACAATACCCGGCCCACCATAATCGATTACCAGCACAACAACGAAACCAATTATATGATTATTACACCTGTGCAGAGAGGTAAAAAATTAAATTCATATATTAAAAATGAACCTGTCTGGGATCAGGAAACTTTATCTGATGATAGTTTCATATATGGAATGAAAGTTCATCGTTTAAATAATAAAATATTTTGTTTATATCTTAAAAATAGTAGTATGAATCCAGATGAAAGTGGTTTGTTTTACAGAGTTTTTGAAAATGGAAGCTGGGGTGCGCAGGTTTTAGTGGATCATCCCGACAATGGCAGTATTGAAGATTTTGACAGTATGGTAGTTGGCGATAAAATTGCCATTGTTATAAACAGTAATTATTTCAGCAATCTCAGGCAGATATATTCCTATTTTTGTAGTTCACAAGGTACTGTATCTGAGAAGACTGTTCTAAGAACTTTTGATGAACAAACAGGAAGTAAAACAAGTTCTATCCTCGTAAAACTTCCACGTTTAACCAGAGATTACAATGGAAATATTGTTTTAGTCTATGGATTTATGGATTCAGAAATTACATCTGGAAATGAAAATTACTTTATTGAATCCATACGTTACGAATAAAAAAAAGCCGGGTTGGCCCGGCTTTTATATATTCTTCGTTTCATACAGAATAGCTGAGATGGCTGCAAGCGGGGCGGTCCGGGCGTCCAATACCCTCTGCCCCAATGAAGCTTCTTTTATGCCCCATTCCCTGGCAAGCTCAGCTTCCCCACTGGTAAACCCCCCTTCGGGGCCGATAAAAACCACTATTTCCTTCAATTTGCCAATTTCTATTTTCTGTAAAACTTGTTTCAGGGGGGTATCCGGGCTTTCTTCCCAGAAAAAAAGAGCTGGGCTGTTCCTGGCATTATCCAGGGCTGCTTTTATATCCAGGGGTTCGTCGATTTCCATCAACCGGGTTCTGCCGCAAAGGGCTGATGCTCTCTGAATAATTTTTTCCAACCTGAGCATCCTGTTCTGTTTAAAATTCACTTCCTGCGATTGGCTTCGGCAAGAAATAAAGGGAACCACCTTTTTTATACCCAGATAAACCAGTTGGGGAATAATATCTTCCAGGGCTTTTCCCTTGAGCATACCCATATTCAAGATTATATCCATATCCGGTTCCCGGTTTTTGAATGTACGCTCAAGAATTTTAAAATCTATTTTTGATCTGCTAATGGAAATGATCTCCAGGGTATATTCAAACCCGTCGCCGCATATAGCTTCAAGTTGCCAGCCGGGGTAAACTCTCAGCACCCTGGTAAGTTGATGGTGTTGTTCACCGGTTATAACAAGGTTTTCTATTTGTTCCCCGGGCAGAAAAATTCTGTTCATAATTTTCCTTCAGATTAAAAAAACGGGCTAAGCCCGTTTTTGTGTAATCGATTAATTATTTTCCCTTACCGCCTTTGGGGTCAGGCTCTTCAACCATATCTTCGGGAACTTCATCCATTTCGGTTTTCTCTTCATTTAAGTATGCAATCATGGGCATGGAAACTTTCAGCCTGGGAGATTCTCCCACAGAACCGCCTTTTCCACTGAGGGAAATTTTGTCTATGGTAATCAGACGTTCAAGCCTCAACGCTGCCAGCTGATGAAGAAAATGAATGACTGTTGAAAACTTGGCTTCATACTCTACCTGAAAGCTCTGTTTTGGAAAAATCATCAAAGCTTTGACCTCATCATCCCCGCCTCCTTCGGTGGGCATTATCAGCTCGCCGGGAGTAATCTTGTTAACCTGGAGAAAAGGATCACCGGTCACTTTCTTTTCGTATGCAATCAGATCTTCCATTTCCTGGATAAATTTGGGTACAAAGATCGCAGCGTCTTCCTTGGGCAGTTTCTGCTGAATCAGCGCGTTCAGTTCAGCTTCCAGTCTTTCTTTTCTCTTGATTTGTTCGGGCAAAGCCTTAACTCTCTGTTCGTTGGTTTCCAACTGGGCTACTTTCGCCTTATAGGTATCTTCCAAAGATTCTATCTCATTTAACTTCTTTTGATAATCGAGGAGGAAAAACCCCACACCAATAAGAGCTATTAAGACCACGGTCAGAACAATTTTCATGGGAGTATTTAAAGCCATTAATTTGCACCTCCAGAATATAATGCAATTATTTAGGTTACTATTCCCTATTTATTATTTAATCCCTGTTTTCGGTTTTTATTTTTTTACGGGAATTTTTCCCGTTACTATTACTATTAAATAAACAGAACCGAATAATTCAATAAGAAATAGGATGTTCATAGTTAGTGTCGAAAAAAGTCTTTAAAAGTTTCATCTATCAGGAGAATTTTCATGTTTTTTTCAGTTGCACCCAAAAAATTCAAGTTTGATATCACCAGGCTTGTAGTTATTGTAGAACTGGCACTGCTGGGGATTGGCATTTTATGGATGCTGATACGAAAAATACCTGTTACAGGAAGAATAAAAATTTCACCCCTGGCTTTACAAATAGGCCTGGGAGCAGGAATTTTATTCCTTCTTTCCAGTACAATATTTTACTTAATTGATAAGAAATTCTTTGAGGGACTTATAGGGAAAATAATGGAAAGGGATATCTATCCCATTTTCAGCAAGGTAACCTTCCCCCAGATATTACTTATAGCCTTTCTTTCGGGTTTCTGCGAGGAATTTTTCTTCCGGGGGGTTCTTATGGCCGAAACAGGGATTCTGGTCTCCAGCCTTATTTTTGGAATCTTGCATACCCCATCGCAAAAAGCCTGGTTTATGGGGGTCTGGACAGCCCTGGCCGGGGTGGCCTTTGCCCTGCTTTATAAAATAACCGGCAACCTTTTTATTCCCATGGTGGCCCACATGCTGAACAACCTGGTGGCTATAAGTTACGCCCGCTATCTTCATCCCATGTTAAACAGGGAAAAATCCCTGGTAAGGGTGGATGCTGAAAAACCGGTTCCCAGGGAGAACCAACCCACTGAAATCAATGTGGTTGAGAAACAGCCCAAACCTGTAAAGGCTGAAAAACCCATGAAAATTGTTAAGAAGGAAGAGGTTAAACCCCCGGCAAAATTAAAGGCCGGTTCTCAGGTTCAGATCCTGGGCCCAGAAATGGTGAAAGAAGCCAGAAAAATTACCGAAAAATTTGAAAAGGCAAAACAGGGCATAATACCCGATCCCAATTATAAGCCCCTTCCCCGGTTTGAAGACAGCCGGGAAGATATTGAAACCGACAGCCCTGATAAATATGAAAAGGAGATCGAAGAACTTATGAAAGACACAAAAAAGAAAGATGAAAACAAGAAAGAGAAGAAAGACAAGAAAGAAACTTCCATCCCTCCGAATCGGAAGGCTTCAGATACCGACGATGAAGGAATCGGAATAGTACATAAACCGCAATAGGAAGTTTGTTTCAGAAGGACTTTCAGTAAGTTTGAACAAAAAGCTGAACATTATTTAATGCATTATTTACAGTACGAAAGAGATATTAAATGGACACGTTATCAATATTCCAGGCCTTCATCCTGGGCATAATTCAGGGTTTGACCGAGTTCCTGCCGGTTTCTTCTTCAGGCCATCTGATTCTTACCCGTGAGGTGTTTAATTTTCCCGATCCGGGAAAAACCTTCGATATTTTAATGCATTTTGGCACCCTTATAGCCCTTATTATCTATTTCCGCGACGATTTGATTGAAATAGCCAACTCCACCTTTAAAAGCTTTAAACAGAAAAAATTTTACGGCAGCAACGAAACAAATCTGTTCTGGTTTCTTATAATAAGCACCATTCCCGGCGCTCTGTTCGGGCTTCTATTCAATGATAAACTCGAAGATATTAAAAGTATTTATATTATCAGCACTTTACTGATCATTTTCGGAATCTTTCTTTTTGTTTCCGATATCACGGGAAAGAAAACAAAAGAAATCAGCCAATTTACATTTAAAGATGCCGCAGTGGTCGGCCTGGCGCAGGCCCTGGCGCTCTTCCCCGGAGTTTCCCGCTCGGGAATTACCATGACTGCAGCTTTATTTCTGGGTTTTTCCAGGGCATCATCAGCCCGTTATTCTTTCCTGATTTCAATTCCCCTCATCGTGGGTATTTCCATATATGGTTTAATCAAAATAATTAAATCCGCTCCGCAAATATCAGCAATTATGGTTCTTATTGTGGGGTTTATTGCCTCGATGGCCAGCGGTTTTCTGTGTATTAAATTTCTGCTGGGCTACCTGAAAAAAGGTACATTCAAGGGTTTTGTGATTTACCGGGAAATTATGGGCGTGCTTTTAATAATTCTGGGTTTGATGGGAATCATAAAATAAAAGAGCCCGGTTCCCCGGGCCTTTTGGCTATCTGTTTTTGAGTTTCAAATCTTCACCACAACAGGCAAAAGTGCAGTCGCATTT
>CAZSLZ010000075.1:0-15719 GCA_964607865.1 uncultured bacterium
TCTACTCCATCCATGGCAAAGATTTTTTTATATTGTTTTACCAGGGCATTTTTGGGTTCGGTTAAGATTTTACGCAGAGCATCTTCATCAAGTTCATCCAGGGTTGCCACAATAGGCAGGCGGCCCACAAATTCTGGTATAAGCCCATATTTAAGCAGATCATCAGGAAGGACATTTTTCAATAAATCTCCCACATTGGTTTTTTTCTTGCTTTCAATATTTGCCCTGAACCCCATGGAATGTTCCTTGACCCTCTGTCCGATCAACTCGTCAAGGCCCTCAAAAGCTCCGCCACAAATAAATAAAATATTGGTGGTATCAATATTGATATATTCCTGATGGGGGTGTTTCCGTCCGCCGGTGGGCGGAACGTTTGCCACGGTACCTTCAAGAATTTTCAAAAGCGCCTGTTGAACGCCCTCGCCGGAAACATCTCTGGTAATTGACGGGTTATCTGATTTTCGAGATACCTTGTCGATTTCGTCAATATAGATAATTCCCCGCTCAGCTTTTTTTATATCGCCATTGGCAGCCTGTATAATTTTTAAAAGGATGTTTTCCACATCTTCACCCACATAGCCGGCTTCAGTAAGGCTGGTGGCATCCACCAAGGCAATGGGAACCTTCAGAATTCTGGCCAGGGTCTGCGCCAGATATGTTTTTCCGCTGCCAGTGGGGCCAATTAAAAGGATGTTGCTTTTTTGAATCTCAACATCGTCTTTATCGATGCGTTCCAGGTAGTTAACACGTTTATAGTGATTATAAACCGCCACGGAGAGAGTCTTTTTGGCCAACTCCTGGCCCACCACGTATTCATCGAGGATTTCCTTAATTTCCCGCGGTTTTAATAAATTATCTTCCTGTTCATAGGTTTTTTCCTTGCGATTTTTCTCTTCCTTGAGCATTTCATTGCATAATTCCACGCATTCATCACATATATAAACTCCAAAACCGGCAATCAGTTTGTTTGCCTGTTTGTCGGTTTTTCCACAAAAAGAACATTTCATAACGCGTCCGTCGCTGAAACCAAACATTAAACTCTACCTCCGTGTAGTTTACCAGTCAGAAATAACCCTGATTTCTTTATTTACATTATATTTCGATTTACTTTTATCTTTTTTCCTTGGAAATAATATCGTCGATAATGCCGTATTCCTTGGCCTCATCTGAACTCATGTAATAATCCCGCTCGGTGTCCCTGGCAACTCTTTCCAGAGGCTGGCCGGTATGCTCGGCGATGATCTTGTTCAGAGTTTCTCTGGTTCTCAGAATTTCCTTGGCATGAATATCGATATCAGTAGCCTGTCCGCCAATTCCCCGTACCCAGGGCTGGTGAATCATAATCCGGGAATAAGGCAGGGCAAACCGTTTTTCCTTTGCTCCACCGCATAATAACAGAGCTGCGGCGCTGGCGGCCATACCCATGCAAATTGTGGATATATCGGGTTTCACTAACTGCATGGCGTCATAAATAGCCAAGCCTGCCGTGGTGGAACCACCTGGGCTGTTGACATAAATATCTATATCCTTGTCGGGATCTTCCTGTTCCAGGTATAATAACTGGGCAATAACCAGGTTCGCCACATCGTCATCGATAGCCGACCCCAGGAAAATAATACGGTTCTTTAATAACCGGGAATATATATCGTAAGCTCTTTCACCTCTGGAAGTCTGCTCCACCACCATGGGAACCAGAGTGGAGTTGAAAGATTTATGGCTTTTATTGAATGTATCAATGTCGGACATTATATCCATCCTTTCCTTTTTTTGTTTTTTTCTATTAAACTGTTGCCGAATTATTCTTTTTCTACGGTTTCTTCTCCAGTTTCTTCTTTTTTCTCTTCAGTGTTCTTTTCTTTCGCCTTTTCAGTTTCCTCTTTCAATATTTCATCCTGGGTTTTTTCAGTAATCTCAGCATTATCTATAATCATATCGAAGATCTTTCGGTTTCTTATATCAAATTTCAGGGCATTGATATAGCCGTCCCTCATCATTGCCCGGCGAATCATTTTTACGTCCTGCTTCAACTGGCCTGCAACTTTTTCAATTTCCTTATCCAGTTCTTCTTCTTGCACTTCCACATTTTCCAGCTCCGCCAATTTATCTAATATTAGTTCTGCCTTGGCAGCATTTTCAGCCTGGGGGGCAAACCGTTCTTTGAATTCATCCAGGTTGGTGTTCAAGGAAGCCAGGTGAGATTCAATGGTTTTGCCCTGCATCTGTAATTGCTGCTGCAGGTTGGAAACGAAACGTTCCATGTGGAAATCGATCAATGCCCGGGGGATTGTAACATCTTTGAGTTGCTCTGCCAGCTTATTCAAAACCTGCTCCTGCATTTCATTTTTCTGTTGCTGTTCAATAGATTCCCTTACCCGTTTCTCAAAATCGTTTTTCAATTCTTCATAAGTTTCATATCTGCCGGTAGATTTTGCCAGTTCATCATCCCTTGGGGGCAGTTCTTTTTTCATAATGCCGTGAAGTTTCATTTTAAAGGTTATGTCCTTGCCGGCTATATCCTTGTTAACATAGTTTTCAGGGAAGGTCACGGTAAATTCCCATTCGTCGCCAGGTTTGTGGCCCACCACATGCTCCATGAAACCAGGAACAAAACTGTTTTCTTCCAGGGTCATATAATAGTTTTTCTCGCTTCCCGTGGGGACCGGTTCCCCATCAGGCCTGTAACTGGAAAAATCTACATGGGCAATATCCCCTTCTTTCAGCTCCCGGTCTTCCTCCACTGGCTCCATGGTGCCCTGCTGCTGTTGTAAATTGTTAATCTGCTGTTCCACAACTTCATCCACATCCAGGCCCCGGCCTATCCGTACCAGCTCCAAACCTTTATAATCCTTCAGTTCAAATTCCGGCTTTACTTCTATTGCAATATTGAAAGTTATGGGCTTGCCTTCTTCCAGAACAATATCGGCATAATTTGAACAAATAGGGGTTGCCAGAGGATGCAGGTCTTTTTCCTCCAGAACTTTTCTGGTGGTTTCGGGGATAACTTTATCCAGAAGATCGTTTTTAAAAGCTTCCATTCCAAAACGCCGAACAATAGCTTTCCTGGGAGCTTTCCCTCTTCTGAAACCCGGTATCTGCAACTCCCTGCCCACATCTTTTATGACCTGATCCAAGGTTTTCTGATAATTTTCAGGTTCAACCTGAATAGCAAGCAATTTTTCCACTGGTGATTTATCGACAACTTCTACCTTCATTTAAGTCCTCCATATATAACGTATTAATTTTCACAAATAACAAAACATGCACAATTAAATTAGAAAATTGTGAAAAGAGTTTCGACGGAATATATTTTAATCCTTCACCGGGTTTTTGCGCCCCTTTTCTTCTTAACCCAAAATAGACTTGAAAAGAAGGTGAAAATGCCTGAAAAGCCAAATATCAGATAACCGAAATAACTAACGCAGCTAAAGGAGAGAAACAGTTGAACCGAGCGGCAGTTTTTATCGAAACTATTATTTCACCGGGAATTTTATTTTATATAAGTCTAATCGTGTTCAGCCTCATTCTGTTCTTTGCAGGTAAAGTAATTTTTCTTTATGTCAAAAAGAAAAAAATTAAACCTGCATTGGTGGTTTTTTCAATTCTGCTCCTTCTTGCATCAGCTTATCTGTTTACCACCAGGCATATGCTTAAGAAAAGAGCCAAAGAAATAACCTTGAGCCAGGTTGTAGAAGGAACGCAACAGGCCCACCCTCCTGCACGGAAATACGAGTTTTTAAAAAAACATTCCCTGGTGAGAGATTCGAATAAGGGAATTATCCAGGCCCGGGATTCCACCGGATTCACCCTGACCCTCTCCCGGAATGACCCCCGGCAGGTTTTTGCCGATTCATTCTACATTATGATGAGCAAGGAAGGCAAAAAATTTGAAACCCGGCAGGATATGCTGGATTATGCCTGGTTTGTTATTCTCATGTATTATGGTGAATCTGAACCCATCATGGTTACCTCGCCAACACAACTGATTGAAAAACTTAAAAACAGAAACTCTTCTGAGCTGGATAAAATCAGTTCCAGGTTGGAAGAATTATTTAAAATAATTCCCAAAGCCAGCAAGCAAGTTGTTAAGGTAACTCCTTATGAAGCCGAGTGGGATCTGGACCCGGAGGTAATGTCTTTTAATGATAACCGGGCTGCCACAGTGGTGGGCAGAATTTACACACCTACTTTCTGGGTAAGTTATGATTCAGGAACCCTGTTCCGCCTTTATACTTTTTCATTGCGATATAAGGAACTGGTGGAGTGGCAGTTTAAAATATTTAAAACCGGGGAAATATGGGTCAAAAAATTATATGTGGTAAAATACAATAGGGGGCGGAATGAGAACAAACCCTGAAAAATTTGAATTAAACTGGCCCGGCAAAACCGATATGCTGAATAAACTGAATTCAAAGCCCATCGGGGAAATTATATGGGAAAGGTCATATCCAAAAAAAAATCAGGACCTTCTAATTGAAGGCAATAACCTGGAAGCCTTGAAAAACCTGGCTTTAACCCACGAAAACCTGGTCAAATTCATTTACATCGACCCGCCTTATAATACCGGCAATTCTTTCACTTATAACGATAATTTTCAGGAATCCCCCCGTTCGCACAAAAACAGGGTGGGTAACCACGGCAATTCCTCCGCCCGGAAACACTCACTGTGGCTTAACATGATGTACCCCAGGCTTTATTGGGCAAAAAAACTGCTTAAAAATGACGGCGTTATTTTCATAAGCATTGACGATTCTGAACTGGCGCAACTCACACTTTTAATGGATGAAATCTTCGATGAAGAGAACCGGGTGGGAATAATCACCTGGGTAAAAAAGAAAAAGGGAAGCCATCTTTCCCGCTCCCTGAGATCTATCACCGAATATATTCTGGTTTATGGCAAACAGGCATCAGGCCTGAACCTTTACGGAGAGGATGCCTACAGAAACAAATGGCAGCCCCTCCTGAAAAGAGTCAACAAGGAGAAAACCCTTCATTTTAAAGCCAACGTGGTGGAAACCACCCTGGCCGGCAATTTTTACCCAAAAGGCTTATACGGTTCCGGCGGAACCCGGGTGGAACTGATGGATGATATAAATATAAAAAATGGATTGATTATAAACTCTTTTGCCATAAAAGCCCGCACTGTGTGGACCCAGGAGAAACTGAACCAGGAATTGCAGCTGGGCACCCGGGTTTCTATTCGTTCTGTGGGTATGGGGCCCAATGTATTCCGCCATGATCAATTAAAGAAGAAGAAAGCTCCCCCAAGCCTGCTGGATTTCCGTGTGGGAGTGGGCACCAACGAAGATGCAAGCCGGGAATTGCTGGAAATTTTCGGCTTGGAAAATATTTACTCATACCCCAAACCGGTTTCCTTGATAAAATACCTTGCCCGGACCGTTTCCAGATATCAAAAGGACGGAATATTTCTGGATTTCTTCGCCGGCTCAGGCACCACAGGGCAGGCTATATGGGAATTAAACCGGGAGGATGGAGGAAGACGAAATTTCATTCTTATCCAATCAGCTGAAAAAATGAATCCCCAAATTGAACTTGCCAATGGCGAGAGAGTCAACACAATTTCTGAACTGTGCCGCACCAGGCTTGACAGGGTTAAACAAAACGAAACTTTTATACCCGGCAGGCTGTCATGATCGACATGAGGGTTTTGAAAGCTCTGAGGAATGGCAGAGAATGGGCTTTCTGCATATGGGAGCCCCTTAATGTGATGGTGGTGGTGGGCAGAGGGGGAACCGTGGAAAAGGAAGTTCTCTGCCATAGGTGCAAAAAGGACGGCATTCCCATTTATCAACGGCGAACCGGTGGGGGAACCGTGGTACTGTCACCGGGAATGCTGGTGTTTTCTGTCGGAAAGAAGATTGAAAAACCACTGGCAGTTCAAAAATACAACCGGGTTTTAACCGAATTTACCGCCAACTTTTTCAATGGCCTGGGAGTCGAGAAAATGGAGTTTCAGGGTGAAGCTGACCTGGCAATTGGAAACAGAAAAATTATGGGGTCGGGAATGTATATGTCCAAACAGTTTTTATTCTACCAGGCTTCCATTCTGGTTGAACCCGATGTTTCCCTTATGAAGAAATATTTGCCTCATCCCCCCAGGGAACCTGAGTATAGAAAGAATAGAAGCCATGATAGTTTTGTAACCACCCTGAGAGAGCAGGGTTATGATTTTAACGTTTTAGACTTAAAGAAAAAGCTATGTTTGTATCTGCTGGAAAATATTGAAAGAATAAGATAAAGAGGCTGTCCTGAAAGGACAACTTCTTTTATTCTGGCATTGATATATATTAAATTGTTATTACTTGGAGCAGAACAACCCCCGAATTTCGTCATCGCGAGGAGCGCCAGCGACGTGGCGATCCCTGCACCACCCAGGTAAGTGGGTTGGAAACAAACAAGATCTGAATTGAGATTGCCACGCCTCTTCCAGGCGCGCAATGACAGTATTCCTTTAGGTTGCCACAACCTGAAAATCCTCGTAATGACAGGCTTCAGGCAGGTTATTCGTTCACGAGCAGTCTGATACCTGGCTGAGGAAAAATTTTGTTGCGAAAAGACTGCTCTGGTTCCAAACCGGGCTCCCAAAAAAAATTTGGATTCTTTTAGAAAAAATAAAAAGGAGCTATCCTTTTGGGACAGCCCCTTTTTAATTGAATATGTTTTTATTGCTCCATCTGAAATTCATCAAAAATCTGGTTTTCCTGGGTCAATAATTTCATACATTCATCGAGGCCAGTAAGTTGGGAATTAATTGCAGCCCTGGCGGGTTCTCTTTCTTCCAATACCTTTTCAAGTTCGCCGGAAATTATTTCGTTATTATCCTGTATATCCTTTACCTCGATATTTATACTGTTTATACTGCTAACAGAGTTATTAACTACCACCCCGGCTTGATCAGAGAGGTTCACAATGTCCATAAAGGTTTCCACTACATCCTCGGCAACTTTGTTCTGCTGGGTGGTGGTCATGTTTACCTTTTCAAAACCTCTTCTGATTTCTTCCACCTGGTTGTTGATATTTTCCAGCATTTCCTTGATTTTCGAGGAGTTTTTTTCCGACTCCTGAGCCATGTTTCGAATATCACCGGCGACTACCGAGAAACCGTGGCCATATTCTCCGGCGCGTGCAGCTTCTATGGCGCCGTTTACCGCCAGCATATTAATTTGAATTGTAATGGTGGATATCACATTAACCACTTTCAGAATTTCATCAAAACTGTTTCTCAGAAGTTTTAATTTATCAAGAGTTTCGTTGTTCAACTGTGTGGTTTTTTCAATTCCTTTAACGATGAATTTTAAACCGTCCCGGGTTCCCCAGCCTTTGAATTTTTCCTTAAATTCCTGAACCACCGGTTCCACTTCGTTATGGAAAATATTCCAGGCCTCGTCATATTGATCTCTGGCCATTAAATGAACAATTTTCTTGGTGTTATCATGAACTGCGTCATGGACCGGCTTTATTGCCTCATATTTTTTCATTTCTTCGTCGGTGGAAGGCTTGTAATTATGATACCATTTGCCAAATGCGCATTTTGCGGGGTCCAGCTGGCCGGTAAAGGGCTTGTGCTCCTGCAAGGCTTTTTTCAGGTTTTCTATATAAATTATATGATCCACAGCTTTAATTTTTTCGATGCTTTCCATAAAGGTATGGAGAGCCATTTCCAGTTCACCCATTTTGGCAATGGCTTTTTCGGTGCGCTCGTCAACTTCATCAACCTCGCTTACCAATACTTTCAAAGATTCATTAATCAGTTCGGAACCGTTATCAATTTCTTCAATTGCCTTCTTGATTTCCTGGGATGATGAACCCACTTCTTCCACTGCTGCGGTGATGCTTTCCAGATGGGACTGCAGAAGCTCCAGCAATTCAGGGTTATCGGGGTCATCTTCCAATTCTGCCAATAACCGGGAAAGTTCGTTGGAATCGTTTTTCACACTTAAAATTGCGGTGTTTTCTTCTTCGACAGATCGGGTAGTTTCTTCGGTGGAAGCTGAAATCTGCTCGGTGGCGCTGGCAATTTCGGTCCCCTCCTTCATGGCAATTCTGGCCTGTTCTTTTATCATTTCGCCGGCTTCGCTTACCTCGCTGACAATTTTCTTGGCGTTATCAATTACCTGATCTACCTTATTGAAATCATCGGTAATAATCTCGGCCTTTCTTTTATTTGAATAGGTAGCCGATTGAAATTTATCTACACTATTTGTAACTTTTTTTAAATTTTCCAGAGATTTTGATATTGCCTGGTTGATTTTTCTTGTATTCTGTTCAGAGAACTCAGCCAGAGATCTGACTTCATCGGCAACCACGGCAAAACCCCGGCCATGTTCGCCTGCCCTGGAAGCTTCGATGGCTGCGTTTAATGCAAGAAGGTTAGTTTCATCGGCAATATTTTTCACCAGGGCGACAATATTTTCAATCTGGCGGGCCTTTTCTTCCAGTTCTTTCACTACATCGGTTTCTTTGGAAGCCTGGCTTGCAGCTCCGATCACCATATCTTTCATATCTTTAACCTGTTGTAAACCCTTTTTAACATAACTTCTTACATCATCTACATTCTTGGAATTCCTGATTAAATGCTCTAATAGTTGATCGGTTAATTGAAGCATTTCTCTTAGTGCGTTGGCGTTGTTACTGACAGCCATATTGGTTTCCTGGGCAGCCATGGAAATCTTGCCCATAACATTGCCCATGCTGTTAGCTTCTTCCACAACTTCCTGCATAGACTGGCTTAATTCAGTATTCAAATCGCTGAGTTGCTTGATACGCAGGCTGTTGATTTCGTTTGAATAGTACTTTTTTTGCTTTCCCTTCTGTGCCATTATTCTTTCTCCTATCGTTTTTTGTTCATAATATAATTTGTATTCATTTAGTTTCAATCCTTCTCTTGAAAATTTATATTTGCTATAGTGAAGGTAATTTACTGCTTTTTGTGTAAGTTAACTAAAAATTACTTAAGAGGTGAATGCCATGGCTTTTATATGCCCTTATTGCGATTCGAAAAACCCCGATGACGCCGAAAAATGCCGGGTTTGCCAGCAATTATTTCAAGAAGACATAGACTTTGAAAAACCGGTAAAGAAAATATCCCAACTTACCAGTAAATTAATCAATAAGGAAATATCTGCCGATAAGGAATCTTTAAGCACTTTTTATCATGATATAATGAATTCAGTTCAATCAATTATGGACCAGTCTTTATCACGTATAAATAAAAACATGAAAAACCTGGATGAATTGCAGAAGCAGGCACGGGAACAATTCGGAGACGAAGATTTTGAAGCATTCAAAGATTTTATCGAAGAGTTCGAAGTGGCTCAAAACCAGATAAATCAAGGCATGAACATAGCAAAAAGCAGGTTTTTTGAAGCTGACTCTTTCGAAGAACTGGAAAAAGGGCAGCTTGATCTTTCCATGGCTGTAGGAGCCATACAGGACGGGCTTGCCAAACTGGAAGAATTGACCTGCAAAAGCGAAGAACCTGAATTAATGTCGCCCTCGCCTTTTCAGATGCCTTTTCATATCATCGAAACCACAGAAATTCTCGATGAAGTAATTTCTGATTTAAACAGTTATACCGAAACGGGAGAGTTAGATTATTTAAACCGTATTCTGGAGAGCCTGGACAAGGCCCGGTTGAATATTTTAAGAGTAATTGAGACCACTAAGAAAGAACAGGAAGAAATGGAAATGCTCGAAGGTGAGTTTGAAGAGGAGTATGACCAGGAATTTGAAGAGGAAATTTTCGACGAAGAAGATGAAATGGAAAAACTTTACGAAGAGATAATGGAGACTGAAGAAGGACAGGCCCAGCCGGAACAGCAGCAAGAGGAGAGTGAGGAAACGGACGCTTGATAGTCCCGGAAGGATATGAGTATAGAGGATATTAGGGAAAATATTTCAGAGGTAATAAAAAAAATTGACTTGGCGGCGGAAAAAACTGGCAGAGTGGCTTCAGATATTACCCTGGTTGCAGTAAGCAAAACATTCCCGCCCGGTGATGTAAAAACTGCCGGTGAAGCAGGGCTGCGCCATTTTGGCGAAAGTTATGTTCAGGAGGGGCTTGATAAAATAGAAGAGTTGGAAAATCAGCTTGATGCCACCTGGCATTTTATAGGGCATCTGCAGAAGAATAAGGTTCGAAAAGTTGTGCAGAATTTCCAGGTAATTCAAAGTGTTGATTCTATAGATTTGATGAAAAGGATAGAACGGATTTCCAGAGAAGAATTAAAACACCTGGATGTTCTTCTGCAGGTAAATCTGGTGGGTGAGGAGAGCAAGTCTGGTATGAAGCCGGAAGAAATTGAGCCGGTGCTTGATGTTTGCGCTGATTTTACCCATACCCATATAAAGGGTTTGATGCTTATTCCTCCCTTTTACCAGGATCCTGAAAAAAACAGGCGAAATTTTTCAAGGTTAAAACAGATTTTCATTGAAATAGATGAGAAGAATTATCCCAATTGGGAAAGCAGGTATTTATCAATGGGGATGACCGACGATTTTGAAATAGCCATAGAGGAAGGTTCCAATATGGTGCGTGTTGGACGAGGGATATTTGGTCCCAGAAGGAGGAGTTAAAGTGTCCTCGGGTATAATGGAAAGTATAAGAAAATTTTTTACCATGGAAAGCGATGAGTTGGATTTCAGTTCTGCTGAATCCATGGAATATAAAAATGCCATCGGAGATTCCATGGTTTATAAAGAAGATTATATGGCTAAACAACCGGTTATGTCTATGCCTAAAAATGTTAATCGCAGGCAGGAAATTGTGGTGTTTCAGCCCAGCACCCTTAACGAGGCCCAGCAGATTGCTGAGCATATAAAAGCTCATAAGGCAGTGGTATTGAATATGAAAAGAGCAGACAAAGAGCTGGGAAAACGGATTATTGACTTTTTAAGCGGAATTAATTACGCCGTGGACGGAAGGGTGCAGAAAGTAGCTGATAATATTTTTATTTGCGCTCCATCTCATATAGATGTAACAATTGTTGATGATACAGATATTTCTATGGGTGAAGAAGCCCTTTTTGCCTGATAATCGAAAACCTTGCAGGGATAAAGAAACAACCCTCATTAGTGAAGAAAACTAAAAAGGGTTTTTTTTTATTGAAATAGAATTGAATTTAGTTGATGATATTTTGCATGGAAATTCAAATAGAAAGAAGTTTGTGAGAACGTGAGTCAAAGTAACAACAAAAAAGAAAAGTTTATTGTAATAGATGGAAACGGATTGGCTTACAGAGCCTTTTATGCTCTGCCCCCTCTGAAGACTTCCCGTGGCGAGCCGGTGAACGCAGTTTACGGTGTTACAAATATGCTTCTGAAAATTCTGGAAAGAGAAGAACCTGACTATATTGCAGTTGCATTCGATAAATCCAGGCCCACAGTTCGACTGGAACAGTTTGACGAATACAAGGCACACCGGCAAAAAATGCCAGAAGAACTGCTGATGCAGTTCCCCATTATTGAAAAGGTAGTAAAGGTTTTCAATATCTCAACTTTTTCGATGGAAGGCTATGAAGCAGACGATTGTATAGGAACCCTTGCCCACAGCGCCAAACAAAAAGGTTTTTTTACCAAAATATACAGCGGTGATCTGGACATGCTCCAGTTGGTGGACCAAAATACCAGGGTGGTAACCACCCGCAGGGGAATCAGCGATCTGGTGGTTTATGATCCTGAAATGGTAAGAAAAAGATACGGTATTAACCCGCCTCAACTGGTAGATTACAAATCCCTGGCAGGGGATTCATCGGACCATATTCCGGGAATACCGGGAATTGGTGAGGCCAGCGCCTCGAAACTCTTGAACCAGTTTGAAAACCTGGAGGAAATGTATGAAAACCCGGAAAAAATTCCCTCCCGCTGGCGAAAACAAATTCTGGAAAACAGGGACCAGGCCTTTCTTTCAAAACGGTTGGTTTCCCTGGAAAAGGAATTGGACCTGGGATTCAAATGGGAAGACCTCAAACATACCGCTCCCAACCGGGATGCCATGAAAAGGCTGTTTGTAGGATTGGAATTTAAAACCCTCCTCAAAAAAATGGGTTTCAGCGAAGAAGACATGAATGAAATTCAGGAAATAATGGTCTCCATAGTTGGCAAGGATGAAGACCTGGACGCCATGAGAGCCAAACTGAAAGCTGTGGATTCATTCTCAATTTTCTGGGTAGCCGACGAGGACATGAACATGGTAGGCATGGCCATTGGCCATGGCGAATCCAATGGTTATTACTTTCCAGTACAGTTGCCGGAACAACTGAATATTTCTTCCACCTTCGGAGTCTCAACTTTTTCTCATGAACGTATTATTCACGAGCTTAAACCCCTGTTTGAAAACAACAGCATTATAAAGTTTGTTTTTAATCTCAAAGATGGAGCCAAATTTTTGAAACGTGGTGAATATTTCTCGGGTAAGAATTTTATCGATCTTAAAACCGCAACTTACATGCTGGATCCCGATGTAAAAATCAAGAATATGGAAGATCTCATGTCTATCTATTCCGATTCCACCCCAAAGACCCTTGAGGAGATACTTTCCATACAGAAGGGGAAGAAGAAGTTAAAGGTTCTGGAAATTCCCCTGCAGGATCTGGTTTTATTCATCGCCGGCCGGGCAGTACGTTTGAGCAATATGGGCCCGGAAATTATTGAAAAAATAAAAAAGAAAGAGATGTTCGATCCTTATCTTAAAGACGAGATGGCTTTGACACCGGTAATTTCAGCCCTTGAAACCCGTGGAATCAGAGTCAACCGGGATACCCTGCAGAAAGAAGAAGAAGAATATCAGCGTGAAATCGATTCAATTTCCAACGAAATTTATGAATTGGCTGGCCACGAATTCAAGATAAATTCCACCCGCCAACTGGGTAAAATACTTTTTGAAGAATTGAAACTGCCCGGCGCCAGACGCACGGCAAGCGGTTATAAAACCGGAGCGGAAATTCTGGAAAAGATAATAGATGAACACCCCATAGTTCAGAAAGTATTGGATTACCGGGAAAAGACCAAAGCAAAACAACAGAATATTGATTCCATAAAAGAACAAATAAACAAAAATGACGGAAAAATTCATCCCCAATACGAGCAGAACGGAACTATTCTGGGAAAAATAAAGCTGGTTTCGCCCAGGCTGAACAAATTACCCGAGAACCTCAGAGAGATATTCATTCCTTCTGATGAAGAAAGGGTATTCATCAAGTTTGCATTTTTCCAGCTTGATATTCTTATGCTGGCTCATTTGGCTGGTGAAGAAGAACTGCTGGAAGTTTTCAGAAACAACCTTGATGCATATGAATTTATAGCATCACGGGTTTTTGATATTAAACCTGAAGAGGTAACCGGACAGGCTGCGAATGAAATAAAAGAAATCGTTTCGGGCCTTTTAAACGGGGACTCCACCCACAATATTTCCCAGAAAATCGGCCACAACCGAACTGAAACCAAAAAAATCATAGGTAATTTTGAGAAAAAATTTCCAAAAATAATGGAATACAGGGAAAAAATTAACGAGGAAGCCCGGGAAAAAGGAACTATTAAAACAATTAAAGGAAGAATCCGGGAAATCCCCAATATTAACAGCAGAAATAGAGGAATGAAAACCCAGGCTGAAAAGAACGCTTTTACCTATGCTGTGAGGGGTAGTTCCATAGATGTAATAAAAACCATGATTCTTCAAACCTTTGATAAGGTGTTGCAGGGTCACAGGGATATTCATCTTATATTACAATATGGTCATGAATTTCTCTTCGAAACCAAAAAACGAAGAGCTGAAAAATATACCGCCCAGGTTTTGGAAATAATTGACAATATTTTCAAATTGAAGGCTCCCATTAAAGTGGAAGCCTATCAGGGTGACAATTGGCTGGAGATGGAAAAAATTGATAAATCAAAATTGCCGACTCCGGCCTTGAAAAAATAATAAAATCAACTGTATTTCGACTGCAGAAGAGTAATTTTGAAAGGAGAATTTCAATGGACAGTCAAACTGACAACCAACAACAAGCCAAGACCGACGAAATGACAACGATGGCAGATCATGAAAGCTACGAGAAGAGTTTTAAAACTATTAAAAGAGGTAGTTATCTGACGGGAAAGGTAGTAAAAATTGACGACGATGGCATTTATGTCGATGTGGGTTACAAAAAAGAAGGATTTGTGCCCCTTTCCCAGTTATCACATAAAAAAGTAAACCATCCCTCAGATGAAGTCAAAGAAGGAGAAACCATCGGTGTTGTGGTTTTGAAATGCGACGACATGGAGGGTGAATTAATATTATCAAAAAGAAGGGCCGACCTGGAAACCGCATGGCGGCAGGTTACCGAAGCATATAAAAAAGGCGAGCCGGTTATGGCTACCGTGGTTGAAGCTGTGAAAGGCGGATTGCTGGTGGATCTGGGCCTGCGGGGTTTTGTACCTGCTTCCCAGGTTGATATTCGCCCGGTGAAGGATCTTCAGGATTATGTGGGTGAAGCCCTGAATTTCAAGGTAATTGAACTGGATGAAGATCGCCGCAAGGTGGTACTTTCCAGAAAGAAATTACTGCTGGAAGAAAGATCCAAACTGAAGGAAAAAACCCTGTCCAACCTTTACGAGGGACAGATTATAAAGGGTAAGGTTGCCAGGCTTACTGATTTTGGCGCCTTTGTAAACCTGGGCGGTGTTGACGGCCTGGTTCATATATCAGAAATCAGCTGGAAGAGAATCAAGCATCCCTCGGAGATTTTAAACGTGGGCGAAGAAATCGACGTTATGGTTCTTAAGGTCGATCTGAAAAAAGAGAGAATTTCTCTTTCTATCCGCCAGGCGCTACCCGATCCCTGGTCCACCGTTGCCGGTAAAATGCAGATTGGCGATGTTGTAAAGGGTATAGTGACTAAACTTGCCAAAAAGTATGTTTTTGTAGAAGTTACCGAGGGTGTTGAAGGTGTGGTTCCAATTGGCGAACTGGCCAACCGTAGAATTCAGCAACCCGAGGACGTAGTTAAAGAGAACCAGGAAGTAAATGTAAAAATTCTGGATATGAAACCCGATGCCCGTAGAATGCTTCTTTCCGTAAAACAGGCCCAGGAAAATTATGCTCCAAGAGAAGAAGTTCAGAGTTTCACTTCTGCGTCAACTTCTTCAGGAGGCGAGGGTTCAGCCACTATCGGTGATATCTTGAAAGCAAAAATGAAAGCTAGTGAAGAATCCACTGATGGAAAATAAGGAAGTTGAATCCGAAACCATACAACCGGCGCAAAAAGAAACAGAAGAGAGTATCGATATAGAAGAAACTTCTGTTGACACCGATTCTGAGGAAATAATCGGGTTTTCGGAAAAATCCGGTGATACGGTAGAAATTGTGCTGAAGAATTACAGCCCGGAAAAACCCGGAGGTTTAGAAGATACCCCCGAAGATAAAGCTGAACCGGAACCTCAAATGGAATTGGAAGAAACTCCATCCCCAGAAACTGAAGTTAAGATAGAAAAAATTGAATTGGAATTACCGGAACGGCCGGATCCGGAAAGTTTGAAGTAAAAATTCAGAAGCTGCCATAAAAAGGCAGTCTTTTTTTAACTCATGATCCTGTCTGGGAACTCTGAAAGTAAAGAAATAAGGAAACTTTTGCCGGAGGTCATCTTATTATAATAACTGAATACAAAAAGGAAGTTTTTTTATGGACTGTCATGATATGAAAAAAGGGGATATTCTGGTTTGCGTT
>CAZSLZ010000076.1:0-15553 GCA_964607865.1 uncultured bacterium
ATGCCACTGTATGTTTTTTTAAGCCGGAAAGCAAGGTTCAGCGTTCAAAATATAGATATTATCGAGGTTTATGGTATTTATTTAATGATGATTTGGATTCTGCCAGAAATGATTTTGAAGCTGTGATGAAAATGGATGGATGTGAGCTGGAAAAAGTGCTGGCAGAAATAGAACTGCAGAAACGGGAATTACTTGAACATTGTCAAAATTCCCTTTAGAACCATATCCACGCCGATGGCCCCGGCTAAAAAGCCGTTAAGCCGGACGAAAATGTTTGAATATTTATCGAAGGCTTTTCTCAGTACGTTTTTGTCCAGTGTATCCTTTAAAACTTTGAGCCCTACAATAATAAGGTAGTTTATTAACAGGATTAGCCCAATGTTGAATGCGGTCATAAAGAAGTTATTTCTATATCCAATCAGGACGCTGATGGATATGGTGCCGGCGCCCACCATGAAAGGCAGGGCGATTTCCGATGACAGGTCTTCCAGGTCTTCTTTCACCTGAATAAAAGTTTTGGATCCCTGCATAATGAATTTGAAGGCGTAGGCAAAAATGATGATTCCGCCAAAGATTCTGAAAGATTCAAAGGTAATCTGGAAGAATTTTTGGAATATTTGGTAGCCGAATAACCCGAATAAGAGGAAGACCCCGTAGGAAATCAGGGATGCCTTTAGCAGGACAATATAAAAATCGTGGGAAGTCAGTTCATCCATGACTCCCTTTAAATATAAGAATAATGCGAAAGGGTTGAGCATTATCAGAAATACAATTAACATTTCAAATTTCATAAAAAACCTCGAAAAAAGATGAAAGGAAAAAAGATGAGATTTTGGGAAGTCTGTTATATATTCAACTCAATTATCTCTTAACCTTTATTCAGTTTATGAAGAAGAATTTTAAAAAAATACTTATTGTTTTATTGGTGGTATCACTTATTATTTTATTAACCCGCCCTATTGTGAAATACTTATTGGTTCAGGGTTATCATCAGGCCAAAGTGATTTTCACCCGGCAGAGCCTGAAAGATGCCCTTGAAAATACCGAATTGGAACCGGAGTTCAGAAAAAAAATAATGCTGGTGGAAGAAATAAAACAATTTGGCCAGGAAGAACTGGGGCTGAACCGTGGCGATTCCTATACTACAATTTATGATACCAGGGGCCAGCCTGCGGTCTGGGCGGTTTCTGCCTCATATAAAGATAAACTCGTGCCTCTGGCCTGGAAGTTCCCGGTAGTGGGGGAGATGCCCTATCTGGGGTTTTTCAGCAAGGAAGATGCCAGAAAAGAGTATGAGAAACTTGACAAAAAGGGATATGATGTTATAATGCGTCCCGTTTCGGCATACAGCACCCTGGGAATTCTACCAGATCCCCTGTTTTCTTCAATGCTGAATTACAGCGAAGCTTCCCTTGCCGCTACCATTCTTCACGAAATGACCCATGAAACGGTTTTTATAAAAGACAAGGTGGATTTTAACGAAAGTTTTGCCAGTTTTGTGGGCAATCAGGGAGCTGTCGAATTCCTGAGTTATAAATTTGGCCCGGATTCCTCTCAACTGAAACAACTTCAGGATTACCGCCACGATTCAATAACTTTTTCTGATTTCATGGCGGACTTTTACGAAGAGATGAATGAATTCTATAACCAGCCTATTTCTAAAGAAGACAAAATCAAGGGCAGGGAAAAACAATTCGAAAATGTCAAAACCGAATTTGAGGAAAAAATAAAGCCCCGGTTAAAAACCGGAAGTTTTGATTATTTTGTTAATTTGAAACTGAATAATGCTTATCTGCTCTTTAATAGAAGGTATCACCACAAGGAAAATAAATTCAGGAAATTATTTATTATAAACAACAGCGACTTGAAACAAACCGTGGAATATGTTAATTCTTTAAAGAAGAACAAAGAAATAGAAAAAATAATCGATGATAAGATAAGCGAATTGAAAGACAATTCCGATAAAAGCTCCTAGACTGTTTCACCTTCGGGAATTTCAATTCTGTTCTCGGTGGTGGCAATAAGTGTGGTTACCGCTGCATCACCGGTAATATTGGTAACGGTGCGGAACATGTCGATAATTCTTTCCACTCCCAGTATCAGGGCTATACCCCCAATTGGAACGTTAATAGACTGAAGTACAATAACCAGCATTACCACGCCTGCGCCGGGCACTCCTGCTGTTCCTATGGATGAAAGCGTTGTGGTGAGAATTATTGTAAGCTGATCCCAGAAAGTAAGGTTCATGTTGAAAACCTGGGCGATGAAAATAACTGAAATAGCCTGGTAAAGGGAGGTGCCGTCCATATTTATTGTGGCGCCGACAGGCAGGGTGAAACCGGTTATTTCTTCGGAAATACCCAGGTTCTTTTCACAGGATTCCATGGTTACCGGCAGGGTGGCAGCGCTGGAACTGGTGCTGAATCCTATCAACTGCATGGAACGGATTGAACGGAAAAATTTGCCGAAACTCACCGGGGTAAATAAACGCACCATACCCGAATAGATACCCAGAGTCTGGATTAACAGGCCCAATAATACAACCAGTACGTAATATCCAAGGGATTCCAGAAGCTGAAGGGTTCCCTGCAGGTCTTTTCCGCCAATATCGGTTATGACCGTGGACAGTTGGGCGAAAACCCCCAGGGGTGCAATTTTCATTATCATATTTACCACCGTCAAAATCAACTCGTTGCCATTTTCCAGGAGTTGCTTTATGGTGTCGGTTTTTTCTGCAGGCGTCTTTACCAGGGCAATACCCAATATAATGGCAATGAAAACCATGCTCAGCATATTGGTGTTGTCGGAAGCAGACTTGAAAAAGTTATCGGGAACCATGTCAACCAATGGTTTCAAAGGGCCAGCTTCCTTTCTCTGTTTAACCACATCCTGGGATTCCTGCAATTTGCCTGCGTAGGTATCCGCCATCTTCTTCCGCATTTCCGGCGGCATGGAAGTGCCGGGTTTCAGGAAATTGGCAAGAAAAAGCCCTATGGTAACTGCCAGAATTGTTGTAATAAGATAAAGCCCGATAGTCTTGCCTCCAATTTTTGACAACCGGGTAAGATCTTTCAGGCTGGATATTCCCAGTATTAAGGATACTAATATCATGGGTATAGCAATAAACTTTAGAAGGTTTATAAATATAACCCCCCAGGGTTTGATCCATTCCCTGGTAAAATCCTGCCAGCCCAGCATGCTGGACGCAAAACCGTATATTATTCCTAGAATCATTGCTGTTATTATTTGCCAGTGAAGTTGCCTGTACCAGATTTTTCTGATGGGCTCAGTTTTTTCTTCCATAATCATACTCTTCTTTCTTTCAGAAGTCTTAAGATTGTTCTATAAGGAAACTTAATATTCTTTTTTTTGTTTTGAAAAAAGAGAGAGAGTTTCAGGGGGTGAAAAATGAATAGAAAATTACTTGTAATATTATTTGTTCTCCTGTTGTTTTTTGCCGGATGCCAGGGTAAAGGGCCGGAAAATGAAATGACCAAAACCGCAAAAAGCGATTATACAGGTTTGCCTGCCGAAGGTGAGCCGGGAAAGGAGGATTTTATGAAAAACAATTTTACCATTTCCAGCCAGGCTTTTTCCGACGGCGCGGAGATTCCGGTTGAATATGCCGCTTCTCACAAGGGCGGAAATAATATCTCGCCGCCGTTGAACTGGAAGAACCCACCGGATAGAACCAATGCTTTTGTACTGGTAATGACCGATCCGGATGCAAATGGATTTCTTCACTGGTGTGTGGTTAATATACCCGGAGATATAAGATCTCTGGCAAGAAATGCCAGTGAGGAAGGTTTGCCGGGAAGCGCCTTTGAGCTTGAAAATGATTACGGTGATATGGGGTATGGAGGCCCGGGGCCGCCGAATGAACATGAATATGTTATTAACATCTATGCCCTCTCTGAAGGGCTTACCGGAGTTGATGAAAACAGCACACTGGAAGATGTGGAAACTGAGATGAAAGGAAAAATTGTCGAAAAAGCCCAGTACTCGGGAGTTTTCACACCTTCCCGGACAACAACCACAGTTCCCTAGATGTTTTTGTCTGTAAATATGTATATTGTTTTTTTGAGGGAAAAATTTTCAGGTTTTCCCTCTTTTTAATTTAGAAAAGCAATCAAAAAGGGGACCTTTTGAATGGGTTCCTTCAGGAGTATGCCTGTAAGCCGGGTTCTGTCGTGGGTGATCATTTATCTGGGACTGTGGTTTCCCACAGCCTCTAGCGACACACCCGGAGCCTTGCCGACGGGCCGCCGGCGGACCAGTGTCCTGACTCCCTATTTGGTCTTGCACCAGGAGGGGTTTACCTTGACGCTTTGGGTCTCCCCGCCGCCGGTGGGCTCTTACCCCACCGTTGCACCCTTACCTTTTACAAGGCGGTATATTTTCTGTGGCACTTTCCCTGGGGTCGCCCCCGCCGGAAGTTATCCGGCTCCCTGCCCTGCGGTGCCCGGACTTTCCTCAGGTATTCGAAAATACCCGCGATCACCTGGCATACTCCAGATAAATTATAACACTTTACATGATAATTGTCACCAGAAATAAAAATATATTTTAAAGGGGAAGGGGGATGGGAAAAAGGATAGAAATAGCCCTGAAAACATAAAAGGATGCTTCTTTGAAAATTAAACCAAGACAAATTGCCCTGGCAGGAATCTTATTGGCGGTTTCGGCAGTTCTTCTGAATACTCCCCTGGGAATGATACCCGTTCCCACCCCTGCCAGATATGCCACTATCATGCATATTCCCATTATAATAATCGGTATTCTGGAAGGCCCTTTACTGGGAGGCCTCGCCGGGCTCTTATTCGGGTGCCTGGCTTTCCTGAAAGTTCCCGAGTTTGGGCCTGTGGTTCATATTCTACCCCGTCCCCTTATTGGAATTTTATCAGCCCTGGCCTATTCTGGAACAATGAAATTGATAAAGAAGCCCAGGCTTGAAACCCTGGGAATTTCACTGGCTGCCGTTACCGGGTCTGTGATCAATACCTTCGGTGTGGTCTTGCTGGCAGTCTGGCTGGTTCCCAAGCTCATGCCCAGGGTGGTGGCGTATTCCATTATTATCTCGGCGGGAATTCCAGAGGCGGTGTTGGCGATCCTGTTTACTGTCCCCCTGGCCCTGGCTATAAAAAGCAGGTTTCCCCGTTATACCCGAAAAATTGTAAATATTAAAACCGGAGAGTGATTTTATGTACTTGTTGGCTGTTGATGTGGGAAATACCAATATTGTCATGGGGGTTTACAGGGATGATAAACTCCAGCACCACTGGAGAATACATACCGATAGAGAAAAGTTTATGGATGAATACGGAGAACTTTTTGATTCCTTTCTGGAAAAGAAGGGGATAAAAAATCGCGATATAAACCAGGTCGCAATATCCAATGTGGTTCCTTCCCTTCAGTCCCTTTTCGAAAACCTGTCTGCAAATCATTTTAACTGCACACCATTTTTTATTAATCATAAGAATAAATTGAATTTTGAGATTAGAATAGAAAACCCCGCTGAACTGGGCGCAGACCTCATCGCTGCAGCATCTTCATCTATTGAATTTTACGGGGTGCCATCCATTACCCTGGATCTGGGGACAGCAACAACCTTCACTGTGGTTAACAAAAATCGGGAACTTCTGGGAGGCGTTATAGCTCCCGGTTTGAATATTTCCCAGAAGGCGCTTTACAGCCAGGCACCTCATTTACCCGTTGTAAAACTGGAAAATCCGCCGTCGGTAATAGGCAACACTACCGAGTATGCCCTTCAGGCAGGGTTATTTACCGGTTATTTGCATATGATAAAAGGTTTGATAGCTGACATTAAACAGGTGATAGGTTCTGATGCCGTTGTTATAGCCACTGGCGGTCTTGCCCAGGTTATAAGAAACAGCGATTCGATATTCGATGTTCTGAATTCCCACCTGGTTCTTGATGGTATAAGATTTATTTATAATCTCAATAAAAAAACCGCCGGTTAAGGCGGTTCTGGTTTTTTCTGATTTTACAGGCGCATTGACAGCATCTTCTTGAATTCCTCGGGGTTGGCACACCTGCGTATAGCTTCTTCCTGGGTAATCTGTTTCCGTTTGAGCATGGAGCTCAGGGCAGCTTCCTGGGTCTGCATTCCCAGAGGTTTACCATGGCTCTGAATGAAGGACTTGATCAGATTCAACTTATCTTCGATCAGTAATTTTTTAATCTGGGGAACGTTGATAAGAATTTCAAACACCGGAATAAGCCCGTCACCGGATGCTTTTTTGGCAAGAATCTGGTTTGTCATGGCATTAAGCCCCAGTGACAGCATCTGCAGTATCTGCCCTCTCTGGTGAGGGGGATACAAATTTATGATTTTTTCCATCATAATGCCGTTATTGGGAGCTTCGGCGGTGGCGATGACCAGCCTTCCGCCGGCAGCCATTTCCAGGCACTTATCAATTACCTCAAAGGTTTCGAACTCGGTAACAACCAGAATATCGCAGGCCTGATGCCTCAAGGAAGCAAATGCCTTGTCAAAGGTCCTGAAATCAGTTCCTTTTTCCCGCTGGCATACAATACCCTTCTTATTCTTGTGCAGGACAAATATTGGGTTCTCGAAAGTTACCACCTGAACTTTCCGGTTTTCTGTTATGAAATCCAGTAAAGCTGAGAGGGTGTGGGATTTACCCGAGGATTTGGGGCCGGATATGATAACCAGGCCAGAAGTGGCTTCCATAGCCATCTGTTTTATGGCATCGGGAAGGCCCAATTGTTCCATGGTTGGGGGATGGGGGGGGTGGGTGGCTATGACCATAGCTATAGAGCCCCGCTGCCTGAACACATTTACCCGGTAACGTGATAAACCGGGAATGGAATAGGAAAAATCGATTTCCAGGTTTTCTTCGAACTTTCTTTTCTGCTTATCGGTCAGCAGGGCGTTGGCCAATCTGGCAGTATCTGACGGTGTCAATATGTGACTGTCCAGGGGCCTCATTTCATCATCTTTTTTGGCCATGACCGGGCTGCCCGGAATAATTAAAAGATGAGAAGTCTGGCTTTCCACCATATAATTAAACAATTCATTGAAACTTTTCAATTAGGAACCTCCTGAGATATAAATCAAAAGTTAAAGTTTGCCCACCAGCCTTGAGAGCTCGTCGGGAGAGCTGGCTTTTGCCAGGGCATCTTCATATGTTATTAATCCCTGAAGGTAAAGGTTTCTCAGGGACATATCCAGGGACTGCATTCCATGCTGGGCGCCGGCCTGAATGATATTGGGAATCTGGTGAGTTTTTCCCTCACGGACAATGTTTCTCACCGCCGGGGTTACCGGCATGATTTCCATGGCCATAACCCGTCCACTGCCCTTGGCTTTGGGAATCAGGGTTTGACAGAGAATCCCCTCCAGGGTTACTGACAACTGCATTCTTATTTGCTGTTGCTGGTGGGGCGGAAAAATATCAATAACACGGTCAATGGTGGCAGGTGCGCTGTTGGTATGCAGGGTTGCCAATACGAAGTGGCCTGTTTCCGCCGAGGTAATTGCCACCTGGGTAGTTTCCAGGTCCCGCATTTCGCCAATGAGTATTACATCAGGATCCTGACGCAATACATGCTTCAATGCATTGGGAAAACTATGGGTATCGGCGCCAACTTCTCTCTGGCTGACCACGCTGTTTTTGTCCTTGTGTAAAAATTCGATGGGGTCTTCCACGGTAACAATGTGGCTTCGCCGGCTTTCATTAATGTGGTTGATCATTGCCGCCAGGGTGGTGGATTTACCCGAGCCCGTCGGCCCGGTAACCAGAACCAGCCCCCTGGGTTTATTGGCCAATTCCTTTACTATGGGGGGTAACTTCAGTTCGTCAATTGTGAAAGGACGTGATGGAATAACCCGGATTGCTCCGCCCCAGGTGCCTCTCTGAAGATATATGTTCACCCTGAACCGGGATAAACCCGGAACGCTGTATGCAAGGTCAAGTTCTTTATCGGCAATAAAATGGGCTTTTTTCTCATCAGGTAAAATAGATTCCAGCATTCTACGCACCGAATCAGGCGTCATAATTTCGTAACTGGCAGGAGTAAGCTCCCCGTCCACTCGTATCATGGGCGCAGAACCTGCTTTCAGGTGAAGGTCAGAGGCGCCTCTTTCAACCATGAGGTGAAGTAAATCCTCGATGGTCATTTCTTTTTCCAGAACATCATCCAATGAATCCATTACAGGTCCTCCTTAATTATGGAACTTCAGGTTCCCGTTTGTCTTTTCTTGCAAAATATCAGTATAAATTATGTTTTCAAATTATTATTCTCTTTTTAGAAAACTTATACCTGCCTGAATCTGCTTTCAAAAGGAATTATTTGATACCGTAAATAATAATTAAATAAAACAGGAAAGTGTGGCCATGATTGATAAAATTAGAATAAGAGTAGCGGTTATTTTACCCAGAGATAAAGAAATATTGCTGGTGAGGCATGTTAAAAAAGGCCGCCAGTATTGGCTTGTTCCCGGAGGAGGGCTGGATCCGGGAGAAACCATCGAAGAATGCGCAATCAGAGAAATTAAAGAAGAAACAAACATGGATATCAAATTACTCAAATTGCTTTTTGTATCCGAATCTGTTTCCACTGAATATGAAAGGCATCTCATCAACCTTTTCTTTCTGGGCCGGATTCTAAACCCCGATGAAAAAATCAAGGTGAATGAAGA
The DNA here is from genome assembly GCA_964607865.1 of uncultured bacterium. GTDB lineage: Bacteria > Vulcanimicrobiota > JAJTBE01 > JAJTBE01 > CAZSLZ01 > CAZSLZ01. The sequence continues at coordinate 8,687 of CAZSLZ010000076.1, forward strand.
TAATCGGGTGAGGGAAGTTAAATTTATTCCTGTCAGTGAGTTGAATGATATGGAAATTCATCCTCCGGTAGCTTCTTTCCTCAGCCGGGCGTTCAAAGAAGATTTCAAGGGGCCAACCCTTTTCCTGGGTAACCTCTGGGCGTTTTCTTTTAAATAAACTATTCTTTGATATTCTGGATTTTCTTTGACTCTTCAATCTCATCTTCTGTTTTGGGCAGTATGAAACCCCGGTTGGTGTATTCAATGGTGGGCACAAACCGCAGAGTCACGTTTACCGGAGTCATTATTGCTTCTTCAAGCATGGCACGCAGTTGAAAAGTAAAAACTTCATCAGGAAATTTAGGGGTATAGATTGTTACTTCCACATCGGTAACTTTTGTTTCCACTTGTTGGCTGTCTTTTTGAATAGTTGTTTTTCTCTGGTTCCACTTCGGCTTGCCACGAATGGAAGCTTCCTCATCCACACTGGAAAGTTGAGTTGATATAATCTGGGTGATTTTCTTTTCTATTATTTGCTGTCGAAGGGTTTTCAGGTAAATTGAAGTGGTGGGCGCCACCATTACAATAACCAGTAGAAATGACAATAGAAACTGCTTGCGAAAATCAGCCATGGTTTCTGAGGACCTTCTTTGAGAAAACCCCGCCAGCGAAAAAATAAGAATGGCCGACAAATTTATGGCAGCAAGGTTGGAAATACACAGTATAAAAGAGCCCAATGCTATGGGGGCGTTTCCAAGTTTTATGCCAATTCCGGTTACTGCCAGGGGCGGCATCAATGCCACTGCAATTGCCACGCCGGGGAGGCTGGAAGCAATCTTTTTCTGGGTCAGGGCGTAAGCTCCTCCGATACCCGCTGCCAGGCCTATACTCAAATCTAATAAGTTAGGCCGGGTTCGGTTTATAATCTCGCCTATGCTGTTTACATCCACCACAGGGAAGAACAAGGCTGTAAGAAAACAGACGAAGATTCCTACAAAAACCCCTATGAACAGGGTCTTGAGAGACCTGGTAATAAGAATCACATCTCCGCGGACAATACCCATAGCTATTCCCATGGTGGGATTCATAAGGGGGGCGATAATCATGGCGCCGATAATAACAGCAACACTGTTGTTCAGCAAACCCAGCGCGGCAATAATGGCGGAAACTATAACCAGGCCGTAATATTCCTTGGTGCCTATGGAGTTGGAATCCACCTCGAAATAAACCCGGCGCTTGTCTTCTTCATCCAGAATAAACTGGCCGAAAAAGATTTTTATTTTATCTTTTAAAATTTTTAATAACCTGGCAGGGTTTTTTCTGTCCTCTCTGGGTTCGTTTTCTGTATCTTTTTCTTCCAGATTTTCTTTGGATTCGTCGATTTTTGAATCAAGTTCTTTTCCCATAACTGCTTGTTTCGACGGAGAAAGCCCTCCTCCTGTAAAGAATAAAAACAAGTTTCAGGCCAATAAAAAGGATATTATATCATGGAATAGAATAATAGAAAAATCCAGCTTGTAGGAGGTATATTTATGCTGGGATTTTTATTCGGCAAAAAGGGAAAGTTCAATCTTCAACCCGGTATGTTGGTTGAGATCGAACGTAAAATAGACGAAGAAACATATAAAAGCTATTTTTGCGAGGTACTGGACGCAACCCAACGCAAGGCCCGTATCCAGATGCCTACCGAGAATAACAGGCCTGTTAAAATTGCAATGGATGAAAAAGTCAAGTGCATTGCCCTTATTGGTAGTACACTTTTTGAAGTTAACATGCTGGTGAAACAAACTTCTGGAAAAGATTTCGAAGCGATTATTTCAAAAAAAGTAAACTCCTTCGATACTATGCTTACCAAAATGAAAAAGGAAGAAAAATTTTCTGTAGAACTGGAATTTCCCCTGGATTTCCGCGCTATCAGCACTTCTCACTTGCAAAGGGGAAAAACAAAAACAATCAGTGAAGAATATGTCCATGTAGTGACCAACCTGCCGGTTCCTGAAGGAACCGATCTGAAAGTTATATTCCGAATTCCCGATTCTCCCGAGGTGGAAACCGAAGCACGCTCTGAGAAAAGCGAACAACTGGATGAAGACTCCAAGAAAAGCAAAACCCAGTTCACTTTTACAGAAAAATCTGTTGGCTCAGAAGAAGTGGAACAGGTAAAACAGTTTGTTATTCATTATCAGAGAAGAATCGAACGAAGGCCTATACCTGAAACCGAGGAACTTCCTCCTCCCAGAAAAGAAGTTTAATTATTACATATATAAAAAAACGGGCTGTCCCAAAGGGCAGCTTTTTTGTTTTAGACCAAATAATGATAAATTCGTCATCGCGAGGAGCGCCCAGCGATGTGACGATCTCTCCCCATTAAGAATGGGGGAATCCCATTTTGAATGGGAGAACACGTTGTTCGCATTATAGTTTTTTCAACCGGAAAAAGATCCGGTCGCTCACCGACGCAAGGTGCGTGGGTATGGAACCAACCCGAATTTCGTCATCACGAGCATCCGCAGGATGCGTGGTGATCTCTTACCACCCAGGTAAATGGGTAAGAACCAACCCGATCTAAATTGAGATTGCCACGGTTTCTTCGAAACCTTGCAATGACAACATTGCGGGTTATGGAAATGTGACAGACTTTTGAGAAACAGAATAGTACTTAAAAAGGGCGGTTCAACCGCCCTTTTCTTTATTTAATTAACATTGACAGATCTTCGGGTTCGAAATATTCTCTGGGGTGTTTGCAACAGGGGCATTTTACCGGAGGTTCGGTACCTTCATTAATAAAACCGCATTTACTGCATTTCCATTTTATGGGTTTTTCACGTTTGTAAACGGTACCGTTCTCCACCATTTCCAGCAATTTCCTGTATCTGTCCCGGTGTTCTGCTTCCACTTTTCCTATCTGGTTAAAAAGAACCTCGGCATCCTTGAAGCCTTCCTCTTGGGCGTCTTTCGCAAAAGACGGATACATGGAATTGGTTTCATAATCCTCTCCGCCCATGGCTTCTTTCAAATTGGCAACAGTATCGCCGATTCCATTTAAAAGCTTGAATTCTTCCTTGGCATGCTGCATCTCGTTTAATGCAGTTTCTTCAAAAATCCTGGCAATATAATGGTAACCTTCCTTACGCGCCACCTTGGCAAAAAATGTATATTTGTTTCGTGCCTGGGATTCACCGGAAAAGGCTTCCATCAGATTTTTTTCTGTTTTGCTACCTTCCAGTTCCATATTTACACCTCTCTTATTATATTAATTTACATTTTATATTTAATTATTTACGTTTTAACATTTTTCCTTTTTATATTTGTATTTATATAAAGTAATATTTTTTTCAATTTCAAATATAGAGGTTAAATGAAAGGAAATTGAGAGTTTTGAGTCAATTATTTATATGAAACCTGATTTGGAGGAAGTTATGAAAAAAGTTTTCTATATAATTATGGCTGTTTTATTTGTTTTTCAAATAGTAAAGCCAGTTGCGGCAAAGACCGCAGATGGTAAATTGGTAGAAAAAAAGCCCTTTGGTAAGAAAGACGGGGTGGAAATTACAAAAATTATTTACATGAGTGACGGGTTGAAAGTAAGCGGTTTATTATTTACTGAAAAGCCCAGTGAAAAACTCCCCTGTGTTATTTTTGCCCATGACGGTATATCGGGTATTTCCAAAGAGCACAGGCTGGCCAGTATTCGCCTTGCCAAACAGGGCTTTGCAGTGTTTTCTCCGTCGTATAGGGGCGAGGATGATTCCGAGGGGGAGATTGAAATAGCCAAGGGCGAGGTGCGGGATGTCCTGAATGCCATGGTTATGCTGTCTGATTTACCACAGGTTGATAAGGATAAAATCGGTTTCGCGGGATTTTCCCACGGAGCGTTGATTTCCATGCTGGCAGCTTCAAGAACTGCCAAGGTCAAAGCTGTGGTGGCAGGATACGGAGTGATGGATATATATAAATGGTGGGATTATTTAAAAGAGAATGATAAAATCGGGAAAGACAGGATTACCCGGCAGACTTACGGCGATGGCCCCGAGGATCGTCCGGTATCGTTCAAAATTAGAAATGCGGTTTCTTATGTGGATAAAATAAAAGCTCCGGTTCTTATTTTGCAGGGTGAAAAAGATGACATTGTGCCGCCGGGCCAGGCGAAATATTTAAAACAGGCTCTGGATAAACATAAGATAAGGAATAAAATGGTGATTTATCCGAATTGCCTGCACGGTTTTATTATTTATGTGCCTTTTCTGAAGGACGAAACCATAGAAGAATCGGAACGCAATGAAACAGAACAGGCATGGAAGGAAATGGTGGATTTCTTAAACACTCATTTAAAATAACTGAAAACTTTTATTAATCCTCTTTTCAATTTCATTTCTGGTTTTTCTGAATTGTTCCAGAGTTTCTTCCCGGCTGCCTTTAAAACAGGCAGGGTCGGCAAGGCCCCAGTGAATTCTTTCACCCGGCAGGTCTGTTACCGGGCAGTTGTCCCTGGCATGATCACACAGGGTAATAATGTAATCAAAATTTATATTTTCAAAATCTTCGGGCCGGTTAACAGTTTGGTTTGAAATGTCTATCCCCGTTTCTTTCATAACCTCAATTGCGTTGGGGTTTATACTTGCAGGGTTGGTGCCTGCAGACCAGGCTTTTAAGTTTTCATATTTTGCATTAACCAGCCCTTCTGCCATTTGTGAACGGCAAGAATTGCCAGTACACAGAAAAAGTATTTTTATCATTGTTTCTCCACCAGCTTTTCATGTTTATTTTGACAGTATTTCTTCAATTTCATCTACAATGTTGCTCAGAGCCTGGGGTTTTCCCATAGATTTGCATTTTTCCGCCATTATTTTTAACTTTTCTTTAGAACCTGCCAGTTCCTCCACTGTGGGTTTCAATTTTTCCTCAGCTTCGTTATCAGGAATTACCACTGCTCCACCTGCTTTTTCTATGCCACGGGCATTTTTTTCCTGATGGTTGTCGGCAGCGTAAGGGTAGGGGATTAAAACCGCCGGAATGCCCACAGCTGTGATCTCTGCAAGGGAAGAAGCCCCCGACCTGGATATTATAAGGTCGGCAACGGCATAGATTGAAGCCATGTCTTCAGTATAATCCAGGCATTTGTATATTCCCTTGAAATCTGCCATCAAGGGTTCGGTTCTGTCTTTTACTTCTTCATAATTCTTCCGTCCCACCAGGTGAAGAATTTGCCAGTCTTTTTCCTTCCAACAGGGAAGGGAGTTAATTACTGCGTTGTTAACTGCACGGGCGCCCTGGGAACCTCCGGTTATGACCATTGTAAATTTTTCCGGGGAAAGATTCAGATTTTTACAGGCCTGTTTTTTGGGGTATTTCAGAATCTCAGCTCTGATGGGGTTGCCGGTTATAATGGTTTTCTCATTGGAGAAATAATTACTGGTTTCATCGAAGGTAGCGAGAATCTTTTCTGCTTTTCTTGCCATCAACCGGTTTACCTTGCCGGGCAGGGCATTCTGTTCCAGCAGAACAAAAGGAACTTTTTTCAGGGAAGATGCTGCCAATACCGGCGCGCTTACGAACCCTCCGGAACCAATAACCAGATCGGGTTTAAATTTGTTCATAATCGATATCGCCCTGATTAACCCCAGAATGTTATTAAATATGAATTTTGTAAGTTTAACCGGTTGAAAGGAAAGGCCGGAAGCTTTGATGAAATCAATTTGAAAACCAGCTGCAGGCACAGCCTTGGCTTCAATTCCGGTGCGGGTACCTACAAAAAGGATCTCAGTTTCCTTTTTTCGTTTTTTTATCTCTCTGGCGACCGCTATTGCGGGGTATATGTGGCCCCCAGTTCCACCGCCGGTAACGATGATTCGCATTTTTCCTCCTCTTTTTTTTTCAGGGCTTTTGCAGTCTGGGGAATTTCGCAGCTATCGCCGAAACGTGGCCGTGGCTTGTTTCTGGGTTTTCTTTCTATGCTGTGGCGGGTGCCGTATTTGGGTTCTCCTGCCACATTCAGCAATAACCCCACACCCAACAGGGTGAAAACCAGGGAAGATCCTCCGAAACTTATGAAGGGCAGGGCAATTCCGGTGCAAGGCAGTAAGCCTGTTACCACTCCCATGTTTATGAAAGCCTGAAGCACAACCTGAAAAGTTATACCTCCTGCCAGCAGCGACATGAAAGGATCCCTGGTGCGGGCTGCAACCCTGAGGCCCTTGTAAAGCAAGAAAAGGAACATGAGAGCCACGGGCAGGGTTCCAAAAATAATCCCTAATTCCTCTCCAATAATGGCAAAGATGAAATCGGTGAATTTTTCCGGCAAATAGAAAAACTTCTGTCGGCTGGCTCCCAGGCCCAGCCCGTATAGGCCTCCCGAACCCAAGGCTATGAAAGATTGAACAATTTGATAGCCCGCCCCTGAAGTGTCAGCCTTGGGATCGAGATAGGTTATTAATCTTTGAAGCCGGTAGGGCTTGTGGAATGCCATAATCAGCCCACCAAAAATACCAATGGTGGCCATGGAAACCAGATGCCAGAAATTAGCGCCGGCCATGAATAAAATGCCCACCACCGCTCCGCAAATAGCCATTGCTGTACCCAGGTCTTCTTTCTGAATAAGAAAAACCGTGATTCCAAAAACTACTAGCACCATTGCCAGCGATTTTAAGTCCTGAACCTTTTCCTTGCGACGCGCCAGGGCATCAGCCAGGTATAAAATAAGGGCAATTTTGGCAAACTCCGATGGCTGGAAGGAAATGGGCCCAAATACCAGGGTTCTCCGTGCTCCCAGAACATCTTTTCCGGCAAATAAAACCAATACCAGTAATACTATAGCAACAATCATTACAGGTTGAACCCATTTTCGCAGTTTTTTAAGGTTTACCTTATAACCTGCAACCAGAGCCACAA
>CAZSLZ010000077.1:0-15324 GCA_964607865.1 uncultured bacterium
CAAGATTAACAATGGAAACCGGGATGAAATCCTGCAAATTGCGGTATTTCCGCTCACTTTTTTTTAGAAGTTCCTTTAGTTGAATCCTTTCTTATTCTTTACCCGGCATTGAGGCAAAAATTGAAAAAATTCGACGGAGATTATCATCGACAGCTTTATTTCTCTCTAAAAACAAAGACAGGGCGCCTACTACATTGTGAAACAGAAAAACCGGCGCCCCTATTAATTTTCTGAAATCTGCGTTTTTTAAATTTAAATCGGTACGTATAAACTTGGTACATCCTACATTTAAAACCACAAGATCTTCAGCTTCCAGCCCCTGGCGAACCACCTCAGACCCAATGCACCTGGCATAATCAATGGAATCCACAAACCCGTCGGGTGTATTCCATTTGCCCAGCGCCACCATCTTTCCTTCTTCAACCTTCTGATATACTGCCAGATCCGCGCCACATAATTCTCCCACAGCGCTTACCAGTAAATTCAGGTTTTTCTCATAGTCCTTTGACAGTCGGGAAAGACGATCTGACAAAATACCCATCATCTGCTGCCCGGTAAGTTGTTCAAAAATAAATTGAATCAATACCTTTCCCTGAAGGGCAACAGAACTCATGTTTACTTTTACCTGGGATGGGTTGCCGGTGGCATCAATCCACTTGTGAATCCGGGGCTTGATTTTTTTTCCAGGCCGTTTCAGTTGTTCGTAAATATTAAACACTTCAAGCCTGTGGTCCTTATGAATAAAATCTATCAGAGCGCGCCCCACTAATTCATCCAGGTTGTCAAAACCCAGAAAATCCATGGCAGCCCTGTTGGCAAAACAAACAGCTCTCTCTTCCACAAGAATCAACCCCACTGGCAATGAATTTGCCAGCTGAAAATAATTGTCGCCGGAATCCTTGGAAACAACAGGGGTTTTAGTTTTTAAGGATTTTTCAATAATTGCATTGAACGCCAGTTTGTTTTTGGTAATACCCGAAATTTTATCAATTACATCTGTGGCTCCGGCAAGAAAAGCCTCTCTGCAAAGTGTTTCGGAAGGTTGGTTGGTAACCAGAACCACTGGAATTGTAGGGAAATCCTGAGTTAAGATTCTTAGAAATTCAATTCCGTTCATGGAAGTAAGGTTATACTCGGAAAATACTATATCAAAATAGGATTTGTTTAATTTGATAAGGGCCTGTTTGATACTGGCGGCGGTATCGATATTATATTCGGTTGAATAAAATTCGCTGAAGCTGGCAAGCGCCTGTTCATCGTTATCCACATACAGAATAGAAAGATCTATCATCAGTAACTCCAAAAAGGTTTAATCCATTAATATTTATAACAAAACTCAAACTGAAAAAGATACAGGCGTAAACCCTATTCTTTTTCTTCCCCGTATTCTTCTTCTTTAAACCCGGGTTCTATAACATCGGGCGAGGGTGTAAGCTGAGAAGGGATTTCCTTTTCTTTTTTCTTTTCTGTTTCAAGTTCAAGTTCTTCTTTTAATTCATCGGCAGCCAGGTTTGAAGCTTTTTTCAGTTCTCTCAGGCCATTGCCAATTGTTTTTGCTAATTCCGGCAGTTTATTGGGGCCGAAAAAAATCAGAATAACGATAAATATTAATAAAAGTTCTCCGGGGCCAATCCAACCCATATCATCACCTACAAGACATTTTCAAGGCCTACGGCCAGGCCGGTTAAACGGTGAATGTTCTTCACAGCTGAGATCACTCCCGGCATAAAACATTCCCTGGACAGGCTGTCATGCCTGAGGGTAAGGGTTTCGCCCTGGCCGCCAAAGATAACCAGTTGGTGTGCCAATAAACCGGGCAGCCTTACGGAATGAACCCTTACGGTATCTTTAAGCCCCCCTCTTGCGCCGGGCAACTTTTCCTTTTCATTTTCCGGGAGTTTGAATTTTTTGTCATCGGTGGTCATTAATTCTGCGGTCCTGAGGGCAGTTCCCGAGGGGGCGTCCTGTTTTCTGTCATGATGCATTTCAATGATTTCGGCATTGTCGTAATGCCGGGCAGCTTCAGCGGCAAATTTCATCATCAGAACCGCTCCCACTGAGAAATTGGGAACCAATAACACCGGAGTTTTTTCTTTGTGGGAGAGCTCTTCTATTTCTTTCAATTCTTCATCGCTTATGCCTGTCGTTCCAACAACACAGGCAATCCTGTTCTTCAGGCACTTCTTTATGTTGTGCGGAGCCACATGGCCCTTGGTGAAATCAATCATAACCTGGGGGGTTTTCTCAGTTATAACTTTATCCAGATCTTTTTCTATAACAAGTTTAGAGCCGTTCAGGGATATGGTTGTTTCCAGGTCCTGCCCCACATTATTGACATCTATACCCCCCACCAGTTCCATATCGGGCCTTCCGTGGACTGCGTGGGCAGTGTGGGTGCCCATAGACCCACTTATTCCGCATATCATAACTCTGATTTTTTCCATTTTTATTCTCCTATATAATTTTTTATGTCGTCTTTAATGGGGCCAAGAACTGTGGTGGCGTATTGACTGCGGTCGAGGATTTCTGACGCAACGTTTTTGATATCTTCAACTGTGACTTCTTCCACCTTTTTTATCACTTCTTCAATTGGAATAAGCCGGTTGTAATAAAGTTCTGACTTATTCAATCTTATCATCCGGTTGGAAGTGGATTCAAGGCCCAGAGAGATGGAGCCTTTAATATGTTCTTTGGCTCTACGTATTTCTTTTTCGGTAATTCCATTTTCCCGTACCTCGTCAACAATGTTTCTTATCAGGGTAACAACTTCCTTAAGGTTATTTCTGCTGGTGCAGGCAAAAATTCCGAATTGCGCCGAGTCGTAATAGGCATTGGTAAAGGTGGATATGGTGTAAACCAGCCCCCGGCGTTCCCTGACCTCCTGAAATAACCTGGAGGACATGGAGCCCCCGATTATGCTGTCAAGAACAAAGAAGGCATATTTACGGGGATCTTTCTGGGAGATACCCCTGCCACCGGTACAAATGTAAGTCTGCTCACAATCCTTAAAATGAAGATTTTCTCTGGAATGAACCATGGGAGGCTCAATCTGGCTGGCGAGGCTCTTACCCTGTAAATGCCCAAAATTGGTTTCAATTATATCCACCAGGTCCCAGTGATTGAAGTGCCCGGCGGCAGCCACGGTTATATTGTCCGGGGTATAGAAACCTTTCATGTAGTTCATAAAATCCTGGCGGTTAAAACTGCCTACGGTTTCCTTGTTGCCCAGAGTGGGCGAACTCAGAGGATGGCAGCCCCATAAGGTTTTGTTGAAAACCTCAAAAACCTTGTCCTCGGGGTCGTCCTCATACATATTTATCTCTTCAAGAATTACTTTTCGTTCCCTGTCAATTTCCACCACTTCAAACCGGGAGTTGTTGAACATATCAGAAAGAACATCAAGGGCCAGTGGAATATGTTTATCCATTACTCTTACATAATAACAGGTCTGTTCCTTCTCGGTAAAAGCGTTGAGCTGGCCTCCAACCGAGTCCATTATCTCAGCTATATCTCTGGAAGTTCTTTTTTCGGTTCCCTTGAACATCATATGTTCAATAAAATGAGATATTCCGCTGTCTTTTTCGGTTTCGTTTCTGGGCCCGGCATGAACCCAGACCCCTATGCTGGCAGATTTAAATTCATTAACTTCTTCGGTCAGTATTTTTATTCCGTTTTCCAGTATTGTTTTATTGAACATATTCAGTTCATTTTCCTTTCAATAGCTTTTCAGCAGCTTCCCTGGTGGCATCGGAGGCTGAGTGGCCGGCAATCATTTTGGCAAGTTCGTCAACCCGGGGTGCCCCTTCCAGTTTTATCAATTTGCTGTAAGTTTTTCCTTCTTCTACTACTTTTTGAATATTGTAATGGGCCCTGCCCATAGCTGCAATTACCGGCAAATGGGTTACACAAATGACCTGGCGGTGTAGCGAAATTTCTTTTAATTTTTCCCCCACTTTTTTGGCAGTATTGCCACCCAGGCCCACATCAACTTCATCCAGAACCAGGGTTGAGAAATTTCTGAAACGGGCGAAAACCGCTTTTAAAGCCAACATAATTCTGGATAATTCTCCGCCGGAAACTATCAGGGCCAGGGGTTTTTCCTCGGTGCCCGGATTCAACCCAATATAAAACTCTACATTATCCAAACCATGTCGGTTGATAGTGAGGGTTGTTTCTTTTCCACGTGGCTTATTTCCTTCCCGCTGCAAGTTTATGGTAAAACGGGAATCTTTCATCTCCAACTGCGCCAACTCTCTTACCACTGCTGACTGAATCTTTTTTGCCGCTTTTTTCCGCAGAACCGACAAACTTTCAGCTGTCCACAACCATTCTTTTTCCTGTTCTGTTTTTCTGCCCAGTAAATCTTCAATAACCTGTTGGCTCCGGGACAATGTCTCCAGTTTTTTCCTTGATTCTTCAAGATACCCCAGAATTTCTTCTATGCTGTTGCCGTACTTTTTCTTCAAATTATCTATTAAATTCAGCCTGGAAATTACCTCATCGAGGTTTGCCCCGCCGGTTTCGAGGCTTTCTGCCTTGTCTCTTACCGTAAAAATAATCTCCTGAATATTGTTTAATGCAACATCTATAAGATCGGAAGAGATATCCAGGGAAGTGTCCAACGAAACTAATTGTTCCAGTTCTCTGGAAACCCGGTTCAATTTTTCAATAACCCCGCTTTCTGAAGACAATTTCTCGTGAATGGAATTGCATAACTCGGCAATTTTTTCACGGTTGGACAGAATTTTCCGTGTTTGCTCCAGTTCTTCATCTTCACCAACCACAAGCTGGGCCGAAGCGATTTCGTTAATTTCATGTTCCAGCCAATCTATCCGGCGGTTCCGGTCTTTTTCCTGCTCCTTCAACACCTGAATTTCTCGTTCCAGGTTTTTGTATTCCGAATAAATCTGCTGAATTCTTTCCAGCAAGACTTTTGCTTCTTTGCCTGCAGCAAGGTCCACCAGCTTTCTCTGGTTATTCAAATCAAAAAGATACTGGTTGTCCCGCTGGCCATGAATATCCACCAGTTGGAAACCAATTTCCTTGAAGTTGGAATAAGGAACGATTTCGCCATTTATCTGATAGACACTGCGGCCTGATGAATACAGCTTACGGTTCAAAACCAGAACCTGATCTGCTTCTCCGGTAATATCATAATTTTTAAGTTGATCCAGTAATTCCTGTTCAAGGCCGGAAATATCGAAGACAGCCTGAACCCTTACTGTTTCGTCAGAATCAAACCTGGAAGATTTTACCCTGGCTCCCAGGACAAAATTCAAAGATTCAACAATCAGTGACTTTCCAGAGCCCGATTCGCCGGTAAGGATATTGAAGCCCGGATTGAAAACCATTTCCATATCTTCCACCAGGGCAAAGTTTTCTATTTTTAATTCCAGCAGCATAGTCGCCTCACTCGAACCATTTCAATTTTTCTCTGATTGTGATGTAAAAATTCTTTCCCAGGTGAATGAAACGGGCATATCGGGGAGATTTTTCTATTAAAACCCGGTCCTGGGGAGTTAATTTGAAAGTTGTCTGGCCATCAAGGCATACCAGATAATTTTTGCCCGAAGCTTCGCTTATCTCAATTTCTTCACTGGCGGGCACTACCAGGGGGCGGGCAGATAAGGTGTGAGGGCATATGGCTGTCAATATCATGCATTCCACTGTGGGGCACACAATGGGGCCTCCTGCAGACAGGGAATAGGCAGTGGAACCCACAGGAGTGGAAACTATTACCCCGTCAGCGGCGTAACTGCCAGCATTGTAGCCGCTTATCTGAATTGATAACCTTAGAAGCTGCATTTCCCCGGTATGGCTTATAACAACATCGTTTAAAGCTGAGCTCTGAAAAACCGGCTGGCCGTCTCTTAAAACCTTGCAGATAACGGTCATTCTTTCCACAATATTGAATTCTCCAGCCAAGGTTTTTTCCAGAGTGGGTTTCCATTCTTCGAAGGTAGATTCGGTCAAAAAACCCAGGTGCCCCATGTTGATTCCCAGTACCGGAATATTGGTGCCGGAAATTATATTACTTGCCCTTAAAAGAGTGCCATCGCCACCCAGGCTTAACATCAGATGCGCTTTTTCCCTGATTTCAGTTACCGGGGCATGAAGATCCCCGCGTTGTATATAGCTGGCTCTTCCAGTGGGAATCATGATTTTAAGATCTCTTGATTCCAGGTATTCAATAATCTCAACAACTTTAGCGTGGGGTTCTTCTTTTGTTCTTGGTAAAATTGCTACTGTTTTAAAATCTGACATTAAAACCTCAAAAACATTATATTTCGTAAACCACCACTTTAGATTCAGAATCGGAACTGGTAGCCAGGGCTTTTTCAGCTTCCCTGATTATCTTTCCGGGTTCCTCCACATTAAACTCTTCATATGTGGCGGCGCCTATCTGGGCTGAGAATTTTGTCATATTGGGAATACCAAAAAAGATGTGGCGTTCAATTATTTTTAAAATCTTGTTTCCAAACACAGCTGCCCCTTCCTGATTAGTCTGGGGAAGCAGAATAGCAAAGGTGTTTTCGTTAAATCGCGCCACAATATCAATTGCCCTGATACTCCTTTTTATAATGCCCCCGAATTGTTTCATCAAGGAATCAATTCGAACCTTGCTGTATAATTTTTTCATTTCTTCTATTCTGGTGGGCGAAATCAATGCAAGAGAAATGGCATAATCGTAACGGTTTGCCCGGGCAATTTCTTCATTTATTCTCTCCTGGAAATATTTAAAGTTATAAAACCCGGTTACTTCATCAATAAAAATTTGCGATTTCAACCTTTTGGTTTCGTCTTTCAGCCTTTCTTTTTCCTGCATTCTTAAAATGGCGGTTTTCATTCTGATTTTTAATTCGTCGGGGTGAAAAGGTTTGGTAATATAATCATGAGCCCCCATGTCCAGGCCTTCAATCCGGTCAAAGACCTCCCCCTTGGCGGTAAGAAAAATAACGGGAATATCCGTGGTCGCAGGGTGAACTTTCAAAGCTCTGCATACTTCATATCCGGTGAGATCGGGCATGATTACATCCAACAGAATAAGATCCGGCCTTTTTTCCCGGGCAGTCTTGATGCCTTCCACACCCTTGAAGCTGGCATATACTTCGTAACCCCATTCTTCGATCATTTTCCGCATCCATTGGACATTTACAGAATTATCATCTACAATCAGGACTCTGTTTCTATTTAAACCAGACACGTCATTCTTCTGGGCCATGATTTACCTCACATTAATTTTTTTTGTTCTCATCATTACTCTACGTTTTAAACTTTAAACCAGACAACCATAAAAAGTTGATTCTGCCAGGTTTAGCAGTTGTCCACAAAAGAGGATGTTTATGCGTTTATTCCCTGGCGTGGCCCAGGCTGTTATGTTATTGTCAATATAATTTCTTTTGTAAACCAATTATGAAACAAACCAGCCAGAACCTTAAATGTCGATAAAAAACCTTGTATCATGGGAAATTTCATCGGCATAAATCTATTTTCTTTTTCATGCTTAATTATCCTTGTAGAAACAAATAAAAAAGACCCGGAGTAGAACACTCCGGGCCCGGTTAATCGAATATTTATTTTATTATATAACCTTCTTCGGGTGTTGACAGCCCCGGCGCCTGTTTGTCCTGTAATTCCACCAGTACTTTTATAGTGGTATTGACCGAACCGTCCTGGGTGGTAATATTGGTGGTAGTTGTAACTTCAGACTTCACCAGCCGGCCCACTTTGTGAGCAAAATGGGTGGTGCCCTCAGCGGTAAGTACCTGTTCTACTCCCTCGGCAATGGGGATTTTGGTTTCGGGGCAAGAAACCTTGATTTCAGCCACATCGTAACCATTTACATTGGTGAAGCTCCATAAAGAATAATTGTAATTAAGAGTAATCATATCTGATTTGCCGGGAATGGAAATCTTACTCTTTCCAACCCAGGTTTCACCCTTTTTTACATTGTTGGTGGGGAAAGCAGGCTGTTCAAAAGGTAAATCTATTGAAGTATGGGTGATTTCACCACTTTTTTTCATTTTCAAGGTAATGGTCTGGCCCACATTGGGCAACTCTTCGCTTTCGCCATCCCTTATTAATTTTCCCGAATCGATGGTAACATCAACAGTCATGGTTCCATCTGGCGCTACCTCAGTGCAGGTCTGGGACATCTTCATCTCAACGTCGGATTTGGTACTCCCTGACTGCTCCTCAGTTTTAATCTCCTGCTCGGAATGAACAGTTGTCTTGTAAGTAAGGGTTTCACCCTTTTTCATTTTATATTCCAGTAATACGGCTTCGCCTACCATGTTTCTTCCTCCTTTATATAAACTCTTTAAACCTTACCGATACTTCTGTCGGCTGAAATTCTTCGACAAAATGAATCTTTTTCCTTCCATTTTTTTTACACTTTAAACAATTAAAACCATGTCTGGCACCGATGGCAGTATGAGTCTTTCTGGTTGTCAAGATCGTTAATACTGCGGGGAAAGAACATTACACACTGGGGATTGCTGCAATGTCTTAAACCGTAAGCATGGCTCATTTCCTGAATTATTGCCTTTTTTAACCGGTTTTCAAAAACTCCCGGATCCTGTTCGAAATAATGGAAATTCTGGGAAAAACGCCACAGGGAAACCACCGCCGCTTCCTTCGAAGGGCTTCCATCACCAAAAACAAAGGGCAACTGGGGCCGGGCAATGTCTTCATTTATTAAACCAAAGATTTTTTCCTTATGGGTACGAATAGAGGACAGGTGGGAAAGTAGATCTGCAGACCGGTAATGCTCCGCTTCCAGGTCAAATGCATCTATAGGCAGGGCAATACTTTCACCTCTTACAACTTTTTTGCGAAATGTGTTTTCTAATACAAACTGGGTAAAATCTATAATTTCAGGGTGAATTTCATCGAAACTTACCAGTTTTATTCCATAATGTCCCTGGGTATTAAACATTCCTTCTCCTTATTTCAGATAAATTTCTATTTAAACTTATTTTCATAGATTCCTTTATAAAATGATCAGGGGGAACCTATTTATTAATGATCGTGTTTAATTATAACACTAATTAAAGTGAGGGGATCAATCATGGATAAAAGAATATTAGTAACCGGCCCCACGGGTAAAGTGGGAAGTCAGGTAATAAAGTACCTGAAACGAAAAGATAATGTGGAAATCATTGCCGGCGTCCATCATTTGAATGACGCCGACCGTTTTGAATCTCAGGGCATTAAGATTGTTGAATTCGAGCTTGATGACCCAGAAACCATTGAGAACGCTCTTTCAATTACCGATCGACTGTTTCTGCTAACACCAATGACCCCGGATATGGAAAGAAGAGTTCAAAATGTGGTGGAACAAACCAGAAACAATAAAGTGGAATTTATTGTCAGGCTGTCATTTTACGGAGCCAGCGACGAAAACCCAGTCAGGCTGGGAGAGCTCCACAGAAAAGCTGATCAGGTGGTAATAAACTCGGGAATTCCATACACAATATTACGGCCAAACAGCTTTATGCAAAATTTTTCTGAATATTATGCCGATTCTATCAGAGAAATGGATACGTTTTATCTGGCCCAGGGCGATGGCAAAATCAGCTATATTGACACAAGAGATATAGGAAACGTAGCTGCAACCATACTGGCAGAGCCCACCAGGGAGAATATAAACCAGATATATACCCTTACAGGTTCCCAGGCTCTGGACAATTTTGAGGTTGCGGACATTTTTTCCAGGGTTATGGGAAGACAGATAAAATATGTAAATATTTCAAAAGAAGAAATGTCCCAGTATATGAGACAGCAGAAAATGCCCGACTGGATCATTGATATCATGATGGAATACCAGGATTACATCAAAAAGAATATGGCAACAAGAGTAACGGGAAGAGTGGTTGAATTGACAGGAATGCCGCCATATACCTTCCGGGAATTCTCAAGAGATTACAAGGAACAATTTGAAAAACAACCGGTAAAGGTTTGATAAAAAAACTGCCCTTATGAATCAGGGCAGTTTTTTTAAAGGATTTATCCAGAAATTTTAAAATATAATTTATTCAGAGGAAGTTATAATATGAATTTTTTGGATAACCTGGAAAAAACCCTGGAAAACTTAATAGAGAATGCTTTTTTCGGCAGGTTCGGCGGCAAAATACACCCAAAGGAAATCGCCAGGGGGATCTGGCGGGAACTTATGGCAAATAAAACCAGAGAAAACGAGATTACCTATCTGCCCAACAAATTTCTGGTCTATTTGTCCTCAGAAAACTATAATGAACTAAAACAGATTAAAGATGAAGCCAATAGTGAAATAAAAGCGTTTCTGAGAAAAGAGATAGAAAAGAGAAACTATCAGACCTATGGCCCCCTGGATATCAACTGGGAGGAAAACCCAGATTTAAGAAAACATGAATTTACTGTCCGGGCTTCATTTCATTGTTGCGATTTTACAGCTCCCGCTGAAGGGGAAGATATTCCCACAGCTATTTATCAGAAGCTGGAGGTTACAGAAGGTTTTGACCGGGGGAAAATATTTACCCTGGATAAAGATGAATATGTAATCGGCCGGGACGAATCCTGCGACATTGTCCTGGGCGACCCTACCGTTTCCAGAACCCATGCCAGAATAACCCGTTTAAACGGCCAATACAAGATAGAAGATATGGAAAGCAAAACCGGAGTTTTTGTAAACGGCCAGAAAGTTGATGAACATATTCTCTGCAGAAGCCATAGACTTCGAATCGGGCTCAGCATACTTAAATTGAGATGATGAATTTTACAAGTTCGCCATTTTTTGATATAATATTAACCTACTTTTCAAACGGGGATAATATTGAATGAGAATTAACCCAGCAAAATTGCAATCAACAACGGGTGTCAGATCTTTTCGCCCGGCAAGGGCAACAGTAAAAAAGCCCACGTTACCCGGCGACTCATTTGAGAGCACCATTGTGCAGAATAATAATTCTAATCTCAATTTATCAAGTTTCAATTCCCATGTCCCGCCGTCACACAGCGAAGAAAAAGCTTTGGTTTCAATAAACAGTCAGAGTTGCCTGTCTCAACTGCAGCAGGATCCCACAGCTTGGAAACAATACCAGGCACTGCCTGCAAAAGAAAAGCAGGAATTTCTGAAATTGGCCCGGGCTACCCTTCGGCCGGTCAAAATGGGAAGTACCGGTTCTTTCCATTCGGAACTTGCGCTGAAGAATATTTTTGGCAGGGTAAGCCCCGCCCTCACCAGTATTTTGAAATCGGGAAAATTACAGAACAAAGACAGCATGGGCAAAACCCTTCTTGCAAACCTCAACAGAATTTTCAGCCAGAAATTCACCAATGAAGTAGATTCCAGACGGATTAAAAACCAGGTTCTTTCCATTGTTGCCAATCCGGATCTTATAAGCCAGGGTAATAAGGGTACATGCACCATGACCACCCTGGAATATATCAATGCGGTAAATCATCCTGCAGAATTTGTACGGATTATTTCCGGCCTTACTTCGCCGGATAAGCAGGTTCAACTGAGAAACGGGGAAACCCTGATTGCCAACCGGGGGAGTTTGAAGCCCGACAACAGCAGCAGGCTTGATGTCAACCGGATTTACCAGGCATCCATGATGGAATACGGAAACGGTGAACTGGATTATGATAACGCGGGAGATATAAATGTCCGGCGAACAATGCTGCCCAGCGGCGCAATAAAGGAAGAAACCCTGCACAAGGGGTTGTATCCGCCGGAATCAAACCGGTCATTCGATGCGGTTTTACCCTATAAAAGCAGTTTTGCCGAATTTTCCCCCATAGACAGAGAAAAAGTTGATGGGCAATTTCAAAAGCTTACCGATAAAGGCGCCATAGTACCCATTGCCCTGGCATGGCGGGGGCCAAAGGAAAATATCTATGAACACAAGGTTGCAGTTGAGGGTATGGACGACCAATATGCATATATTAGAGATCCCTTCGGATCCAATGATATGGGAAAAACTCCCCAGTCGCCTTCCGATGAAATTGAACGGGAATTGGCATTCCCGGAAAAACCATACAGTGGCGGGCATATAAAAGTGAAAAAAGATGAGTTCTATAACAGGCTGCTGGACTATCATTTCCCTGCCAAATAAACTTTTAATCAACTTCTACGGAGAATATGTTGGCTTTAAAAAAAATCGATCATATAAATATCCTTACCCGTTTTGCCAGCCCCACCCTGAATTTTTATCAGAAGTTTCTTGGTTTTGAGGTAACTGAAAGAAAAACCCAGGGCCAGCCCAGCGTAAAAAGTTATATGCTGGAAAAAGATGAGCAGAAGATTGAAATTTTTGAACAGATCAGCCCCGATATTAACCTTAAAACCGGAATAAAACACCTGGCATTTGAATCCGGCAATATTGAAGAGGATTTTAAAAAGTTCAAAGAAAAAGGAGCTTCAATACTGAAAAATAAAATTCACAAAGCTCCCGGTAAGAAATTCTTTTTTGTAAAAACTCCTCATGGCGATTTTGTCGAGGTTGTTCAATATCTTTAGTTTAAACTTTCAAAACCGGTAATTTTCCAGCCGGTATCTTCTTTTTTCAAAATGATTCTGTCCTTTCCCGGATATTTAATATCCTCGCTGCCTTTTCTGGCTTCCACAGTATGGGTAACAACAGCCAAGGCGTTGATTTCGTCAGTTTTTTCCATTTCCACGCTCATGTTGGTAAACCTCAGAATAATCACGCCCTGGCTGACTGCCGAGGAAAGATCCAGCAATGAATTAAGCGCCTTGTGTTTCCCTTTTTGTTTCATTTCAACCAGTGTATCCCTGGAAATCATTCCGGCTACTCTGGAGCGATCCCCGCTTTCCACAGCCACATAAAGGTTTTTGACCACAGCTGTTGGGCCTGTCTCCTGGGCTGAAACCGGCATAAAAAAAACAGAAACCAGAATCAGAAAAAACCATAACTTTTTTCTCACAACAACCTCCTTGAAGGGTTTTATATTATTATACTATAAATTACTGAAAAGTAAATTATAGGATACAATGTGTAAAATCTCTTTACAGAAGATACCACATATAAAATGGTCGCAAAGTTTGATAAAACTTGCCAGAAACAGAAAAAAACTTACAGGGGCCAGGTTCATTATGAATTAGCGATTGATAATAAATGGTTAAAAAACCAATTATACGTTGTTTACGCCAATTCACCGTCAAAGTTTTAAATGTTGACTCGCCGGAATTACTGAATTTATTGTAAATCATAAACCCTGACAGGCTGCATAAAACAGTTTGACTTATCATGGTTTTAACATTTTGTTAACATTTTTGCCTTTACAATATTTGTTAAAATATATAAAATATAATAGAGTTAAATAAAAACTGTAAAGGAGTATTGCTTTGAAACCTATCCCGCAGATTCAACCAGGCCAGATATACAACACACAACAAAGCAAGGCGGAAAAAGTAGTTAAAAGCAACCCCAATGCTCCCGATGATATATTCATACCCGGCGGCACCAATAAGGGAATGGGAAAATCTCTGCTGAGAACCATCACAAAAAAAGCCAATTTTCAGGTTCCCACAGCTCAGAAGCCTCTCACCAAGAAACAGGTTTCCGACATAATGAAACTTGTGAAACCAGGTGACATTATTTTAAAGAAGAATGAAAACTTCCCCGTCACCTGGGGGCTCCAGAAAATTGCATGTGATACCGATTACACCCATGTAATGATATATGAAGGCGATGGAAATATGCTCCATTCCGCCAACAGCACTAACGGAGTGGTAAGGGAGAACCTGGAGGAATACCTGGACGGCTCCCGGTTCAGCATAGCTGTAGTTCGCCCCGAGTACAAGACCGAAGCTGACAGGAAGTCTGCCCTGGATTATTGCCGTTCTCAACTGGGAAAACCCTATGACAGTTTTTTCAACGAAGAGAATTCGGATAAACTTTATTGCAGCGAACTGGTTAGAAATGCGTTGGAAAAAATGCCCAACCCCATAAAAGTGCCCACCACCGGGTTCTTCGGCAAACAATTTATTGCCCCCGATATTTTCAACAAAACCGAAGGTTTCAAACCCATGTATTCCACCAATAAGGCAACTGCATTCAGGTCTTTTCTGAAGCATTATATGGTGGGAGTCCCGGCAACCCTGGCAACGGTCGCCGGAGGCATAGCCATGGGCCCTCTGGGCGCTACCGCAGGTTTCGCAGGCGTAGGCCTGGCTGCCACCCTTATCGGTAATAAAATCCAGCACGGCAAATTCAGCCTCCGTCCCAGTATGGATGCCGGTTATTAGAAATTAATCAGTAAATAATATAAGAGGCTGCCCCAGAAGGGCAGCTTCTTTGTTTTATATTGAATAATGATAATTTCGTCATCACGGGCATCTGCAGGATGCGTGGCGATCTCTGCTCCACCCAGGTAAATGGTTGGGTAAAAACCCGATCTAAATTGAGATTGCCACGGTTTCCGTGAAACCTCGCAATGACAGGCCTTCAGTCCTTGAGAAGAATGAAACCTGGCTGAAGAAAATTTTGTTGCGAACAGCCTGTTCTCCGGCTCCATACCGGGCATCCAATGACAAATTTCGAATTCTTTTAGAAAAGAAGAAGGCGGTTTTACCCGCCTTCTTCTTTACATATTCTATTTTTCAATCAAATAAACTGTGCCTTTGTATTTTATCAGCACCTTTTCACCTGCCGACAGATATCGGGCCAACCGGGAATCCTTGATTAATTCGAAATATTCATCAGAATAAAGTTTCACCTTGTTCATTTTTTCCTTTCCTTCATATTCAGAATCTGTCCAGACATCGTCTATTAGGTAGAAAGTTTTGCCATGCAGGCGTTTCACCTTGTTATGGCTTTCAACCGGAGCTGCCTCCTCTGCTTCAAAGGCAGAATCAGCCTGCTGATACATATTTAAATTCTGGCTGGTAGCAAAAGCTTCCTGTCCCGTGGCATATTTGGCTGCCTTGTTAAACAGTGGGCTGGCGGGTTTGGATTGAACCGCCCTGGGCATCCCTACCCTGTCTTTCTTTTCATCCCGGGGTTCTTCCACCAGGAAGGAAGTATAGGGAGTAATTATGCCGAACTCCTTGGATAGCCGGATAACCTCATCCACCAGTTCGGGGTTCTCGCCTTTCTGCCTGATTACTTCCAGCAAATATCCTATACGCCGCAGGGACCACAACTTGGGTATAAAGTCATTATCTCTATGGGCTGCGGGGAAATTTCCCTCGTAGGTCAGCTTCACATCCTTTGTGCCCCGTTTTCCTGTCAGCACAATAGAGGAAGCACCGGAGCCCTCGTATCTTCCCAGAACCAGCAATTGGCTGCCCTTGAAAATAGCGGGTAATTCACCGGG
>CAZSLZ010000078.1:0-15203 GCA_964607865.1 uncultured bacterium
TCCGGCAAAGAAAACCCATACCAGTAATCCTGTAGCAACAATCGTTACAGGTTGAGACCATTTTCGCAGTGTTTTAAGGTTTACCTTATACCCTGCAACCAGCGCCACAAAACCCACTCCCATCCACAATAAATGCTTTTTAAAGAAGAAGAATGGCTCGTTGTTGCATGCCTCGTCCAATGCTGCTGTGGGGCTGGATGCCGAAAAAATCATAATAACCCCGTACGCCAGAAGAACCAGAACCGGGATAAATAGAAAAGTATCAAACTTTTTGGGTTCTTTCATGATCCTGTTTCATCTCCTTTACAAATTGGTTAAACACAGCTCCCCGGTGTTCGGCATTGTTGAACATATCAAAACTGGCGCAGGAAGGCGATAAGAGAACCACCCCCGGCCGGGGCGACAGTTGGAATGACTGTTGGATAGCGTTGTTAAAACCATTTAATGATAAATCGTTGTTCACAGCATAGTTAGTAAAACCAATATGCTCCAATGCCCTGGCAATTTTTTCCCTGGATTCGCCAATTAGAACCACTCCATGAGCATATTTTTGTATTTTTTTAGCCAGAGGCATGAAATCAAGTCCTTTATCGGTTCCTCCGGCAATCAGTATCACCGGTTCGTTGAAAGATTCAAGGGAAGCTCTTACTGCATCGGGGTTTGTGCCCTTGGAGTCGTTGTAAAATTGTACCTTATCGATTTCTGCAACAAATTCCATGCGATAATGGAGATGCCTGAAGCTCTCCAGGGCGTTTCTTAAATGGATAAAATCTATTCCCACAATATGGCACACGCAGGCTGCTGCCAGGGTGTTTTCTATGTTGTGAACTCCTTGTAGTGGGAACCGGGCCCAGGAAAAAATCGCTTTTTTATGGGAGCCGTCGGCAAATATGATTTTTCCGTCTTCGAAATAAGCTCCCTCTTTTACAGGCCGGGTCCGGCTGAAATACAATTTTTTTGATTTTATTCTCGGCGTCAGTAACTCGGTAGATGGATCATCGGCATTCAATACAGCAAAATCGTTTTTTACCTGGCAGTTAAAAAGGTTTGCCTTGGCGTTTCTATATTTTTCAAAACTCCCATGGCGATCGATGTGATCGTTGGTAATATTTAACAGCACAGCTATATGGGGATGGAACCTTTCCACAGCTTCCAGTTGAAAACTGCTTATTTCAGCGGTTATCCAACCGCCAGGGGGAATTTTTTCCACTTCCCCCACCAGTGGGATTCCGATATTGCCTGCAAGATAGGCGTTTTTGCCGGAATTTATTAATGACTGGTGGATAAGGGTGGAAGTGGTAGATTTTCCGTTGGTGCCGGTCACAGCTATAAATGAGGCGTCGGTTAAGAGAAAGGCTATTTCCACTTCACTTACTACAGGAACACCTTTTTCCATGGCTTCCTGCAGAATGGGAGTATAAATGGATATACCCGGGCTGATAATTATAATATCCCGGTTTTTATAAATTCTATCAGTATGGCCGCCGGTTTCCCATTCCAGGTTCAAGCCAGATAGCTCTTTCATTACATCTGTCAGGGCAGAGGAGGTTTTTACATCGCTGACCAGGATATGAGCGCCTTTTCTGCTCAGGGCCCGGGCCAGGGCCTTGCCGCTCCGGGCAAGCCCCAGAATGCTGACTTTTTTATTTTTAAAATCCATAATGATTTCGTTACCTCAATTCGTTGTTAGATCAAGCTGTGAATAATAGAAATTCTCTGAAGTAAATAATAAGCCCCATAACCGACAACATCAGGGCGATGATCCAGAATCTTATTGTTACTTCCACCTCGTGCCACCCTGATTTTTCAAAATGATGGTGAAGAGGGCTCATTTTGAAAATCCGCTTACCTCCGGTAAGTTTGAAATAAGTTACCTGTATCAGTACCGATAAAGTTTCTGCCACGAATATTCCCCCGATAATTATAAGTAGAAATTCGGTGCGGGTAAAAACTGCCAGGGTTGCCAGGCCTGCGCCCAATGCCAGGGAGCCGGTATCTCCCATGAAAATTTTGGCAGGGTAGGCATTGAACCATAGGAAGCCCACGCAGGCGCAACACATTGCGAAGGAAGAGATGGCAAGATCAAACTGTTCGTTTTTATAACAGATTACCATGTATGCCAGAAAACCCACTGCGCAGGTGCCTGCAGCCAAACCGTCCAGGCCGTCGGTAAGGTTCACAGCGTTTATTGTTCCCACCACAACAAATACGGTAAAAAACCAGAAGAAAATTGTGGAATCGATTATTCCCAGGAAAGGTACTCTGATGGTGGTATCAATTCCTGTATATTTAAGTATGAAAAAGACAAGAAAACAAGCCAGCAGAATTTGTAAAATCAGTTTTTCCCGGGCTTTCAAACCCAAGGATTTTTTCTTTATTATCTTGGAAAGATCGTCAATAAGCCCAATTCCCATGGTACCCAGTACCATGGCAGTAAAAACATAATAATACAGGCTTATATGTTGGCCCAGAAACAGCCCGGCACATATTAGAGCCACAACAATGATTAATATTCCCCCCATGGTTGGGGTATCTTTTTTGGCATAATGGTTCTCGGGGCCGTCATTGCGAATTTGCTGGCCCAGAGATCTCCATTTTAAATATCTTATATAATATGGATATATAAAAAGGCATAACAGCAGGGAAAGAGTGCCTGCCTTGAAAATTCTGCCCAGTATATCCAGTGCTTCTGTGGTCATGGTCATTCGTTCTTCAGGCTTTCTGCAATTTCTTCCATTTTCATTCGTCGGGACCCCTTTATCAAAACGACGTCGTTTTCTTTTACTTCCTGTTTTAATTCTGCTATGAGTTCATCCCGGTTTTCGAAAACATGAATGTCTTTTTGATCCATCCCGGCTATTATCGCCCCGCCGGCAATCTCCCTGCCCAGGTTTCCAAGGGTGTATAAAGTTTTTATGCCTTTTTCGAATAAATGAACTCCCACAAGTTGATGAGATTTTTTTTCTATCTCTCCCAACTCCAGCATATCCCCCAATACAGCTATTTTTTTCCCGGCGGAGGGCAACTCCCTTAAAATATCCAGAGCCTGGCGGCTTGATGATGGGCTGGCGTTATAAGTATCATTTATTATATGATAACCCTTGCGGGTTTCTATAATTTCCATCCGCTTGTCAGGGGGTTCAACCTGGCCCAATTCCTGGGCAATAACATTTCCGCTCATTCCCATAACATGGGCTACCGCCACAGCAGCCAACGCGTTATAAATGTTATGTTCTCCCAGCAGTTTCAATTTTATTTTATGGTGTTTGTTTCCGATTTTTACCTTTAATTTGTAACCATCAAATCCCTGGCTGGTTTTTTCCAGCAGTTGAATATCGGCAGGGTTTTTTATTCCAAAAGTGACCTGGCTGGAGGGCCCATGCTGTGAACAATAGGAATA
This sequence comes from uncultured bacterium, assembly GCA_964607865.1. Taxonomy (GTDB): domain Bacteria; phylum Vulcanimicrobiota; class JAJTBE01; order JAJTBE01; family CAZSLZ01; genus CAZSLZ01. Next base: position 3,401 of record CAZSLZ010000078.1, read on the forward strand.
CCAGCGGTCATCGGCATTCAGAATTGCAGTCCCCAGCGGATTCATACCGTCGAATATTTCCACTTTAGCTTCAGCAATAGCCTGGTAAGAGCCCAGCAATTCGAAATGGGCCTCGCCTATGTTGGTTATAACTGCAACGTCGGGTTCCACGATTTCTGACAACTCACGGATCTGCCTCCTGCCGCGCATTCCCAGTTCGGTTATAAGTATTTCGGTATTGGCATTTATATTCATTACTGTCCGGGGTACCCCAATTTCGTTATTGAAATTCTTCTCATTGGCAACTATATTGAACTTTTTGGAAAGAAGCTGAGCAATCATTTCCTTGGTGGTGGTTTTTCCATTACTGCCGGTAATAGCTATAACATTGCCTTTCAGGGTTTTCCGGTAAATTTTTGCTATATTATGATAGGCTTTCAGGGTGTTATCAACCTTAATGGCAGGAATATCAGGATTTTCTTCCGAAACAGGGCCTGCAGTGATGTAGGCAGTTGCGCCGTTGTCAATTGCGTTATCTATATAATCATGCCCGTCGAATTTTTCACCCACCAGGGGTAGAAATATTTCCCCAGGCGCGATACTTCTGCTGTCAGAACATATGCCCGTAATTTCCATATCTTTATTGTTTCCAATAATCTTTCCCCAAGCCCACTGGGCGAGAATTTCCAGGGGTAGTTTTTCCATGGTTACTCCTTTTTAATTCAGGTGATTTTCAACCGCCTCGATATAGATATTTTTAAAAATGGTAAAAAACCTTCTATATTTTGTATTGTTTTTATCCGTTTCTTATATATAGTGTTGTATATGTCCGGGGTTTTCCCTTTATAAAAAAATATCCTGTGCTGCTGATATTTTTGGTTCCGGACTTTATTACTTTCGAGACACCTATGAAATGTAAAAAAGACAAGATACCAGCAGCACAAGACCCCGAGGGTGTGTCCGACACCCCATTGACCTCTTGTAATTACGGGAATACGGTTTTTGGTGTCTCGTAAAAACCTTTCCCGTGATTAATTATTAAACTCCTTCGCGAAAAAAATTATCCGGTTCCCAGGACATTTATAAGGGCGTCCCGGGCGACTTCTGCATCATCAAAATGGATGGTTTCGTTTTTAAAAATCTGGTAAGTTTCATGGCCTTTGCCGGCAATTATTATTACATCGCCTTCTTCAGCCATTCCTATAGCTTTATGTATGGCTGTTCTTCGGTCAACTTCTCTGAAAAAATCGTCTCTTTCTTTTTTTACGCCGTCAATTATCTGGTCAATGATTTTATCCGGTTCTTCGGTTCGGGGGTTGTCAGAAGTTATCATCACCACATCTGCCAATTCCGCTACTACCCGCCCCATAACTGGGCGTTTTGTCCTGTCCCTGTCTCCACCGCAACCGAATACGGTTATAAGCCTGTTTTCAGTTAATTCTTTAGCAGATTCCAATACCCGCCTAAGGCCATCGGGGGATTGGCCTTAACCTACCACACCGGCGAAATTCTGGCCCTCGTCAATAGGCTCAAACCTGCCCTGGACCCCGGGCATGGTTTCCAGCCCCTTGCTGTGGATTGCGGGGGGAATATCCAGTTTCAATGCGGTCGCCACCGCCGCCAGGGATTTATATATGTTGGGTTTTCCCAGCATTCTCATATTTATGGGAATTTCCCATTTTTTGCTTTCAGCTTTATAATGGGTTCCTCTTATTGAAGTACGTACCCCCCTGGCCCGCAAATCAGGATGGCGATAAATTCCGTAAGTGATGAACGGATAATCTATCATTTTCATAATTTGGGGAGTGCGGGAGTCGTCGGAATTTAAAACGGCGAAACCATCAGGTTTTACCTTTTTAAACAATTTTGCTTTCTGAATAAAGTATTGATCCATATCCTTGTGAAAATCCAGGTGATCCTGAGAAAGGTTGGTAAAAACAGCTCCATCAAATTCGATTTCTGCTACCCGGTCGGAATAAAGGGCATAAGAGGATATTTCCATTATTGCCACATCAACTCCCAGGCTTGCCATTTTTGCCAGATAACTCTGAATCATTAATGATTCCGGGGTAGTTATATTGGTGGGTATGATTTCATCTAAAATTTGTACCTTAATAGTACCTATTACACCGGTTTTCAAACCATGGGCTTCCAGAATATTGGAAATCATATAAGATGTGGTGGTTTTGCCATTGGTGCCGGTTATACCGATTATTTTCAGCTTTCTGGCAGGATAATCAAAAAATTTGGCAGCCATGGGAGCCAGGGCTTTTCTGCTGTCTTTTACTTTAATTCTGGTTATACCCTTTGGCAGGTATTCGTCTTCTTCCAGAATTACTGCTTTTGCGCCTTTTTCGATGGCATGTTTGATGAATTTATGGCCATCCATTCTGGCGCCCTTTATGGCGAAAAACAGAGCTCCGGGCCCCACTTCCCGGGAATCATAAGCCAGCATGGATATGTCGATATCCACCGGGCCTTTTACCATTTTATCGTCAATTGTTTCCAGTAATTCTTTTAATTTCACTTCTTACCTCATTTATTGGGATGCCATTTCCTTCTTGATTTCTCTGGTAGGCTGAACACCCAGCCTCCATAAAACCTGGGAGCCTACGTTTTTGAATACCGGGGCTGCCACCGTGCCGCCCCAGGCCATCCCTTTGGGGTTATTAATCTTTATCAGAATCACCAGTTCAGGATTTTCTATGGGCACTACTCCTACGAATGAAGCGATGTAGTTTTCATCAACATAAACTCCGTTTTTAACAACATTGGCGGTTCCGGTTTTGCCTCCCACGGTGTAACCGTCAATACGGGCGTTCTTACCGGTTCCATCTTCGCAGACACTGCTTAAAATCTTTAAAATTTCGTGGGTGGTTTCGGGTTTCATTACCTGTCCTATCACTGCGGGTTCTTTTTCCTCTACTTTTCCCTCAGCGGTCACAATTTTCTTCACAATTCTGGGTTTCATCATTATTCCATCATTAGCAATTGCTCCATATGCTTGAACCAGCTGAATAGGTGTTACGGCAATACCCTGTCCGTAGGATATTGTTGCCAGGTTGATGGGTTTCCAGTATTTGGCGGGAATCACGATTCCTTCATGTTCGCCGGGCAGGTCAATACCCGTGAGGACTCCGAAACCAAATTTTTCGATATAATCATAAAGGGTGTCCTTGCCGATTTTCAGGCCGATACTGGCTGCAGCTGTATTGAAAGAGTAAGTAATCATTCCTTCAACGGTTTCGGTGCCGGAGCTTACCAGGCCGTCGGCAGCATTTCTCAGGGAGTAATCTCCCACCTGAATTGATGTGCCGCTGAAAAAGCGGTCTTTAGTGGTAACTTTTCCACTGTCCAGCGCCGCGCATGCAAGAATGACCTTGAATGTGGACCCAGGTTCATATGAGTCGCAAACTGCGTCGTTACGAATATTCTGCTGGGACGAGGAATAGGGATCCTCGGGAAGGAAGTCAGGATGGTTGGCCAGCGCCAGGATGTCACCGTTTTTTGGGTTGTAAACAATTACTGTTCCGCCGTCGGCGTTGTATTCGTTAACCTGTTTTTCCAGTTCTTTTTCTGCAATAAATTGAATGGTTTCGTCAATGGTAAGGTAGATATCGTTGCCCGGTGTTGAGGGGGTATATTTCATTCTGGCTCCGGGTATTATTCTGCCCCTTTCGTCCATCTCAGCTTCCATGGTTCCAGGAATACCTGAAAGAAGGTCGTTATAACTGGCTTCAACCCCTTCCAGCCCCTGGTCATCTATGCCTGTGTATCCCAGAATGTGGGATGCAATTCTTTTCTTAGGGTAAAAACGTTTGCCGGTAGCTTCTTCTTTAACAAAAACACCAGGCAACTCCAACTTTTTTACTTTCTCAGCCAGATCAGGATCGATCTTTCTCTGAATCCAAACAAAGGAGGATTTGGACTTTAAGGCTTTGGCAAGTTTTTCCCTGTCCATATTAAGGGCCAGGGATAAGTATAGAGCTGCCTGGTCCGGTTCTTTCACCATATCAGGGTGAGCATAAACCGAAGGTCTTGTAACTGAAAATGCCAGGGTAGTGCCGTTGGCATCATAAATTGAACCTCTGAGGGGGTTTATCTGGATATTGCCGGTATGCTGCCACTGGGCGAGTTCACTCAGTTGGTTATGTTCAACCGCCTGCAATTTTACCAGTCGGTGAATTAACAATGAAAAGATTATGGCAGTGAGAAAAAACAGCCAGATTATTCTGGTCCTTCTTCTGCGGTTTAAACTTTTCATTATTAACCTCCATCGCTCCGAATTTTAAAACTCTACTACATTTCGTTTCTTAAAAAGAAAGAAGGGTTAATTTCAATTGTTTGAAATTAACTCTTCAGGTAACTGAGCAGTTCTGGTGCTGCTGGTTACAGTAATAGTGTATCTGTCAGTGGGTTCAATCATATTAAACTGGGTTTTGGCAACCTGCTCGACTCTTTCCAGTGAATCGAGCTGCTCGATTTCAAGTTGGATTTTCTTTTTTTCAGCAATTAAATTCTGTTGTTTTTGTTTTAGTTGGGTAATCCGGTATTGAGTGCTGATAATTTTTGAACTATTACATAAGTATAACGAAATAAAAAATACAATTGTAAAGATAAAAATAATTGGAATTGACCAATGTACACGGTATGTTACAGGTGTAGCCTGTTTCTTTCTTCTTGAAGATTTTCCACACCTCAAGCTATGTACCGTTCTTTTTTTTCTGCGGGAGAAAGGCATTAACGGTTCCTCCATTTTTTAAATTTGTGTTTCTGTTGCTCTTTTCTCTGCCACCCGCATTTTTGCGGAGCGGGATTTGGGATTAGCTTCTATTTCCTCCTGAGTGGGAGTCTCAGGTTTTTTGGTGATAACTTTTAAAACTTTTTCCTCTCGGTCGTATCTTCTGAAAGTGTGCTTTACAATCCGGTCTTCAAGGGAATGGTATGAGATAACCACGAATCTGCCACCGGGTTTTAAAAATTTAATTCCCTCTTCCAGGCCGTCTTTCAGCGCTTCCAGTTCGTCGTTTACCGCTATTCTTAATGCCTGGAAAATCCGGGTGGCTGGATGAATCCGCCGGGACTGGAATCTTCTGGGAATCCATTTTTCTATCAGCTTTGCGAGTTCCGCTGTAGTTTCGATTGGTTTTTCCTTTCGGTATTCCACTATCCTTGACGCGATTCTGCCAGCCCACCTTTCTTCTCCATATTGTTTGAAAATTTTCTTAAGCGATTCTTCTTTCAGGTTATTAAGAATGCCATAAGCGGTTTCATCTGTTTCGTTATTGTCCATTCTCATGTCCAGTCTGGCATCCAGTTTAAAACTGAATCCCCGGGAACCTTGATCTAATTGCATGGATGACAACCCCAGGTCCATGATTATTCCGTCGATACCATCAATTGATAATTCCTTTAAAATTTCATCCAGCTTCCGATAATTTGCTTTAAAAGCTGTGAAGTTGGGGTAGCTTTCAAGTTTATCGTTGGCAAGGCTGATGGCTGTAGAGTCCTGATCAATGCCGATCAATTTTCCCCTGTTGTCGAGTTGCGATAAGATTTTTTCCGAGTGTCCACCACCTCCTAGCGTAGCATCTATAAATATTCCTGAACTTCTGCCGTTAAGCAGATAGTTAACCGACTGCTCCAATAACACTGGTATGTGGGATAATTCTGGCATGTTTATATATTGTAAGCCTGGAACATTTCCGCTGAAAGTTCACTGAAATCTTCCATAACTTCGTCTTCCCATTTTTCCAGAGCCCAGATTTCAATTCGTTCGTCGTGTCCGTAAATCTTGACCTGATTGTTAATGTCTGCATATTCAAGTAGCGATGCCGGTATGGTAATCCGGTTGAAACGGTCCATCTGACGATCTACGGCGCTTTCAGTAAACAGGGCAATCCATCTCTGGCCCCGTTTGTCGCTTTTGGGCACCTTCTGTTTCATGTCATCCAGAACTTTGCCAAACTCTTCCTGGGGTAATATCCACAGACAGCGGTCGTTCATGCCCTTGCAAAGATAAAACTTATCACCCAGCCCTGCTCTGAACTGAACAGGGACAGTGATTCGGTTTTTATCATCTAATTTGTGTTCGGCTCCGCCGTAGAAATGATTTCTTGCCACATGAACCTCTGAAGTTGATATTAATTGTGGAAACTTTCAGCAAAATCCGGAATGAAAATCACATTTCCCACTTTCTCCCAAAAATTTCCACATTCCACCACTTTGTCCTTCCTAAGTATATATTAATTTTCATGTATTTGCATGTATTGTTTTTAAAGGTTGAAATTGGAAAAATGTATATTTTGTATTTGTAATCTAATCCAACACAACATATAGTGGTTTACTCTTAATTAAATTTGTGGTAATAGAATTGCAAAAAAAATATAAATTAATTAAAACTCAAATTATCAAAATATATTTGAAAATTATTAAGCAGGAGTAACCAGAGGTTTGCTGGAATTTTTCAAAAGAAAAATTCCCAGGATATACTATTTTAAAGCTGAATTAAAGGCATGAATAATAGGCTTTGAGTAAATGTGTATTTTGGTGGGAGAAAGTGGGAGAGGAATAATTTCACCAAAACAGAAGCTATCCTGATATGTTTATATTTAATTCAGGAAAAATGGAAAAGAAAATCGTGGGTATGAAAATCATGTCATGTGAAAGGTGTAAAAAAAATACCACTCATGATTTTATTGAAGTTGCATCTTTTATCAGTGCCATGGATAAGAAAATTGCCCCCTACAGAAAAAAGCACCTGGTGATATGCAGGCAATGTAATGCAGCCAATGAATATACCCGGAAAGATTTCTATCAGCAATTATCATACCGGGAAGATACAGGCTATTATGATGACCAGGAGCAGCAATTGAAATTCTGTTTGAAGTGTGGGGCTGAATTCAGGCACGATGCCAGGTTTTGCAACAAATGCGGAGAAAAAAGGAAATAATTATTTAAACTCTATCACTATATCTATAAAATAAGTTTTTTTTTAGTTTAGGCAGGAAGTTTGTAACTTAAGTGAAGAATTAAGTTAATGAAACAAATGAACCATTATTTACTTGAATTCATTTCTTTGTTGTCGGCAAGGAGGATTTTCTGTTAAGTAAATAAAATAACTCAACAACCATTAGACAAGTAAGGAGATAAAAATATGGTCTATCGCCCTTGCAAATTTCGGGTATCAACTCTGGGTATTTTTCAGTGTGAAAAACACATGTTTCAGCACGACCACCCGGAGATTTATGAAGAACTTTATCATTTCTGTCTGTCTGTAGTACCTGACAGGTATTGCACTTATGCAGATTTTGGATTCAGTCTTGAAGGCGAAGAACCCATGCTGTTTTTGAATTGCACTCATCCTTATCAATCAAGGCCTATGAGGACCTTCCAGGAATGTTGGGATGATTGCACTTTCCACGACAAAGAAGGAGATTCGCTGGGATAATTAATTTTTCAGGAGATAGAATATGCCTTTTAAAGCTTTAGATAATGCCCTGAAAAGTATGGGAATTCCACAGAGTGAAACTCCAGGGTTTAATAATGGTAAATGTTATTCAGGGCATGAAATTATATTATTAGCAACAGAAATCGAAAAATCGGGGCACATCTTTTATAAACACGCGGCTACACTGGCAAAAACCGATGAATTACAAAAGGTTTTTGAAAAGATGGCCGAGGATGAATTAGAACATATAAGGGTTTTTAATAAGGAACTGGCTCCCAGGTTTGATGAATTCGATGTCTATTGGGAAAATGATGAGTCGATAGCTCAGTATCTTTATAATCTTTTAAAACCAATGATCTTCTCCGACAGAGGACAATTCTTTGAAAAACTGAACAGCATGTCACTAGGGCAGATCCTGGAAGAATGCCTTGAAGGTGAAAGAAGATCTATAGAGTTTTATAAGAAACTGCTAGATAACTCCAAATGCTCAGCTGGAGATGATACTATTGGCGGTATTATAAAAGAAGAGAAAAAACATCTTGAAGATTTGAAAAAGTTAAAGAACGAAATTATAAAATAAAATACATAAAAACCATCACGCAAAGTGATGGTTTTTTTGTTTTATTCAAAAAATTGCCGGAATTTTTTTTTGAAAGATTTCTCTTGAAGTTATTATTAAAAACAGAGGAAATTAAAAAGGGAAATAATGATTATAAAATAAATTATAAAGATAAGTTATTGAATTTACAAGGGGGAGACGTGATAAAGATGAAAATTATCTATATATCCGGCAGCCCAAGAAAAAAAAGTAATACGGATTATTTATTGAAAAAATGTTCTGCCAGGTTGGAAGGGCAATTAATAAAATTAAGCGATTACAATATCAGTTTTTGCAATTCCTGTTGGTCATGTCTGGATACTGAAAAATGTGTAATCAATGACGCGCTGGCTGATTCAATTTTACCCAGGGTTATGGAGGCGGATGCAATTGTTTTAGGTAGCCCTGTCTATTTTGATAATATCAGCGCCCAGCTTAAAACTTTTATTGATCGGACATGGTCCATAAAAGGCAAGCTAAGGAATAAGATTGGAGCTGCTGTGGTTGTGGGCAGGAAATATGGACATCAAAGCGCCATCGATGCCATAAATTCATTCTTTGTAAAACATGAAATTATCCCGGCAAACAGGGGGATCTGCGCTATGGCATTTCAGAAGGAAAAGGTTGAATGTGACCTTGAGGCTATGGATTCGGTAAATAAACTTTGCGAAAGAATTGTGGAACTCCAGAGATTAACAGGGGAGAATAAAAATTATTGTAAATGAGTATAAAGCTAATAATTTTTTTTAATTACATGGGAATTTTGACCTGACAATTATTTATTAAAACTTAATTCCTCAGTTGATATTACAATATAATTCAAATTAAAAAGGGGAAGAATTTCTTCTTCCCCTTTTTTGCTTATGTTTTTTACAATTATTTGTTGTAGTTTAAAACAGTCCAGTTTGCTGATTTTGAAGTAACGTTCTTGTAGCTGGATGATCTTGTTGCTTTTTTAGAGTTCTTGTAATAATCGCTTCTGTTTCTGGCTCTGAATTTGGCCGGGCCCCAGATACTGCCTCTTGATGAATCTCTGCTGGCTTTCACTAATGAAGAGCTTCCGGGTCTTCTTTTACTTCCAGGTTTACTTGAACGAAAATATCTTTTACCGATGAATGACTTTCTTGCTAAATGGGAGTTTCTTGACTTTAGATTTAAGAAGTTTTTGAAAGTTTTGTTACTATTTAGACTACTTGTCCCTACAGAACGTTTTCCAATGTTAGTTTTCATTTTCATTGAAGAAATGAAGTTTTTGTTTCCAACTGACTTACTAACGCCAGGGGAAGTTGTTCCGGGCCTGTATGAAACTCCTCCTGCCCAGGCACTGGTTAAAGTCACAGCTACAAAAGCAACCGCTATCAGTAAAATTATATAAAATTTGTTCTTCATATTTAACACCTCTCCATAAATTGTCTTAATTACTGATTACAGTTTAACTTAAACAAATCATATTAGCAATTAACATTATGTTACAATTATATAAAATATTTGTTTACATTTAACCTCTAATTAGTAAAACAAAACTAAACCCCGAAAAGTTCAGATTTGTTAAAGTAAAATAAAAATATTCCCATAACCATGAGTGTTTATGACGTTTAGTCATATTAAATTACAAATAATTATATTTAACTATGTTAAGAAGGTGTAAAAAACATGTTAAGAAAATGTAAAATAAAGGACTGAAATGAAGTACAAAATTCAATGAATAGTGAATAATTAACAATTTATTTGAAAGAATGTTAATAAAATGGTTACATTTAAGTCTTTGTGTTGATTTCAGAAGTATGTTAAATTTTAACACACATCAGAAGGAGATGTAATCATGAGTATTAGGAAAGGCCAGCTGGCCCTATTACGGTAACTCATTATGGGTCAAAGGCTAACCATGCTCCCAGGATAAAAAAATCCGCAATTGGCTGGCTGCAGGGTTAGCCCTGGCCACGGGTATTACTCTGGCAACAGCTGAAATTGCCGGGCCGGTTACGATTTCTGTTATGATGCTGGGAATGGGGCTTGGGGCAGCCTCTCTTGCTCATCGTAAAGTTGCCAATTCATTTAAGACTGAATCTCAAAAACTCAGTTCTGGCATAGTTACTATTACAAAGGGCCCTGAAAACAGTGGGATTAAACAAAGCGCTGATTTATATCTTATCCATAAGAAATAACTATTCTGAATGAGATAGTTTTAAAGTTAAGGGGCTGCCGGAAAGGATGGCTCCTTAAAATTATATACAAAAACAGGAAATTCTTTATTACAAGCTATGATAGGCGTGGCAATCTTAGTTTAGATCAGGTTGGTTAAAAACCCATTTACCTGGGTGGCACAGAGATCACCACGCATCCTGCGGATGCCCGTGATGATGGTTTTTGGGGTTATTCCCAACCCACTTACCATTTTTAAACCATTACTATTTCATTTTATTGCTCACATCAAATTATTAACAATAATCCGCTCACTTTTTTTCATTCAGGATTCAATTGCTTTGCCGGCGCTCTCAGACAGTCCTTGGCTTCGCCTGTTGAATTCGACCTGCAGCCTTCTGGCGGAAATTCCCGATGGTATATGGTATAGTTAGGAAACCTTAATTTCCAGTTTTGTTAAGATAGTTAGTGGGAAGACTTTCCATATATTCAGGGGCCAGTTCTTCCAGGCTGTTGGGGTAATGCCCCGTATCAAGATTATATTGTTTCAGATTTACGGCAAGCAAAATTCCATCGTATCTTGTTTTTGAAATATAATATTTATAATAAAATTTCAGGAAATTTACTGGAAATATCTGGGCTATCTCGGAAAAAGGAGGAAAATTATAATTAACATCCTGTTCTTTAAGCAATTCAGAGGGTTCAAGCTTAAAGAATTGCCGGGTATGTAGATAAAAATTATCATAAATTATTATGTTTCTGGAATAATACAATTTGATAAAGGGCAAAACTAGGGAATGGTAATTGTTTTTAAGATGGCTGTTAAAACCCATCGCAGCCGGCTGATGGCCTTCAAAAAACTGGGTTTCCATTATTCTTGCAAAACTGTCATTGTTTTATTATAGTTTTTGAGTTTTTTTTGATCAATAATAATTGCCGTTTATCAAGGTCTTTCTGGAAGAGTTTTTGGAATTCTGCCATAACAGTTTCCTGTATTCATTTAACTTCCTGCTGATAAGGACCAGCTGTTGCCGGGAAAGATCCTTCTGTAAGAACGGTATGAAATCTTCAAGAATCATTGTCTGTATTGCAATACCCACCATATTTTCCAGTAAACCGTGATATTTATTTAAACTGGTTCCCAATCTCATGACTTGCAGGTATCGTTTCAATGCCCTGTCCTCATCACCATCCTTCCAAGCGAAAAAAACATCTACCTTTAACCAGATGGCAAGGTTTCTCAAGGGAACAAATTTCAGGGGCCCCGGCATTTATATTTTGATAATGAAATGGAATATGAAAATATGGCTTTTTATAACCTTGGTCAATAAGGCCAAAGGCTGGTTGTAAATCATTTAAAAATCGGCGGGCTGTAATTTCCTTGTTAGAAGCGTCGCCGGGGGATAGCAAGTATTCTGCCGGGTTTATTCCTGTCTTTCTTTTGAACTCTTCAGTTGAAGGGAATTTGATGCAGGCTTTTTCATAATCATAAAAACCGTTCCGGTCAGCCGGGATAGTTTCCTGGTAGTTATCAGTTCTATTCCTGGCGATATTTAAAACTTGTTCAATTTCCCTGCTTTTGTCGGGTACCCGGAGATACAAAAATAATGGAATTACCGCAACTGCAACAATAA
>CAZSLZ010000079.1:0-15141 GCA_964607865.1 uncultured bacterium
ACAGACCGGCTTGTCAGTAGCTTTTGACTTGCCCACCCAGCTGGGCCTGGATTCCGACGACCCCCGGTCTTTGGGGGAAGTAGGAAAAGTGGGAGTAGCAGTGGATTCCATTGAGGACATGCGAACTCTGTTCAACCAGATTCCCCTGGATAAGGTGAGTACGTCCATGACCATTAACGCAACAGCAGGAATATTACTGGCAATGTACATAGCCGTGGCTGAGGAGCAGGGTGTTTCCGCCGACAAGTTGCGGGGAACAGTTCAGAACGATATTTTAAAAGAATACTGCGCACGGGGCAACTATGTTTTCCCGGTGGAACCCAGCATGAGGCTGACCTGCGATTTGATTGAATATACCTCCAGAAATGTACCAAAATGGAATCCTATTTCCATCTCAGGATATCACATTCGCGAGGCGGGTTCATCAGCAGCCCAGGAAATCGGTTTTACCCTTTCCAACGCTTGGGCTTATGTGAAAGCTATGAAAGATCGGGGAATGGATGTGGATAAATTCGCTCCCAGGCTTTCTTTCTTCTTCAACGCCCATAATAAGTTACTGGAGGAAGTTGCCAAGTTCCGCGCCGCCCGCCGCATATGGGCAAGAATGATGAAAGAAGAATTCGGCGCAGAAAGTGATAAATCAATGCGTCTGCGTTTTCATACCCAGACTGCAGGCTCCACACTTACTTCCCAACAGCCCCTGAATAACGTGGTGCGGGTAACCCTGCAGGCTCTGGCTGCAGTCCTGGGAGGAACCCAGTCGTTACATACCAATTCATATGACGAAGCTCTCTGCCTGCCTACCGAAGAAGCTGTGACCGTAGCTTTGAGAACCCAGCAGGTAATCGGTTACGAATCCGACGCTGCCGAAACCATTGACCCTCTGGCAGGTTCTTATTATATCGAGAAAATGACCAACGATCTGAAAAAAGCAGCTTTAAAAATCATGGATGACGTAAAAAAACAGGGGGGCGCTGTGAAGGCTATAGATGAAGGTTATGTGCAGCAACAGATTCACGAAAGTGCCTATAGTTATCAGAAAGCAATGGAAAGCGGCGATAATGTGGTTGTGGGTGTAAATAAATTTCAGACCGAGGAAAAAGGCAAGTTTAAAATTTTAAGTATTGATCCCACAGTAGAGAAAGAGCAGGTTGACAAACTTAAAGCCTTCAAAGGCAGAAGAGATAAGGAAAAAGTAAAAGCCCACCTGGACAAGATAAAAGAAAATGCCAGAACTGATCAGAATTTAATGCCCTTATTCATAGAAGCTGTGAAGGACGGCCTGACCGTGGGCGAAATTTCCAATGCCTTCAGAGATATGTGGGGCGAATACGTGGATAAACATAACTGATAATTTTGTTGTAAATAACATAATAATTTCATAAAACCCCGAATTTCGTCATGTTATATATATGTCAAGTTATCGGCACAAATTTTTGTCTTTTGTTTTGAACCTTATATTCGACGCGGGAAGGCCCGTCAGGTATGCTTTATTAAAATCCAGGGCGAATTTGACCATACTTAAGATGAACGCCGTTGCAGTGAAGGATGAAAGCGGCGGAGCAATTGAATCCTGAATGAAAAAAGGAGAGCGGGTTTTTAGAGTTTATTTGATGTGAGCAATAAAATGAAAAAGTAATGGTTTAAAAAATAGTAAATGGGTTGGGAACCAACCCGATCCAAGTTGAGATTGCCACGGTTTCTGTGAAACTTCGCAATGAAAACATTCATTCAGGTTGCTGCAACTTAAAAGCTTGCAATGGCGGGATTCTTTCCGGGAGCAGTTCCGGTTTTACGAAACCGTATTGGTATAATGGGAAGGATGAAAAGTATGGATTTCATTGAGAAATATACCCAAATTGATGACATCACAATCTATGTCCGGCATAACAAACTGAGTTCAGCTAAACCCACATTGTTGTTTCTTCATGGGCTGGGCGACTCAGGTTTGGCTTTCGAGCAGGTGTTTCAACAGGACCAGTTTGAAGGTTTTAATCTAATCGTTTGCGATTTGCCTGGTTATGGCAGAAGTTCCAGGGCAAAAGACTACAGTTTTAATGTCCAGGTGAAACGGTTATGGGCATTAATTACTTTCCTGGAAAACTCAGAGATTATTCGAATAAATAACCTGGGGATAGTTGCCCATTCCATGGGAGCTATCCCCGCAGTGTTGATGTGTCAAACCGATAGGGAAAATATCATAAAACGGTTGGCCCTGGTAGAGGGAACAATTTCACCCTATGGATCTTCCATACCTGAAATAGTCAGTCAGTTAAGCAAAAAGGAATTTGAGTTGTGGTTTGAAATCGACTATCTGGAGACGGTTATACAACGGGGGTTATTACCCAGGCTTCCTTTCAGTAAACATTATCATGCTTCACTGGTTTTCTGTGACAGAAAAGCTTTTCGTGATAACGCAAAAGAGATGAAAAGGAAATTGGGCTCTTTTGAAGATGAGGAAGAAAACCAGATAGGCCCCTATTTTGCTGGCCTGCATATACCCAGGCTGTATTTTTATGCAACCCACAGCATACCTCTTGAAGTTAAGGAGTTCCTGAACCGTAATCATATTCCGGCAAAAGAACTTCCCTATGATTCCCATTTTCTGATGAGTGAAAACCCGCCGGATTTTTACAAACACCTGTATAAATTCTTCAGAACTGAACCCGAGGTTTATATAATTTGAATATAAAGAGGGCTGCCCTTTTGGAGCAGCCCCTCTGGATAAACTTTATTGTAATTTAAAAATTTCCCGACAAATTTTTCAATATCTGGTTAGACATATCCACAGCCCGGTTCAGGGCCTGGTCCGGGGTAAATCGTAGAGAAATTGCATCATACATGGCATCATTTATTATTCCCCGAATCATCTCCCAGCCTGCAACCTTTGGTTGAACAACAGCATATTCAAGTGAAGTGATAGCCACTTTGTAGCGTGGGTCCTGCTCCAGCAGGTTCTGGTATTCTTTGCTGTTTATGGCGGAAACCCGGACCGGAAGATAACCGGTATTTACTGCCCAGTGCAATGTTGCTTCCCTGCTGGTCATATAGTCCAGAAACTTCAGGGCTGCAGTGCGTTTTTTGGGCGAAAGATGAGAAAATACTGCCAGGTTGGTGCCGGCAAACTGTAATTTTCTGGTGTTTCCCCTGGGCAACATTGCCACTCCCCATTTAAAATCAGCTTTTTCCTTAAAAGACTGAATTCGGGAGGTGGTATCTATATACATGGCACTACGGCCTTCAAGATATTCTTTTCGATCGGTAAAAGACAGTAAAGCTGATTTATCCTGATGTACCATTTCCACCCAATAATTCAGATCCTTTTCACCCACAGGGCAATCAAATACTGCCTTGTCGTCATTTATAAATTCTCCGCCAAAAGAATAGAGATAATGGCCGAACATATCTACCGATGGGTTGAGAGCGATGCCGTAACGGCTGATTTCATCGCCTTTGGCCTGGGTAAGAACCCTGGCGGTTTCTTTTAATTCTTCCCATGTTTCGGGAGGCTTTACTCCCGCTTTTTTAAATATATCTTTATTATAATAAAGCACATAAATACTCTTGTTGAAGGGAAGTGTCCACAATTTGCCCTGGAAATTATTGGCCTGACGAAAAACGGGGACGAGATCCTTTAAGGTTTCATTGGTTATTTCCGTTCCCAGATAATCTTCCACAGCTATTATGGCGTCAATTCCAATAAGCTGAACCGTCCAGTTTTCATATACCTGTGCGATATCAGGAGGGGTTTTTTTTGCGGTGTTTTCCAGTATAGCGTTATAAAGGGCGTTATAGTCGTTTCCCATTCTCACGCTTTTACTGGTAATTTGAACTCCCTCCACTGTTATATCGGGGTTCTCCTTATTAAACCTATCTATGAGTTCATTAAGAACTTTTCCCCGGTTGCCTTTCATTGCATGGAAAAAACGTAGTTCAATTTTTTCCTGCTGGGCGGATGCGCCAGCCTGGCATATTAATACTGCTGCGATTACTGCCATAATTATGGCCAGATTCATTTTCCTTTTTAACACAATTTTCACCTCTCTGGTTTATCAAGGACTACTTTTTTTATTAGCCAAATGTTTAATAAAACATTCTAAATTAAAAATTATTTTATAGAAACCCTCAATGGGGCCTCCCCAACTCCGTGGAGAACCAACTCTGAAGGATTAATATTGCTGGGAACCTCGAAAGTCAGATAACCGAAATTAATTCCACCGGGCCGTAAAATAACCAGCCAGTAATTGGATAGCCCTTCGATATATTTATACGCACTGTTTTTGTCGTCCACCAGCTCGAATTTGCCTGAATAAATCTGCACATCTCCGGAAACATTCTGCTGGGAAAGATAGACTATAACGAACTGATAGCCGGGTTTGGGTTTGTAGTGGTTTTTGATGGAGTCCACATACTCAACGTTGGTTACGGTAACCCTGAAAATTTCGCTGGATTCACTCCGGGGCCGATAGGCTGTGGCGGCGGAATGGGAATCAGGGCTGCTTCCACCAGTTGGCCGGTTGGCGGTTACCGGTGGCAAATTCAAGTTATTCGGCATTTCGGGCCCGTTTTTACCCTGGTTCACTGTATCCGGCCTGGAAATATCCGGGGGAGGCGTGGAGGGAACTTTCACATCTCCCATCTTGAACGGAGAAAAAATTCCCATGGATTTCAAGCCGCTCTTCTTCTGTATGAAAATATCCTTAGCTTCTTCGCCGGTATCTTTAGAAACCTTACCCCCGACAGGATTTTTTCCGTCGATGGATGCGATTCCCGGTTCGGGAGGGCCGATAAACTGAGGAGAGTTCATCACCGTCGGGGCCGGCGAAGTTTTAGGTGTTCCGATAACAGCCGGCGGAAGTACATTTTTTTCGTTTTTGGGTGGTGAATTAAGCTCAGGCTTATCGGGTAAAGCTTCAGCTGGTATCTCAAACACTTCAGGAGGAGAAAGCCCGGGTTTCTTCTCAGCCGGCGGTTTGGTGCTTGCCGGAGTTGGGGCAGTTTTTACCAATGCGCCCTGTTTACGGGTTTGAATGTTTAGAACATGGGCATCGCCGTTCCACTCCACACAGGCATTCACATTATTGCAGATAGAATCTACCGGCAGGTATAATATGCCGTCTTCCATCAGAATTCTGGTAGCTACCACGTTGTTGTTAATTTTTAAAATACGGGCCTGGGGATCCCACTTTATTGTAATACCCAGGGCCATGGCCATGGCGTTGGCGGGTAAATAAAACAACCCTTTTCTTGAAAGCGGTTCCAGATCCTGTTTTACCCCGTTGACGTAAACCCTGGGGACTTTATTCTGGGCGGAAACCGGGGACACGGGACAATTAATAATAAACAATAATAATAAAATTATGGCAATTTTTTTCATATCAATACCCCTTCCAGGAAGTAATCCATGGTTATGATACCATAAATAAAGGGTTTTAGCTGTTAATAAATTGTAAAAATCCCAACAGGAATTCGGGTTTAAGGGTATCCGAAACCATCATCGGGGGGAGGGGGCTGTACCTGGTGCTTATCAGCTTCGGTATTCTCAGGTATGGGATTGATCTGCTGCCAGGTATTGTCTTTTTTCATCACTCTTTTTTCTCCCTGGGAAAAAACCTGAATTGCCGATTCAGGGTTTACCGGGCATTTGTTTTCGCAAAAACCACAGCCCACACATTTGGTTTCATCCACAAATGGGCGAAGCCTTCCGTCAATTTTCTTCCAGTAAACCGCCTTATAGGGGCAGTGTTCATCACAGACCAGGCAGAATTCATCTCTGTACCAGGCAATGCAGGCGTTGCGGTTAATCCGGGCTGTACCGATCTTTATATTTGGTTTGTCTTCCAGTGTGAAAGGTTGAATGGCTCCTGTAGGGCAGGCCTGCTGGCACATATCGCAGTCCCTCTCACAGTGGCCGGCGGAAGGAATAAGCCTGGGGGTCATGACCCCGGCAATTCCAGCCTCCAGAAGGGTTGGTTGCAGTCCTCCGGTGATACAGGTTTTCATGCATTCGCCGCAACGGATGCAGGCGTTGTCAAAATCTTTTTCGGGCATAGCTCCAGGGGGCCTTATCAACCGCTGATATTTGTGTTTTTCGCCATATCCGGTAGATACCAGGGAAGCCCCCACCACTCCGGCAACAGCGCCTTCCAGGAAATTACGCCGGCTGAAACCGCTGGAAGTCTGGGGTGAGGGTGTTTTTTTACCCTTGAAAAAGTTGATTACCGATTCTTTTAATTTTTCCAGAGATCGGGGCTTTTCAAACTTGAAGCTTATGGCGTTTACCGGGCAGACCTTTACGCAATTATAGCAATAGATACATTCTGTAACTTTAAAGTCCCGGGGTTCTTCGGGGATAGCCCCCATTTTGCAATCGGCAACGCATTTGCCGCAGTCTATACATTTGCTGGAAACTTTTCTCTGGTTCACAGAAAATCTGCTGCCGATTCCCAGTAAGCCACCCAGCGGGCATAGATTCCGGCACCAGAAACGTTTCTGGTAATGGCCCAGCAGAAAAATTCCAGTAAAAGTTAAAAAGTAGAAGATTCCGAAACGATAGGAGATGTCCACAAAACTCAGTTCGGTATATGCCAGGGCGGGAATATGCTGCTGCAGGAATACCCAGGCCTGGTTCACAATGGGAAAGATACTGAAGGTATAGAACCGGTATGCCAAAGAGGTGGGTTCAAACCAGAATCCCAGGGCGACACCAGAAAATGCAGATGAAATGATAAGTATAAGAATAATGTATTTGATCCAGGTGAGGTTTTTCCGTTCTTTTTTATTGGGAGAATGGCCCAGGCATTTTTCCCCCAGGTCGATGGTGGTACCCATGGGGCAAATCCAGCCACAGAAGAACCTTCCAAGAATGAATGTTAAACCCAGAAGAATAAAACCCAGTATGAAAACCGGCGTAAATTTGTCCAGAATTGCCAGCATTATGGAATTAAGGGGAGAAATTCTGTTGAAGATATTTGAGGGTTTATCCTGGAGAGGATAGACGGTAATAAAAAACAGGTACAGGAATATGAGAAATATGATAACCTGTACTATCCTGCGGGCTATTTTCATTTATTAAAACCTCTAGGTTTGCATAATATTAATCTTACCAAGATCCATTTCACCCAGGCCCATTTCATACCCTATCTTGATATGCCCGATATCTCCGGGTTTATATCCCAGAAGGGTGCATGTGTAGGCATCTGCAGCTACTATATCTGTACTGGCGATAATTCTGCCAATTTGTTTCACCTTGCCCGGCCCTTTCGGGCCTCCGGTGAGCAGCGCCCTGGTGGCGTCAATAACATTAAGGGTGGGCCTCACTGCGCTCGCCATATCGGCAATGCATTGATGTAAACCATGCCTGTGGAAATAACCCCGGTCTTTCACGCAGCCCATCTGGTTTTTCATCGCCAGGGTAACCGTGGCGCTTCCGTGCACCTTTACCACCGGCACATTAATGTAGCAATCGGCGTCGAGTACAGGGCCGATTACATTGGCTCTTTTAAGGGTTTTGCCCATGGGCAGGCCGATATCCCGGTATAAATGCTCCCTGGCAGGGAAAAAATCAACTTTTTGTTTCCTGCAGACATCCATAATTCCGCTTTTTTGGAAACATATTTTATAATTCTCACAGGGGTGTTCATACAGAGTGATTCTACCTGCGCCTGCAGATTTACAAAGGCCTATCAGGGTATCAATAACCTCGGGGTTGGTATTTGCAGCTTGTTCCGGTGTCATGGCCCAGGCAGCATTGGGTTTTATTACCACCCTAGCTCCTTTTTTTATAAATTCTGTAATACCTCCCAACCTGTCAATGGCAGTTTTAACAGTCTGGTTAACTGTTTTTTTCTGGGCAACCGCCACCGTGGATTTTGCCGGCGCGGCGTTTACCCTTGAAACCAACCGGGATAATTGATTATCTGGCACCATTTCCATACCGGCAATGGCAACTCCGGCCATGGCCAATTTTCTGAGCATCTCCCTGCGATTCATGGCACAACCTCCATTTATTCTGTAATTGGCAGTTTTTAACACTTTATGATAAACATCATTAAATAAAAAAAGAGGGCTCCCCCTCTTTTTAACTTTATTATTTTCAATTTAGTTTTCTTTATTATATTGAATCAATAAATCGGCAAGCAGATCCATAATTTCGATTTTGTTGAAGACCCAGTCCTCATTAATTTCCTGGACATCTTTTACATAGTATTCCAATTTAAGATATCTGTAGTCGAAAGTGAGATGGTCAAACCTTTCCAGAGATTCGATCAACTCCCTGACCTTTGTTTTGCTCAGAAATGTCCGGGTTACCTCTTCTTCCAGGGTTTCTATAAAATACATATCATCAAATTCTTTAATTCCTATTTCTATTTCAGTGACCGGAATAGGAGAAGATGCGCCGAATTTCCTTGACTTTATCTCGCTGTCCTCAAATGAAAGGACCAATTTGAAAGGGCTGGGTATGGTAAGTTGAATATTGAATAAATACCCGCCTTCATGATAGGTAACAAACTCGATTACCATTTTTTTACCCCGATAGACACTCTGAATGGTGGGCAATGTCATATCTTCATGTTCTCCCAACCCGGTAGGAACATAATCTTCATGCCGGCTTAACTCACGAATCTCTCCCTTGTCCAGCTTGGAAAGAATCCTTTCAAGTTTCATCTTGGCCGTTTCAACAGGCATTTTATTACCCCATTTCTATATCATATTTTGTTTCTACCCGGACCTACTAATTAAAATTTCGATACCAATATGTTTTTTCCTTTACCAAAACAGAGGGAAGAACAAATGCGCAGTCGAAAAATTTCAATTAATAAAACGAATAATGTAAGTCTGGTGCTTTTATGTTCAGAAAAATAAGCTGGGAATTAACTTTCTCTTATATCTTGGTAATTGTTTTACTTATGGCTGTATTGGGCTTTTTTCTTTTGAATTTCATAGAAAATTTTGCCATAAATACTGTCAAACAGGAACTTTATGAACAGGCCCAGTTGATAGCTGAGGGCTGGCCCCAGGGTACGGGTTTAAAAGAGCCGTCGGTCAGAGAAATGCGTTTTTTCTGGAATACCCTGGAGCGGATTTCCCGGCAGACCGGTTCCCGGGTGAGGATTCTCACAGACAGGGGAGTTCCCATATACGATACCGGTGGGGAAAAAGACCTGGATTTAACCTTGCGGGCTGAGGTTCAATCTGCATTGCAGGGGAAACCAGACGAGGATGAAACCCGGACTTCATTTACCCAGACTTACCCCATACTGCAGTATGAACCCATGGTCAGGGAATCCCGTATTGTGGGCGTGGTTTATATAACCCGATCAAGAAGTTACATACAGACTATTATTTCTCTGGTAAAAACCCAGTTTTATGTGGTATTTTTCATATCTCTTATTGTTGCCATAGCCCTGGCGCTTTTTCTTTCCCATTATATTACCCGGCCTATTGTGAATATAACTGCCCAGGCAGATAGAATGGCGCGGGGAGAATTAAACCAGAGGGTTCAGGTTAATACCAGAAACGAAATAGGGGCTCTTTCGGCAAAATTTAACATAATGGCGGAGAAGCTCCAGGGAACCCTTAACCAGTTGCGGGGCGAAAAAAACAAGCTTGCTACAGTTATTAACACCATGGCCGGCGGAGTACTGGTTATTGATCAGCAATTGCAGATAATAATGATTAATAAGACCGCCTTTCAACTTCTAGGAATACGGCAGAAAAACATAGTTGATAAAAAAATCAGCACAGTGCTGCCCGGGCATTCCCTTCTGCGGTTATTGGAGGATTCCCAGTTGAAAATTGAAACCCGGGGCGCCCTGGAAGACTTGCCCGACAACCGGGCAGTTGATGCCCAGATAACCCCTCTTCTAAACGAGGAAGGAACCACTCTGGGCGCGGTAATTATCCTCAATGATGTTACTGAATTCCGGCAACTGGACCGGATGAGGGCGGAATTTGTTTCTAATGTTTCCCATGAACTGAAAACTCCCCTTGCCTGCATCAAGGGGCTGGCAGAGTTACTCCTGGACGGCGCCCTTCAGGAGGACAGGGCTGAGGAATTTCTGGATTCCATCAACCGGGAAGTGGATCGATTGACCAGGCTGGTCAGAGACCTGCTGGACCTTTCTAAAATGGAATCGGGGATGGTAAAGATGGAACTTCACCCTATAAAAATGGCCGATGTTATAAACCAGGTTACCACCAGGCTTATTCCCCAGGCAGATAAAAAGAATATCAAGGTCATAAGGAAATTAAACTGCGATGAACTGGTCCTGGCAGATATGGACCGGGTTCAACAGGTGCTCATCAACCTTATAGATAATGCTATTCGTTATACACCAGAAAATGAGAAAATATTCATTAAATTAAGCAGAAAATCGGACCATGCCCTTATCGAAGTGCAGGATACCGGCCCGGGAATTGGAGAAGAAGATTTGCACCGTATTTTCGAGCGGTTTTTCAGAACCGATCGATCCCGCTCCAGGGGAGAAGGAGGATTCGGCCTGGGGCTGGCCATTACAAAACAGATTGTGGAAAACCTGGGAGGCAATATCGGGGTACATTCCACACCGCCCAGAGGGACAACTTTTTATTTTACCCTGCCCCTGCAGAAAAAAGAGTAAGAAAAATTTTATGTAATAAAAGATATTGCCTTGTTTTGTTGAAATAATTAATATGTTACTTTAAGTTTTTCAGGGGGCTCCGATGAACAGGGACAGAAATAATAACTGGGAATCTTTAAAAATTCAGGATTTATCCAGGGGTGGAATTCTGGTAAAGGATGAGGGCCTTTTAATTGAAATAGGAGCTTATCCCGAAACTATCAAAGACTCCATGAACCAGAAACATGGCGTTCCCGATATTTTTCTGATTCCAGAAAAAATGTTCGACATAAAACTGGGCATCAGCACCGCTGACCTGGAATTCCCAGCTTACTTCAATTTTTTTCTGAAAAACAAGAAACTCAAATTCATCTGCAGAAAAGATCAGCTTCGCCCCCTGCTTACAGTTCTTAAAGAGGCAACTTTCGGCCCCGCAAACCTGGACATATCTCAGGATTACCTGGAAGGGGAGAAAACTCCGGGATTTCCCAATTTAAAAAGAGAATTGGATTATTTCAAGCAGAATCCCCGCAAACCTGGACAGGTAATAAAACTTAAAAATATTATTGAACCCCTGGTTTTTGATGAGAACAACCAGGTAACAATAAACGGGCTTACTATTACCGATTTGAAAGATGACAAATACAGGTTTGAAAAAGAAGAAAAGTACAGGGAAATTCAATTTGAGTACCTGGTAAACCCGGTTTTGCCCACCGATATTTTTGGGCCTGCCGCCCTGGAAGGCTTCTATTCTCCGCCTTCTTTCGGAATAACGGTTATCGGCAGCGGCCATGGGTTCGATGCCCGGGGAATTACCACGGGTTTTATCCTCTGGATTGACGGCAAGGGCATATTGGTGGACCCTCCGGTTAATACCACCGCCTGGCTGAAAAGAAACCGAATAAATACAAGGCTGATACAGAATCTTATCCTTACCCACTGCCATGCCGACCATGACTCGGGAACCCTGCAGAAAATTCTGGAAGAGGGTAGAATCAAGGTTCATACCACAGAAACCATAGCAAACAGTTTTATGGCCAAGTATGGGGCATTGCTGGGAATTTCCAGGGATGAATTCCGTAAATTATTTCAGCTTGACCCGGTAAAGATAGGGCATCCAATAAATATTGCCGGGGGGCAGTTTGTTTTTAAATATTGTTTACATTCAATTCCCACAATTAATTTTACGGTAAAGTATCAGAATGGCACTTTTGCTTTTTCTTCCGATACCCTTTACGAACCGGAAACTTTTACCCGGCTTTATGAAGAAGGAATACTTGACAGAGAAAGAATGTCGGATTTACTGGATTTCTCCTGGAACAGCGACCTGATTTTTCATGAGGCAGGGATACCTCCCATTCATACTCCCATTAAAGTACTGGAAAAACTTCCTGATTCTACTAAAAAAAGGTTATATCTCAGCCATATTTCGTCGGATTCTCTTTCTGAAACCTCTCAATTAAGAATAGCCCAACCGGGGGTGGGAAATACAATTATAATTAAAGCTGAAACTGCCAGAACAAATATGACAACCCAGATGTTGGATGTTATGGCCCATACCGATCTATTCAAGGACTTGAAAGTTGATAAGGCTCTGGAGTTTCTCTCCATTACAAAACATAAAGATTTTAAACCCGGTGACATAATAATAAGAGAGGGTACTTACGGAAACCGTTTCTTCATGATCCTTTCCGGCGAAGTCGAGGTGAGAGGCAAAAATATCCCCGGCCAGCTTATATACAGCAGATATGACTATATCGGAGAAACTGCGATAATTCTGAACCAGCCCAGAAACGCCAATGTTATAGCTGCCACAGAAGTAAGGCTGTTGTATATGGAATGGCAGGATTTTCTGCACTTCATAAGAGATACAGGCCTGAAACAGGAATTATCCTTACTGGCAAAAAACAGGCGGGAAAAAGCCCGCTGGCTTTTTGAAAAAAATAAGGTTTTTAAATGTCTTTCCCCATTTCAGAAAAATCAACTTTTGAAAATAATGACCCAGAAAATCTATCCCCAGAACAGCTGTATTTTCAGAAAGGATGAGAACCTGGAATATTATTACTGGCTGGCAACGGGAGAACTGCAACTGTTTGAAAACAACAGGGAATTCATTCTCGAACGGGGCGCCCTGGCGGGTGATTTCAAGAATATATTTGAAAACAAGAAATATACCGGCGATCTTTTTGCTAAGACAGAATCCATGGTTTACCGGATTCCTACGGAAAAAATGAAGTTCTTTTTCAAGGCCAACCCTGGAAGTTATCTGAGAATGCTGGCGCAGAAAAAAAATGACGATAATATTTCTGTTATGGTTTGATACAATTCGCCAGAATCAAGTATCGGGAGTTTAAATATCAGCGTCTGTACTGTAAATTTTATTTGCTTTTTTAATATAAATTTGGGCTTTTTCCGTATTTTTCAATTGTTCATAAACCCATGCAATCTTTTTATATACTATGCTTCGAAACTCATAAATATCTGCAAAACCCAACCCGGCGCGGTTGATTTTCAGTGTCCGGCTTAAACAGGCCAGGCAGTTTTCATATTCCTCTAAATCAGACAATAACAAACCCAGCTCATAATTACTATCCAGGTTATTCTCATCGATATGCACGACTTTTTCATAAATATGCCGCGCCTTTTCAATATTCCCCTTTTTTAATAAATCCCGGGCCAGCATAAGCAGATAGTTTGAATATTCAAACCTGGCTTCAACATTATTTTTATCCTGTTTTAGAACCCAGCACCATTGCTGTTCAGCTTTTTTGCCCTCACCGGTTTTTAAGAATCCTTCAGCAAGGTTATTTAAAAACGAAAGTTCATCCGGCTTCATCTTTATAGCCCGGTTTATGGAATAAAAGTACATTTCTGGATTTTCTCTTTCCAGGTATTGATTGACGGCTATTTTTCTTATCTCCATGGGGTCATGAAGAGAATCAATACGTATTAAATCCCTGATGGGGATATACTTTTCCAGTTGACAGGCCACCTCTTCTTCTTTGGAGGGGCTCAGTTTTTTTTCATATACCATGTTCTTCAAGGCATCGATGGCCAGCTTTTGTATTTCTTCCTGTGATGAGCCGAGGAAAGGGGAAATTAAATCAGGCTGGTTGTTTTGCTTGAATTTATAAATTTTTGCCCGTTCTGTAAAACAGAAAATTGAATCCAGAAATTTTAAAAAACCCAAAATGACACCTTTAAGTTCATATTTTACATGTGAATATACAATTAAATAAAGAAAATTTCTATATTTTTTTGTGTTTTGTTAATAAATATTTTACAATTTTTTTCTATAGTCCTCTTTACTTTTTAAAAGTACAAGTTATATAATTATAGAAACGGAAAAATTTTTTTGATATAGGAGTGAATTTAATGTACGGATACGGAATGAACCCGATGATGGGTGGTATGGGCGGTATGATGGGCGCCGGAGTAGGCATGATGCATGGCTCTAATATGAATATGATGAATTCAATGACCAATCCCATGTTTGGCTATGGCAATGCAGCTGGCGGAATGCTGGGTTCCACAATGGGCGGAGCTTTTGGCGGAATGCTGGGAGCCGGCTTGGGTTCCACATTGGGTGGAGCAATCGGCGGCGGCCTCTTTGGCAATAGCGGTTACGGAATCGGTTCCATGCTGGGCGGCCTCGGCGGAGGAATGCTGGGCGGCCAGATGGGCGCAGAAGCTGGCTACAATATGGGCTCAGGCGGTTTTGGATACGGTGGCCCCATGAATATGTCCAACCCCATGATGGGCGGAATGGGCTATCCCATGATGGGTGGCTGTTTCTAAATTTTTAATCAGCAACTTTCAAGAGCGTCTTAAGGCGCTCTTTTTATTTTATAAATTTTTATCAGAAATTATATTCACTTTCAATAAAGTGTGTTATAATTATTATACAACTTTTTGGAGGGGATTAAATGAACAGAAGAGGTTTCACTTTAATCGAACTGATGATTGTAATAGCCATCATTTCCATACTGGCATCCATTATTATTCCCAATATCACCAGGGCCAGGGAAAGGGCGAAACTTACCGCCTGCCTTCAGAATTTCAGGGCAATAATAACCGCCCGTATGATGTTTGAAGCTGATGGAGGAGTACCATGGGAAAGCCAGGTTGCATTGGAAAATTCTCCATTGTATCCTGATTATATCTCCGGCAATGCCAAGTGCCCCGCAGCCCCCGACGGCTGGTATGATGTAGCTTGTTGTTCTGCACATGACGGTGACAGGTTTCATATAGAATGCCATAATTCGGATGATCAATGTTATAACCACGAAGAAATCCTGGCAGACATGACAGGTTGCGGCTCTTGTGGGGGGCCCGACTGGCATATGTGCAGCGGCGTGCAGGAATGGGGCCCTTTTATTGTAAACGCGACCGATGTAGCTTGGCATTAAAAATTAACCGATGTCTCTTCCACCCGGTACCATAGTTGAGTCAATATTTGGTTGCTGCCCGTTCTGGTGAATTTTTGACTGTTTCATGACTGGATAGAAATCGTCTTCGTATGAAAGACGAATTCCATCGG
>CAZSLZ010000080.1:0-14884 GCA_964607865.1 uncultured bacterium
ATTATTAGCAAGAACACAGCGGAATTACCCCTCTGTGAATAGATTATAATGACGACTAACGCAGTCTTGGCACAACCCTGGCGTTCCACCTGGAAGACAAGTTACACATGCAGGTTACGGGAGGATACAACCTGGATAAGAAACTCTACCAGACCATTGTTCCCAGAATGGAATACTGCCCGTCGGACAGGTTCAAATTTATTTTAGGGTCAACCTATGACTACAACAATCGTTTGTGGATGAACATGGACGGCGAAGCCGGGATAAAACTGGGCCGGAGTGTAGCCCTTAAATATTGGGGTTTTTATGATCTGATTAACAAGAAAATGACTTATCAGAATTATGTTTTGGAGTATGCCTCCCATGATTTTGTAAGCCGGGTTATATATAAGGGTAACCAGGGAGAGTTATGGATTGATATTAATTTACGGTTCCTGTCACCTCATGGGCCCGATGTGGGGCCCAACCCCAACCTGCCCGTTGTCAGCAAGGACCTGTTTGACGGCGCTCCCGATGATGAAAGATTATAACAATAAGGAAACAGAAATGAAAAAAGAAATTACTTTGTTAATTGATGCAGATGACACTTTGTGGGAAAATAACATATTTTTTGAAAAAGCTATTGCAGAATATCTGACAGCCCTTGAGAACATCGACTTCACTGCAGGCGAAATCGAACCGGTGTTGAGAAAAAGAGAAATGGAAAATGTTAAAATACATGGCTATGGCAGCAACAGCCTGGCAGAAACTTTCAGGGAAGTCTATTTTGAGCTTTGTGAAATGAGAAAGGTTCAGGTAACCGCAAGAATACTGGAATGTATAGAAGAAGCCCGGCAATTGACACGCAATTATGAAATTCAACTATTAAAAGGAGTGGCAGAAACCTTACCCCGTTTTAAGAAACATTTCATACTGTTTATAGTAACCAAGGGGTTTGAAGATGAACAGCTGGCAAAAATAAGACGTTGCGGAGTAGATCACCATTTTGAAAAATTCATTGTGGTACCAGAAAAAAATGTTCAAACTTATGAGAATTTAATAAAGGCGCATAAGTTGATCCCCCACAAATGCTGGATGATCGGCAACAGCCCCCGGTCAGACATTAACCCGGCAAAAATGGCAGGTTTAAATACAGCATTAATTCCTTACCACTCCACATGGGATCATGAAAAAGCGGAAATTCTGGACCAGGAACCTGATACTATAATTGCCAGCGATTTTTTCCATCTTTTTGAGTTATTGAGCAAATATTATGGACATACTTAGTTACTGGAAGCAATCATACCAGCAATTACATAAAACGGGTTCCCTTGAGGATCTCTCAGATTTAAAGCAAAAAAGCGTAGGGGTACACTCACTGCAGGATTCCATTGTCATGCTTATAAATAAGGTTTTGCATCTTCACCTCACCTATCCAGAACCCGTATGCTTTTTGAAAACTTAAGCCTGAACAAGAACGATTATAATGAAAAGATCATTCTTTATTATCTACAGCACAGAGGAACCGGTGAAAATTCATTGCTACTGGAAGAAGCCCAGGATTATATCCGTCAAAGATTGATTCTGAAAATGAATATGTACAATTTTTCACGCCCATATATCCCTAAAATTGAAAAACACCTCAAAAAATACGGTTACAAGTCGGCCACTGTAAAAATGCTTTCCGAATGCGAAGGGTATCATTTATTATCTATGGGTTTTGATTTTTTACGCCTGGCCCAGCTTGATTTCATTTTAAAAAAGATTTGCAGAATGAAACTGAAACCATTAAATTATCACAATCCGTCTTTAATGATTTCTCCGATAAAATGCCTTACCTGCCCTGCTATTCTTATTTATATGTAAAAAAAGAATTTTACCTGAAACAGTCCAATGTTCTGCTGAAACTATTCTCCAGCAGCCCCGACTTTAATATATCAACAGCTCTTGCAATAAAAACATCCTTCTTTATGATATTTATAACGAAGAAACCAATTCCCTGGAAATAAGCCTGGTTGAGTTACTGGAATGGCTGATGATTGCCCACAGACTGCAACCCTTACTGGGCCAGCAGGATAAAAATATTAAATATGCAATTAAACTTACAGATTTTACAAGGGAAATTTTTCATTTATGAGAGAAGCTTACTGGGAACAATTATATTCTACCACCAATAACCAACTCTTATTCCAGGATATTGAAGAGGAAAAAACCGCCCCGCTGCCTTATGCCTGGCACCTCACCCAGACAGGCATCATTATGGTCATGAATAATAGAACCGAATCAAAAAAATACTTTAAAAAAGCTCAAAGAATTCTTTTGCCTTATATGCCTCCTTTAAACTACCCTAACGAAAAAATCATTTTCTATTTTCTCAGCAAAGCAGATAACCTGGCATACTCTTTTGATTCTTACATCAAGCATGTTTTTGAATTCAAGAAAAAGTATGTCCACTCAATTCTTACAAGCTATGACATACCTGAACTTTCTCTTGAACACATCGGTTTATTGTATAATGAACCTGTAACCAATTTCGAAAAAGACGACAGGCTTGAAACTGATTCATTTAATAAGGCAAAAGATTTAGTGTTGGAATTCATCAGGCTGTCAAAAATAGCCTTAATTCTTGATTATAAGGAGTTTGCCTTTAATTCCAGCATAGCTGCAAAAGATATTCTGGATAAACTGGAAAACCAGGTTGAAACCCAGATAATTACAGAAGAACCCCACTGGATGAAATTCAGATACACTTATTTTAACTTTAAGGAAAATAACTCTGAATATAAAAAATACCTTGAACTGAAAAAAGAAAAGCTTGGCAATATCATTTTTTCTATTATGCAGAATAAAATTCTTTTAAAAATAATAGAGACAAAAAAATACAACGAAAATTTCGCAACCTGTATTAAGAACCTATACAAGAACACCAACGAAAATCAATTTTCATTATATTCAATACTCTGTCTTACCGAGTTTTTAGAATGGTTATTGATATTGGAAAAAATATATAATGAAATCTCCGGCTACTTTGACTTCAATATCCGGGAATTTGAAGATTTAATGAGGTGTTTTCTTTGACAGAAGAACACAATTTCTGGAAAATGATGAAACAAATCCTGGTGGCAGAAAGTATTGACGAAAAAAGCCCTGCTTCCCTGCCGCCATTGCAAAAACTTCATCGCTGCAGATACCTGTTTCAATCGGGTGTTGTGCTGATAATAAATAACGAGATAGCGCCCGCTGTAAAACAACTTCTTACAGCCAGGGCAATTTATGATACATACCTTGCGGAAATAGGGTCAACCGAGGACCACATCCGCCACTTTGTTTCCAAAAGGTTGCTGTATGAAGAACCGGATTTAACAAATTTAATATCTGCCATAAATCTTTTGCAAGAAAGAATTAAATTTAAAGCAATAAAAACCGGCAAATCAGAAATATATAATTCAGTCCTGGAAACCGGGCTTTTTGATTTTGATTCTGAGAGTAAATTCAAACCCGGTCAAAACCAGGTGAAAACTGAACCAGACAAGTATGACTATGAACACATTGCCGATGAAATTTTTCTGCTTGCCAGGCTTTATACCCTTACAGATAGTGAAAACTATGCTGATATTTTATGCAATAAAGCTGAAGAGCTTTACAATGTTGCCAACAAGGAAATAAGAAAGATGCTTGTAAACGAGGAAAGCAAATGGAGCAAATTTTTTCAAGGTGGCAACCGGGGCAGGAAAACCAGGCAAAGATATAAGGATGAATACCAGTTGTTCTTGAAACGAAGGGAAGAATTAAACGAACATATCCCCTTCTATAGAAAACAGATTGAAATGTTAAAATTTTTATTAAACCTGAGGAAACAGAAATATTCTACAAACTCTACCAGACATGCTATAGATGACTTGATTTTTCGAATAAACAACCGTAAAGAACCCGACATGAATTTTTTTGAAGAAATTATCTGGTTCTTAATTATAGAAAAACTGAACCCAAAATATTTCCAGAACCAGGACCTGAGAAAAATCCTCCAGCAGAACTGGATTCAGGAATAAAGTTCTTCAAGAGAACCGAGACAACAAACAAAACAGCTTTTCAAGTATAACAATCTGAACCAAAACCCGATAGGTGAACTTGTTATACTAAAGTCTAACTTACCATACGACCTGTTTCCCCCGTGAACCACAAGAATATTAACTTTTTCCGTTTCCCCGTATTATAAGAACAAGAGATAATTTAAAGAATTATTGTTACAAAAACTTTGATCTTTTCAGCATATTTTTAATATTTATTTACAATTTATTAACAAAAGCTTTATAAAATTTTAACATTTCCCGATTTTCTTAACAAAAAGTTAATAACAGAAACTTTATTATAACTATACTAAAGTAGTATAATGAATATGACGAAAGGTTACCAAGAAAAGAAGGCGGCTGAAAGTATGGTAAACGCATACAACACGTCAAATTTACAGAAGGATATTTGGTCCCTGGCCCAGGCCAGGTGGTCCCGAGATGCCTCAAAAACCGTAGCAAGTATTTTCGATTCATGCCATTACGAGCCCCCGGCTATCAACCCCACAAGTATTTTTAGTACAATCAGGCACGCTGTCAGCAATAAGAATTCCATTGCAAACCTGGAAAGCAGGCTTAAATTGGAGGGAAATGCAAACCCATCTGAAGTGGCAAGAACCCATATTGCCACCACCGTAGTGGGAGATCAGCTGAATTCAGCCATTGGCCAATTATTCAAAGCCCCCATAAAAAAAATAGAAACGGTTACTCCCGAAAAATACCACAGTGCTAAAAAAGGCGGGAGGAAGAATTATAACCTTACACCGGATGAGTGCAAACCCAGTTTTTTTATGAAAGTTGCCGATACTTTCCTTAATTTCACATCTTTGATTTTTATGTAACTATCTTTTTTCCGGGGGAATCAAAATATCCATGACATCATCAAAGGTTACAATGCCTTTAAGTTCCATGGATTTATCCACTACTGGCACCGCCAGTAAATCATATTTGGCTATGAGCTCAACTACTTTGTTTATATCTTCCTCTGCTTCTATAAAAATTATTTCTGTTACCATAATATCAGAAATTCTGACCGTCGGCTCATTTATTATCAAGTCTCTTATTGAAATAATTCCAAGCAGGGTTTCATCGGAATCCACCACATATACATAATATACCAGCTCAGTTTTTGGCGACATCATACGAATATGTTCAATGGCTTCCTGACATGTTTTATGTGGCGATATTGAAATATATTCGGTACTCATATATCCGCCGGCAGTATCTTCTTTATAAGTTAATAACTCCTTTACGTCCTCGGCCTCGTCGGGTTCCATCAAACCAAGAAGTTCGTTGGCCCTGTATTCGGGCAAGTCCTGCAGTAAATCCGCAGCTTCATCAGGGCTCATCTCTTCAAGAATATCCGATGCGATTTCATCTGACAAAGTTCTGAACAATGCCAACTGGACATCTTCTTCCATATGCTCAAGAATTTCCGCCCTTTGTTCCATATCAAAATTGTTAAACAGGCTGACCCTTTGTTTTGCAGACAATTCCTCCAGAATGTCAGCCAAATCTGCGGGGTGTATTCTGGTTAATTTTTCGTTGGTGGTAGTAAGCCTCAAAGCCTGACCGGTTTTACCCGGCAAATCAACATTATCCCAACGAATTATCTGGGACGCAGGTTTCAATTTAAAAACTGTACGGGCAAAATTCAGTAAACCCAATCTCCTCAACAACCCTTGGGGGCCAACATCCACACCTGCTAAAATCAAATTTCCTTTAAATTTGTTCAGTTGAATGTCGTTAACCCGAACTACCCGATGTCCGTTTATATCTACCAGCTGCTTGTCAAGAATATCTCTACCCAGCAGTATTTCGCCATTTGGCTGATAATCTCCATAGCTGGAATCAGTCCCACGGGTGATAAGCCCTTCCATATCCAGGTGTTTGACTTTCTTCCAGGGTATTATTTTTTTGCTGGTACGAAACTTCATTATAATATCGGAAATATTGGGAAACGATTCTCCAGGGACAATAATCATATCAAAAACTTTCCCTATCTGATCTCCGTTTTCGTTTTTAATTTTCTTACCCAGAATGGGGCTGAAATAGAACATTATATTCACCAGTTATTCGTTTTAGCTCATATTCAACTTAAACTTCAGGCATCCTTTGTTAAACATTTCAGAATATGAGTTTTGTTTCCTGATGGTTAAACAGCAGGAAAAAACCTGAAGTGAAATTAATATATCAGCCAACCCTATTTTTTGGAGGTAAAAATGAAAGAAGTTAATGATGTAACAATTGAACAGGTAGGAACAAAATTAAAGCATGCGTTTAAAAGAATAAAAAGTATCTGGGAAGATATTAACCGTGATATTAGAAAGAAAGAAAAAAAGATTGAAAAAATCAACGAAGAACTTTTTGAGTTGAAAGAACACCGGGAAAACCTGGAAAACGAATTGGAAGGCATCCGCACCACTTATGAATCTTTCTGTGAACAAACCGGAATAAAATTTGATCTGGGTTAATTTACAGAATGAACTTGACAGTTGCAAACCATAGGGGCAACAGCCAGCTTTTAAACAATTTTAAAACCGGGATTCAAAACGAATGGCTTCTTACTGATGGAATGGGTGGCTTCGCCTCTTCCACTATTCTGGGTTGTAACACCCGGCGTTATCATGGTTTGCTGACATGTTCCTGCAATAATCAAAGAAACGTATTGGTATCCAAAGTTGAAGAAAGACTGAAAATCAGAAACAAAACATATCATCTTTCCACCAACTTATATAAGAACAGCCAGATTTATCCCCATGGATATAACCATCTGAGAGAATTTTCCCTGGTTCCCCACCCCAGGTTTATTTACACAATAGGCCCTGTGGTTATAACCAAAGAAATTATCATGGTGAAAAAAAAGAATACAACAATTGTCAGGTTCCAGGTTAACAACCCCACAGAACAGAAAATTAAATTTACCATAACTCCCCTTCTGGCATTTCGTGATTTTCACAAACTGCAGGCAGAAAATTCCCAGTTCGATACAGAAACTCACTTCAATAATTCTATTCTGTCAATCAAGCCCTGTAAGGATTTGCCCGAGTTGAAAATCAAGGCGGGTGAATTTGAATTTACCAGAGATGCTCAATGGTATAAGCAATTTGAGTATTTAAAAGAAAAGGAACGGGGGCTTGATTATAATGAAGATTTGTTTTCACCGGGATTTTTCATAAAAGAATTTGACAAGGATATAAAATTGGAGATGTATTTCTCTATAGAACAGGAAATTACCGGAAATTTTGAAAAAGAAACTCATAATCAGACATGCAGAATCAGGAATTTATTTAAACAAGCTGCATTTTCTAAACCAGATATAATTCAGAAAACACTCATCTGGGCTTCAGATCAGCATGTAATTGAGCGGGTTGAAGGAAACGGGAACAAATGTATAACAGTTATAGCTGGTTATCCCTGGTTTGGCGATTGGGGAAGGGATACTTTCATTTCTCTGCCGGGGTTATGCCTGGTTACTGGCCGTTTTAGTGATGCGAAAAAAATTCTGATCAATTTTTCCCGCCAATGTAAAAATGGAATCATTCCCAACCGTTTTGGGGATGTGGGCAGAGAACCCATTTATAACACAGTGGATGCATCCTTATGGTTCATAAATGCAGTACATCATTACCTGAGTTTCACCAATGACAATGAAACAATAAAAAAACTATTGCCAACAATTGAAGAAATAATTCAAAACTATAAGGCAGGCACAGATTTCGGCATTCATATGGAGGAAGACGGGCTTATTGCCATAAATCGAACCGATGTTCAACTCACCTGGATGGACGCCAAAGTGGGCGATTGGGTAGTTACTCCCAGAAACGGCAAGCCTGTGGAAATTAACGCAATATGGTATAACGCCCTGAATATTTATAAAGAACTCTGCAGGCAATTCAATTATAAATGCAATATTTCAGATTCTTTAATAAAGAAAGTTAAAAAATCTTTCAACGGCAAATTCTGGAATGAAACTGCTCAATGCCTGTATGATGTGGTTAAAGACAGTAATTCAGATGGTAAAATTAGGCCCAACCAGATATACGCCATAAGCCTGCCCTACTCCGTTTTAAACAAAAGGAAATGGAAACCGGTTATAAGTAATGTTTCTGATCATTTATACACTCCCTTTGGTTTACGCTCGCTCAGCAACCGGGATCCTGATTACAGAAAAGAGCACACCGGCCCCATAAGAATACGCGACGGCGCCTATCATATGGGAACCGTATGGGGTTATTTAATGGGCCCGTTTCTGGAAGCCCTTTTAAAAACAGCAAATTACTCAGATGCTTCATTTAAACAGGTGGAACAACTTTTCAAGTTATGGATGAATAACCTTGCCAGCGGTGGCTTGAACACTTTATCGGAAATATTTGACGGCGATGAGCCTTTTAAAAGCAGGGGATGTTATTCTCAAGCCTGGTCAGTCGCTGAAGCCCTGCGTATAAGTTATTTGCTGGAAAAAATTAACCAGTAATGTCTTTCTTATGAAAAATTACAACAGAAACAGCCAGAAAAACCATAGCTATAATAATTAATGCCTGGATATTGCCCCATTTCAGGTCAGAAGCCATGCACAATTTTTCTGTATCGAAGTATCTGAACAACGTGAATTGTCTTACTTTTGCCCATTTAGATGAAAACGCCCCCAGAAAATAAACTGAATATGAAAGAAAGAAAAACAGCAGGGAAGCCACCGCAGCTTTCTGGTGTTCGGTAAACAACACTGAAAAAAACAGGCTTATGGAAGCCAGGCATAAAAAGAAAGCGAATCCGTTAGCAGTAATGACCAGAAACCGGGATACCTCGTAGGGAACATTCAGTATTCCGTGATATGTTGCCACATAAAACCCCAGAAAACCAGCAGCTACCATCAAAAACAGGTAGAAAACCGATCCCAGGTATTTTTCCAGAATAACCCTGAGCCGGGAAACCGGGTAAGAAAGGAGCAGCCCCAGGGTTTTCTGTTCATATTCCCTGGCTATGAGCCCTGATGAAACCACACATATGTAGAAACTTGTGATTATAATCCAGTTTACACATACCACAATATGCAGATAACCACCGAATACATTAAGAACCAGAAAAGATTCGGCAATTTTTTTCAATGGGCCGGGAACATCCTGGATAAATTGGGAAAAATCCAGGTATTTTGCAACCTGAAATTCCTGAATTGCAAAAAAGATGGTTATGGGCAGAACCACACAAAAAACCAGGGTAATAATAAATTCTTCCTTCAGGGTTTTTCTGAAGATAGCCAAGGTTTAACCACCAATCAATTTTGAGATCCATAGAATATAATGTGCTGAAGGAACCAGCAGTACTGCCCCCAGTAGGTTGCCAATAATGGAACCGATCGCCAGCCAGATAACCATAATTCTTACTTCCTTTTCAGGGCGATCTCCGGAAATCACCTGATCTACAATCAGCGCTGAAACCGGTTCCACCAGAACAAATAGAAAAATTGTTCCAATACCGTTGACAATTCCCGACAGGTGAATAGAAGTCCGCACCAGTTTTTCATTGAGGACGCTGGCATAAGTGGAAGAGATAACTCCTATTGTCCACATTGAAACTCCCAGCATATTGAAAACAAGAAATGTTTTAGGAATATTTTTTAATTCCATGGGATTTACACCAAGAAGGCTGGGTTTGCGAAAACATTTTATTGCCTTAACCCAGAATGAAGGTGTCCTTATAAAATTAACAGCAATCCGGGGAATGGAGCCGTAACGTTCCATTGCTTTTATTCCCAGTTTATATATATTAATAAAAGTGGGAAGGAGTAACAGGCCAAGAAATGAGCCAAACGCAGCTGAAAGAACCACAAAACGCAGTTTGATCAAGATCAGGTCAAATGCTTTCTGCCTTGCCAGTATATCTACAATAGACGCCATAAGGGGAGCATAGATAAGGTTAAGGGTCCTGAATGAAACCTGAAATACATTGAAAAGTGATAAAGCAGTTGCCACCCTTTTTGTTTCGGCGCCAGAAACCCTGGCAGCGTTGGTGGTAAGAGTAAGCAAATTTATAAACATATTAAGCAGGCAAACCAACATCAGCCTGTTGTCATAGAATAGTTGATCCAGATGCAGGTACATTGAAATAACCTTTCACTTGTTTTAATTCTCCCCACTTCGACCTTTTTTACCTCTCCCCTTTCAAAAAAGTCAGATGCTGCAGAAATTCACATTAACAAAACAAATCAGGATTTATAATATGGATATTAAATCAGACTTTTTTCTTCTCTCCATAGTGAGACAGAAAGTCCTGCGAAAGATATTTTTTACCCACTCCGCTGAAATTAACGGTTACGTATCCCTTATCTGAGAGAAGAACCTTGCCTTGGCCAAATATTTTATGATAAACAATATCGCCTTCGTTAAATTTTTCCTTATTATCTTTGGGTTTCAATCCTCTTTTATCCAAAATTGAAGGTACTTTTCTGGAAAAACTACGTTTGGAAACCTCGGGCATATAGTGATCAATAAGCTCTTCGGGAACTTCTCTCAGAAAACGTGAAGGGCTCTGGTAATGAGTCCTTCCATGGAGAGTTCTCTCCCTGGCATAAGAAAGATAAACCTTATCAATTGCCCTTGTCATGGCCACATAGAAAAGCCTTCGTTCTTCTTCGATGGCTTTGGGGCTGTTTTCCTGAATACTTCTGAAATGGGGAAAGATATTCTCTTCAAGCCCCACAATGAAAACAACAGGAAATTCCAGGCCTTTGGCCATATGAGCAGTCATTAAAGTAACCTGGCCCCCTTCATTTTCATTATAGTCAACTTTATCGTCAATATCAGAATAAAGAGCAACTTTTTCCAGAAAGGCTTCCAGATTAACTTCCGTATTGGTAAGTTCAAATTCCCGGGCATCATTTATTAATTCGTCAAGGTTGTCAAGCCGTTCGAATTTTTTGGGGTCTGAATCAGTCTTGAGCATCTGGAAATAGCCCACATCGGTTAAAACCTTATGAATGAAGTCAGGCAAACTCATTTTCCCTTTTTCTTTTTGCAGGTTTCTGATGGTCCTGGCAAATTCATTCAGACTTTTCTGCAGCTTCTGGCCCACCCTGGGCAAATCCTTGGCATGGTTCATGACTTCCAGAATTTCTTCGTTGTCATGAATTGCTTTATCAATAATCTTTTCGCAGTTTACGCTTCCTATCCCCCTGGATGGGACATTAATTATACGTCTTAAACTGAGATAATCATCATGATTTTCAATAAATCTTAAATAAGCAATTGCATCCTTGATTTCTGCTCTTTCGTAAAAACGGAGGCCTCCAATTATGTTATAAGGAATGCCTTCCTGCTTGAGAATTTCTTCTATGGCCCTGGATTGAGAATTTGTTCGGTATAAAACAACGATATCCTTATATTTTCTTTCCTTCTGGTTCAATTCGGCAATTTTTTCCGCCACAAACCTGGCTTCTTCCCTTCCATCTGCATTGGCTCTGCATCCTATCCGCTCTCCCTGCTTCCTGGTAGAAAACAATTTCTTGTTTTTTCTTCCCTTATTGTGAACCACCACAGCATGGGCGGCATCCAGTATTATATTTGTGGAGCGATAATTTTCTTCCAATTTAATAATTCTGGCGCCGGGAAAATCTTTTTCGAATCTCAGAATAATGGATACATCAGCCCCCCTGAAACCATAAATTGATTGATCGTCATCACCAACAACACAAATTTTGCCATGCTTTTCGGACATGATTTTTGCCAGCCTGTATTGAGCAAAGTTTACATCCTGATACTCGTCTATTAAGATATAATGGAATTGTTCCTGATATCTTTGTTTAACCTCTGGATAATTTTCCAGCAATTTTACAGCATGAAGAAGCAAATCGTCGAAATCCTTTCCCCGGTTCTTTTCTAACTTCTGTTGATACAAATGGTAAACCTCAGCTACCATTTTTGCATATTTGCCATAAGCAGAAGCTTCATATTCACCGGGGCTCTGAAGTTGGTTTTTTACGGCACTGATAGAGCTTGCCAGCCTGCCCACCGAGTATTGCTTATCGCTTATCATCAATTCCTTCATTGCTTCTTTTACCAGCTGTTTTTTATCGCCGGTATCAATAATAGAAAAATCTCCTCTTTTACCTATTCTGGGTAATTCAACTCTCAGAATCCGGGCGCAGATAGAGTGAAAAGTTCCCAGCCAGGGTACCCAAACATCACCCATTAACTCACCAATGCGTTCTTTCATTTCGCTGGCAGCCTTATTGGTAAAGGTCACTGCCAGAATCTGATGGGGCCTGACCCCCATTTCATAAATTAAATAAGCAACTTTTCTGGTTATAACCCTGGTTTTTCCGCTTCCCGCTCCCGCCAGAATCAATAAGGGCCCTTCGTTATAAACCACAGCATCTTTTTGGTTTTTGTTCAAATCATCTAATATCTTACTCAAAACTTTTCCTCCATAACAAGAAATGAGAAAATAAAAATATTAACTAGCAAATATAATATTGAAGAAAATCAGGATACTGGAGATTCAGAATCCCCCTGTTTTCCCGGTTGTCCGTCGGTTAATTCTCTGGTGTTGTCATCGGAGTTGGCTCCATTTTCTCGCTCAGTGTTATTATCATTGTCAGCCTCCGGTGAACTTATACTTTGCTCATTTGATTCTGCATCAATTTCTTTTTCGGAGGAAGTTTCAGCATTACTCTCTAACGTTTCCATTTCCTCAATTTTGTTACTGAAACTCTTGGTTTCTTCATCAAGAATCTTTAATTCTCTGGTTTCCCGTAACTCAATTTCTTTTCTGATTTCTTCAACTTCTTCATCGGGGAAAGGAGCTTTTTCGCCCTGAAGTTCGTCTTCCCGGCTGGTAATTCGCCTATCCAGCAGGTAACTGCTTACCTGTTGGTCCCTCAAATAATTTCTTATCCCCCCAACAATATGCCCAATCTGCAATGGGTGGACAAGAGGCCTTTTCAGGTTAGTGGCAATACCTATACAAACTGGCATGACAGGAAATTCCTTGATATTGCCTTTTTTATCCTTACTGACAATCAGCCCACTTTTTTTGGCCTTTTCATCGTAAAAATTCAGAATATTTTTTTCATATTCTTCAATGAATCGTTCACATACCTGGTTAACCTTATTCGGGGTTGTAAGGAAAAAGAACCGGTCACCTCCCAGGTGAAAAGTCTTGTCATCCTTGTTACCCTTTTCTTTTATGGCATTAATCAGAGTTACACCCAGAAACCGGATAACTGAATCTCCCCTTGTAATTCCATATTTTTCGTTGTAAGCAGAAAAATCATTGACATCCACAAAACCCACGGCAAATTTCTCCCCTGATTCTATTACCCGGAAGAGGTTATCATATAAAGATTTATTGCCGGGCAAACCTGACATGGGATTCTGATCAGTGTCCTTTTCCTTGTTGGCCTGAGTGAAAAACCTTTCAAGAATGGAAGCTACTGCGATTATGTCAGGTTCTTTCAAGGAATCAGCCCGATCAATATATTCACCTACTGCCAGATTTTTAGCATAATCCTGAAGTTCATATAACGGTTTCAATGCTTCTCTTGAAATGAAGAATAACAGGCCCATGGTCAAAAGCAGAATAATAAAACCGGCTCCCAATACAATGGTTTTATAATCGGTTAAAACTGAATTTACCCCTTCAAGAGATTGAGAAAGAATAAAAATGTTGCCGCCTTCCAACTGTTCTGCATATATATACCTTTGCTGGCCCTCAATATTCTGAATAACCGCAAAGTTGGTTTCTTTAATAATTTCAGAAAGAACATCCGAATCGCGCCCCATATATTTATCTTCCATGGTACCTGGGAAATCGGGATATGAAAGGATAGTACCGTCAGAGCCTACAAGCCAGAAGTAATTATCGGGCGTATGATAATAAGCTGAGAATGTCCCTTTTATTTCATTTATGCCTTCAAGATCTTTCAGTTCGCTGGTTAATAGTTTTGCTCTTTCATAAACCTGCTGTTCCAGCTGGTCGTAGGCAATTGTCTTCAAACTTGAATAACCCACGGTTCCCATAAGAATGAGGGCTAGAATAACAACCAGCAAGCTATAAAAAAATATTTTAAACCTCAAATTTATCCTCCGACAGGTTAATTGGTTCCGAAATCAAGTCCTTTCAGTTTTTCTTCCTTTGAACCCTTTTTTAATAATTTCTGAGACTTAGCTGTCAAATCTACAGTAATTAACCTCCATTGCCCTTCCTCATTATAAATGTCAACCTTGCCTACATAAACAGCTTCATAGAGGTTCTGCTTATAAACAAGATTAACTTTCGAAGTGATTTTCATTTTAAGAAGATTTTCTTCTTCATCCAGAACCTGGATACTGAGAATCTTCAAATATTTAACGTCCTGAGCTCCCTCCCTGAACCGGGAAAAAGGTAAGTCCTGTTTTACCGATTCACTGAAGCACTTGTATGCATTTTCATAATCTCCCCTGTGAACCAGGGTAAAAAAACGATGAACAATCATTCTAGCCTGTTGGCCATCTGTACAGTTCCCCGCAGCAGGAAGAAGAATAAAAACTAAAATTACCAGACAAGAAAAGAACTTTCCTTTCGAAAATAAAATCTAATTCACCGCCATATGCCTTTATTATTCTTCAGTTTCCTGTGTTTTGGGCTCCATCTTGCGGGCTTCCATGGGAAACTCCATGACGAGTTTATTGTTCAGGAAATTTTGAAACCAATATGTTCCTGGTTTCTGTATTACCACTTCTGCAAAATAGTTCACAGCCATAAATGGAGTCTTGGTTTCCTTCAATTCAAACTCCTGATCTGGAGTTTCCATAAGAGCAGTCTTTTTATCAGGGTTAAGAATTCGAATCTTTTGTTTAAAC
>CAZSLZ010000081.1:0-14835 GCA_964607865.1 uncultured bacterium
CCATGTGATTCCTTTTTTCAGGGAATACACAAAAAATGCATTTATGCGGGGAACTTACATAATAAACAATCCTTTCAGGTTTTATCTGGAAAAGTATTTTGCATACAGTGTGGCAAAGAAAATTGGGGTAAAAATTCCCCGAACGGTTTTATTGCCGGTTCGGGAATATCCTCCCGGTGTTACAGAAAGTGACCTTGGCAACCTTGATTTCCCCTTGAATTGGGGCAATATACATCTTCAGGTTGGCGGTTTCCCGGCAGTTTTGAAGCCTTCCGAAGGGGGAGGCTGGAAAGACGTCTTTGTTGTGAACAGCCGGGAAGAACTGATGGAAGCTTATGAAAAAACCGGCAGCCAGGTTATGTTGCTTCAGGAATATATAGATTATGAACATTATGTGCGGGCTCTGGTATTTGGAAAAAAATATGTATTGCCAATAAAATACAACCCAGCTCACAAAATGGATTCTTCTCAGCAGGCATATATTGTGGATCACCAGCACCTGACCCCGGAACTGGGAAAAATCATAGTCGAACAGTCGATTCAGCTTTGCAGGGTTCTTGATTACGACATGAATTCCGTGGAGTTTGCCATTAAGGATGGAGTTCCCTATGCCATAGATTTCTGCAACCAGGTACCAGATATGAGAACTCAGATAATGCCCCGGATATATTATAACTGGGGTGTGGAAGCTCTGGCCAGAGTGGCTGTTGAATATGCCCTGAACCCACCTTTAATATCGGCATGGCCTTCTCTGGAGCCTTTTATCTATGATGAGATGATTCGCCGTTTTGAAGCCAAAGTATGAGCAAATTTTTCGAAGAATTTACAATTTTCATCAACTTCATTATTTGTAACCATTCCTACGGTTATAGCGTCCACATAGGGCAGGGAAAACGGAAAAGCCTCGTCGGGGGTAAGCTCGCCACAGGATAGGATTTTCATTCCTATGACTGCCTTTTCGGTTTCTGAGATTGCCTTCAATGCTTCTTTCAAGCTGGGATGAACATGCAGGCCGGTTTTATTGAATGGGCATAAATAGGCCTGGATATCAAGTCTGTTTTTGTCTATGGCAGGTATGGTTATTCCCGTGTTGTGGGTTGCCACGCCGGGAACAACACAATTTTTACGGCAGTTTCGGGCAAATTCTTCAATCAGGCTCATATCCATCTTATCGGTTTCGGCGCCATGCAGGAAAACAATTTTTGTATTGAGTTTTTTGATCCATTTCCATTGCTCTTCTTCATTCTGGGGCATCAGGGTTACTATTACCGGGAAATCCTCACCAAGCTTTCTGTATGCTTCCAGGGTTGCTTTGACAATTGGGGCCAGTGCCAGCAGGTGTAAGCCATGGTATCCCCTGCTAATGAAATGAATAATCAAATCAGTAATGTTCTGGGGTTGGTGGTAAAACTGTTTCTGGTAATCCCTGGCTCTGCTGCCGAATTGCCCCGCCCCGCAGAAAGGAGATGAGCCAAGAATCAATGCGGGTAATTTATGTCCCTCAATGGTAAATTCCTTCATAGGCTTGCTCCTTTAATTAATTTCTGGAAATGTTTTAATATTGACATCGGTCTCGACAGTTTCTTTTTCAGAGCCGGCAGGGCCAGGAGTGGGAGTAACATCAACAGGCAATGGAGTTTCGGGTATTGGGCTTGCCACCGGAGAAGCTTCAGGGGTTTCGGTTACTGCCGGGAAATCCGGGGTTGGCGGTATTGGGCTCTCGCCGGGAGTGATGTCCGGGGTGGGGGAAGGCGTGAAAAAAGTCGGCGCCGGTTCAGGGGACTTCTCAAATATGGGTTCGGCAGGTTTTATCTCTGCCTCGTCAAGATAATTATAGTCAACCAGGTCATTGTAATTCAAAGTCTTGCCGGCATTTGGCAAACCTTCAATTGACCATACCTGATGGATTTTTCTCATTTCATCAATTATATTTTCTCTGGAAGGTGCCCTCGCGGCGTCCAGGCTTTTCAATTTTACCGTTTCAAACATCAGGTCAATTTCTTCTATTGATTTTCCCGATCTGGTGGCAATCAGTTTCTTTGCCAGCCCGGGATTCAATAAAATGAAATCTACCAGCTGATAATAAGCATTCACCACGGTTTGAATATCTTTTGTCCTGTATTTAAGGGGAATATCGCCCGCTGCCAGAATCCGGGAGATGGTCCGGGGCGGCTGGGAAGAGGCCAGCAACTTGAAATTTTTATTATTCATTGACTCTGCCCGGTTTAAATATGGTTCCTCCATCACTGCAGCATCAAAACCCGAACCTGTTTTATAAAGGTTTAAAACTTCTTTTTTACTGTCAACGGGGAAAAGATCAATCTCAGCGGTGGATTTACCTTGGCTGTTTAATATGGAAATCAGAAAGAAATGGCATGAACTTCCCGGTGTGGTGATAATTTTTTTGCCGGTAAGTTCCTTTACGGATTTTATGTTGTTTTTTACAAGAATTGCTTCAGTTCCGTTAGAAACAGAGGTCCAGCAAACAAAAGCTCCGGGATTGTGCCGGGAGGCGCCCAAAACAAATTCTGGCAGGCTTGCCATTGCCATGTCAATTTCACCGGATGCCAGTAACTGCCATCTTTGGTTGACATCTTCCACCAGTACTGGTTCCACCTTGAAAGTGTTGGCAGGGATATAATGATTTATGGCATAAATAAGTAAACTTGCCGGGCTTGAATCTACACCTATCCTAATTACTTTTGCATCAAACCGGGGTATGGCGGGAACAGTTGCTGTGGGGGTGGGTGACGGCCTTACAAACAATTCGGTAACATTGCAACCCGCAAAAAAAAATAACACCCAAATTATTAACAACACAATTATCTTGGATTTATTAAATATATTTAGAAACAAAGAGTTACCTCCGTTAATCCCTGG
This sequence comes from uncultured bacterium, assembly GCA_964607865.1. Taxonomy (GTDB): domain Bacteria; phylum Vulcanimicrobiota; class JAJTBE01; order JAJTBE01; family CAZSLZ01; genus CAZSLZ01. The sequence continues at coordinate 2,881 of CAZSLZ010000081.1, forward strand.
TTTGTTTCATGACGCCCTGAATTATTGTTTCCAGGCATTTGGCCCATTCGTCCAGATGCTCCATGATTTGTTGCTTTAACGCTTCATATTGTCCGGGGTTCTCCAGATGTTTTAACAATTCAACTTTAATTTGTATGTTCTGGACTATTTTGGTGAATTTTATCAGAGCTTCCCTGTCCTGGCATAAATTTATAAATTTATCTACAATGTCTTTCTGGCTTGAGAGGTGATTTTCAAAAATGCTGCTTATGCCGGCTTTTGAATTACCATCAGCCATGGACTTTGTAATTTTTTCAATGGAAGCTGAAGAATCTCTCAGTTTTGCAAGATCTTTTTCCAAATCTTTTTTGGATGGAATATTTTTTTTATCAGCCCATTCTCTCCCCATCAGAAACTCCAATTAATTTTATTTAATCTTCTTCTCCCCATAAGGTTTTCCTTTATTGTAAATCCAGTTTTTCGCCCAGTTTGCGGGCTGTTTCAGCATGTTTTTTAAATTCTTCTTCTTTTCCCATCAACTTGTAAATAATTGCCAGCCCCTTGTGAGCTGGCCCGCTATTTGGCTGATTTTTTACCACAGTTTGAAGAACTGGAAATGACAGGTCAAACCTTTCAATATTGCCCAGGGCTATGGCGTAACTCAAAGCTGTGTCCATATCATCTGGGTTTAAGTTATGAGCAAGTTGGTATGCCTGGGCTGCATCTTCAAATTTTTCCATCTTGTTAAATATCTGGCCCATAGTTATATAAGTAAGCGGATTTTGAGGATCCAGGGCAATCAGTTCATCGGCGGTGTTCAATGCCTCGCTGTAACGCTGTTTTTCAAAATAATAGAGGGCTTCCAACCTGTATGCCATAGGCGATCTGGGTTTTATTTCCTTCATCTTCTGTATATAAGGCAGAGCGTCGTCAATCTTTTTAAGTTTAAATAAAGCCATGGCAAGATTATTAAGTGCGGGGAAGTAACCGGGGTCTTTTTTTACCAGTTCATTAAAAATATTCTCAGCTTCTATAAATTCTTCTCTGGCCATGTGTAAAAGGCCCAGGTTTAATCTATATCGTTTCTTATCGGGTTTCTGTTTCACAGCTTCAGTCAGGTATTTTTCTGCATCCTTGTAATTTCCCCTTGCCAGGGCAAGGAAACCTTTTATATCCAACACCCTGGGAGTTTCACCCTCTATTTTGTCAAGTTTTTTCAGGTGTGAAGCTACCAGATCAATCCGGTTGTTCTGAATTTCAGTATTGATTTTAAAATAGACTTCATCTGCCCTGGATTTTAATGATTTATCCACAAATTTACCCTCCCACTATTGACAACGGAATTATTTCAGTTAATTATTAATTGTAGAAAATGTGATTTCTCCCTTCATTCAGGTGAAAAAAAATGAGTTCTGAAGCAAAAATAATATGTCCGATTTGCGAATTTCTGAATTCCCACAAACAGATTAACTGCAAACAATGCGGGCAGGATTTGCGTTCCGCCCCTCTGCAGGATTATCTGGTTTTTCTGGATCACTCTTTTGAATTAAAGAAAATAGATTTAACTTTTCAGTTGGGGGTATTAAAACATAAAATTAATATTTTTTTTGACAGTTTTAAATATATTACCAGAAACCTTGCTTATGGAAAACTCCCGCCACTTGTAGAATATTATTCAAATGAGATTGAACGCCAGAAAAGCTCCATCATTTATTATTTGATGCTGATTAATGAAAGAATATTCAGAACATTATCCAGCTTGCTTGAAATGGACTTTCGGGCATATTTGAGAATGTTAAAAACATTTTCAGAACTAATGAGCCTCACTGGTGAAACAACCGGGGATATGGATGAGAATAACCTTTCTATTATTGAACAGCAGAAAAACAGGCTGATAAATACCATTGATGAAATCATTATTGAATTGACTGAACTGGAATCCGGGGAGGCAAGCAAGTTTGAATTTCCGCCCCCGCCGATTATTCAAAATTTTGATAGCAATACCATATAAAAAAGAGAGGCGTTAACGCCTCTCTTTCAATTATCTATCTTCTTCTCTTTCGAGATTTTTTCTTCTTGGGTTTTTCCGAAGTTTCTTCTGAACTTTCTTCCGGTTCTTCGGTTTTTTTTTCTGTCTCAGGCTTTTTATCTTCACTCGCCTGAGATTTTTCATCCTTACGCTCAGCTTTCTTTTTGGCCTTTTCTTCCAGCTTGGCTCTTCTGTCTTCCACTCTGGACTGTTCTTTTTTCTTGGCATGTTCGTCAATCATGATAATTAACGGTGAAGCCACGAACAGGGAAGAATAAGTTCCTGCAATAGCACCGATAAGCAGCGCAAAAGCAAAGTTCTTCAGGGTGGCTCCGCCAAAGTAGTAGATGGTGAACAGTGTTATGATGGTGGTAAATGAAGTGGCTGTGGTTCGGGTCATAACCTGGTTCAGCGAGGTGTTCACCGTTTCTTCAAAGGTATTGCCTCTCATTAACTTGAGGTTTTCTCTGACCCGGTCAAATACCACTACGGTATCCATTACAGAATAACCTATAATTGTAAGCAGTGCAGCCACGAAGGGTAAATCTACCTGCTTTCCAAACAGTGTATATACTCCCACCATAATAATCAAGTCGTGAATAAGCGCCACGTCGGCGGCAATTCCATATCTTAACTGGGTTCCGAAACGGAAGGTTATATAAAGCAGCTGGGCTGACAGAGCAATAATAAGCGCCCATAATGCTTTTGAAGTCAGTTCCTGTCCGATGGTAGGGCCGATGGTTTCAACTTTCATCAACTCCACGTTACCCAGTTTCTCTCTTAAAGCTGCAATAAGCCCGTTCACTTTATCGGCGGGAATTTCTTTAACCTGAATCATAACTCTGCGGAATTTACCGGTTATTTTAGTTTTATCAGGTTCTGGCTCGGGAGAGGGGGCCATGGTTTCAGCCGGAGTTTTGGGTTCCGGTGAAGGCTGCTCTTTAAGTTTGGTGTCTTCAGGAATTACTTCTTCAGTTTCGCCGGTGACTTCCTGGGCAATAACAATATTGTTTTCTGCCGAGGTGTTCTCAACTCCGGTGTTCACTTTTTCTGTATTTTCACCGTTTTTATCTATTAACTCGGGTTCATCTGTTTCAGGCGTCTGGGTTGCTTCTTCTTCCTCTGCAGCCATCTGAATCTTAGGATCGATGAACTGCTGGGGAATATCTGTGGTAGCTGCATATTCCTCTATAGTGGTTCTGATCTCGGGAATAGTCACCCGGGGTTCAACTGCAAGTTGCAGCATGGTCCCGCCGGTAAAATCCAGGCCCTTATTTACGCCGCCGTTAGCAATCAGTGTAATTATACAAATACCCAGTAATACCCCGGAGAACATAAGAAAATACTTCTTGTTCTTCATCAATTCGCGGGATTTTTTTCGGAAACTGCTGGCCCAGATAATGAATCCAACGCCCAGTGCCAGAAAAATCAGCATTCCGATGATTTTCGATGTTGTTATATTAAATAGATCTGACATATACTTCCTCCTTATGCTCCATACATTTTCTTGTTCTGGACGTGGTTAGCTGTGAAATCGATCAATACCCGGGTAATGAATACAGCGGTTATAACACTCCAAAAGACTCCCAGCATCAGGGTCAGCCCGAAGCCTTTTATAGTGGAAGATCCCAGATAATACAGAATCAGAGCTCCCAGAAAAGTGGTTACGTGGCCGTCAATGATGCTTGAAAAAGCTTTGGAGAATCCCTTTTCTATTGATGTTTTCAGGGCATTGTCCCTGGCGAGTTCTTCCTTCATTCTTTCGAAAACAAGAACATTGGCGTCCACAGCCATACCTACCGATAGAATGAACCCTGCAATACCGGGCAGAGTGAGCACGAATTTACCCACAACCATACTGGCCATAAGAGCCAGGGTATAGGAAACAAGCGCAATGTTGGCGATAAAACCTGGTAATTTATAATACCAAGCCATAAAAATCATTACTAATGACATTCCTATAAACATTGCCCCCAGAGATCTCATAAGAGAAATTTTTCCCAGCAGGGGGCTGACGGTAAGGCTTTCCAGAACTTCAATTTTAACAGGCAGGGCGCCGGCATTCAATAAAATTGAGAGCCTTTTGCAGTCTTCCAGGGTCATCCCGCCACCGCTTATCATTCCGCTTCCAGTGGGAATGGTGTCTTTTACGTTTGGCGCATCAATAAGATTGCCGTCGAGAAAAATTCCCAGAGGCTTTCCCTTGTTTCTTTCGGTTATCTTTGCAAAATCGTCATGATATTCGTTTTTCAGTTCGAATTCCACAATAGGTTGATTGGTTCTTAAAATTCCCACCGAAGATTTTTTCAGGGCTGTTCCATCCATGACTTTGTTCCATTCCTGCTTAATACCCTCATCGGTTTTGGTAATCATCTGTTCTTTAAATTCCAGGTAAGCTGTTTGTTTAATTAAGGATACTGCCTTGTTAACATCGGTTTCTTCAGGAATTTCAATAATCAGCCTGTCTGTACCCTCGGGCTGAATTATAATCTCCTTGTTTCCGTAAGGATCAAGCCTTCTTCTTAATACGGTAATTGTCTGGTTCACAATTTCCTTATTGATTTGAACCATTTTGGTTTTGCCGTCCTCCACTCTCTCAACGGGAATCAATTTTATTGAAATGTGGGAACCGGACTTGAGATCCAGGCCTAATTTAACGTTGAATGACTTGGTTTCAGAATTGTAGCTCATAAAAAAGCAAGCTATTGCAAAAGCTATTATTAATACGAGCAAAATGGGGGTTTTATAACGATTCCAGTCCATTTTTTACTTCCTTTCATAAATAAAATAATAATAACACAAAACAGAATTAATAAATAAAGGTGGGGGGCTACAGGGATGGAACTTCGTCTTTCTGGGAATCAGCTATGTAGATTCGCCTGAAATGAATGTCGGTTTTTGCGAAAAACCAGTAGTTATTTTTTCCTGACCCGGAAAAAAAATTATTTTGTTTGTTTCTATAAGAAATACTTTTATTTATCTTATTAAATTTTTGTTTCTTTTCTGAGGAACGGCCCAGCAAATTCCCATTTCTTGCAAAATAATTAAGAGAATTTGCAAAAACTAAAATTACGTTAAAATCTTTTATAATAAAAATGTCTTTAATCTGTTCATTAAAATTAAAATCTGAATCAGATGGAGTAATATCTGGTTTGAAAACATTAAAGGCGATTAATTGCCCCAAGCCTAGTAATATAAAGCTTAGAACAATAAACGAACATATTGATTTTTTAAATTTTAAAAACTTCATAATAATAAAAAAAGCTGATATTTTCAGAGTAATATATAATAAATACTCATTTTTGTCAACTGCAAAAAGTTTCGGATTTGTAAACTTTTAACAAATTATTTTATATCCTTTAATTTTTTTACTTCTGCCAGAACCTTTGTTTCGCCTACTTTGTCTTCCAATTCCTGAACAAAACGGTAGCCCACGCCGTAAACCGGGTCGCCAATGACCTGGTTAAGCCTGTTTGCCTTTATGTATGCCCCGTCCCATAAAAGGCATTTCTGCTGAACCCATACTGCGGTGCCTTCTTTTAATATTAATGATTGGCCTGGACAATTTTCCGCCTGCCAGCCATGGGTTAACTCGTGGCAGATGGTCCCGAAGAAATCATCCCGTCCTGCATCTTTCATCATATAAACCATATGAACTCCGTTTTTCATTGTGTGAAGGCCGACTATGGCTCCCTTATAATGGCTGTCCGATGCAATAGCATCCAGTTCTGGCCCTGTTTTCAACTCCACTTTTATGGGCCGTTGAAAATTCATGCTCAACTTGTTTCTCAGCATGTCCAGAGCCCGGCTCAGCATTATTTGAGCGTCTTTATCTGTTTCAACAACCGATGGAACGTAAGCTGCTTTCAGGTTTGTAATTGTCAGCAGAATTATCAGGGTAAAACAAATCAGTTTAATGTCAATCTTTTTCATTTTGTTTCCTCCAGAAATTATATTTATTGATGCTGAGAAAAACCCTTGTGCAGTATTTATTCATTATAATGGCAACATTAAGAAGGAAACAGCAGAGAAAAAGAGAAATATTTTCCAACAATAGAGGTGATATATGAAACAGGATTTGTCTATTGCCAGAGATATGCTTCTCAAAGAAAGATTATCTCTGGTTGTTGTAAAGAATGGTGAAATAGTATTCACTTCCAGGCTAGACGGCATAAAGGGGCTTTTGAAGGCTATAGATTCATTTAACGGAAAACTCGGTGGGGCCAGTATTGCCGACCGGGTTATTGGAAAAGCTGCAGCTTTGCTTGTTTTAAAGGTAAATATTAAGGAAGTTTATTCTCCGGTAATCAGCAGCCCAGCTTTGCAGGTGCTGGAATCAAACAGGGTTGCAATATTCAGTGAAAAAACTGTGGATTATATTGAAAACCGGAAAAAAGACGGCGTCTGCCCCATGGAGCAAATGTGCCTGGAGGTTGATGATCCTGAAGAAGCCTTTTTAAAATTGTCCCAAATAATCAAAGGAGGAAACTAGGTTGAAACGAGCCTTTTATACCATAACAATTATATTGATTTTCGCCCTGACTACCAATATGGCTTTTGCCTCAGAATTCAGAAGAAATTTGTTGATTCAAAAATATTGTTCTATTAATCCCGCCGGTTGGGATGAAATTTCCAAAGCAAATGAAGAGCTGGTTAACGAAGAGTTGCTTGAAGAAGTAAAAAACCGGTATTACAAAGTTGTTTATGCAGTTAATGCAGATGCGGAAAAGAACCAGAAAGCAAGGGTGATTCCCGATTATATTTTTATTTATGCGAATCTTGCCGACTACCTGGGTGAAAAACTAAATAAAGAATGCAACCTGAGGCTGGAGTTGGCCAGGGAATACTCATACGACGGTCAACTTGATAATGCCGTGGAAATCTTAAGCAATATTCTGGTTGATGACCCCGAAAACATTGAAGTAAAAGAATTCCAGGCGTCCCTGTTTCTAAAACTGGATATGCCTAACGAAGCGTTTGAAGTTTACCAGGCAATATTAAAACAGGATGAAAATAATAAAAAAGCATTATATTTTCTGGGTAACATGTATTTGCAGTTGGGCCAATATGAAAAAGCTGTGGAATTATTCCGCAGGTTGCTGGAGTTGGAACCAGGCAATGAAAGAGCCCAAAAGTTTGTTGATTTATATGATGGCAAAATCCAAACCACCGATAACAAAAAGGTCAACGACAATGCAGTAAAGCATTTTATGCTGGGAGAGAAGTTTTATAATAATGAAGAATATGAAGCTGCCGCTGAGGAATATTCCCGGGCAATCGAGAACGACCCTCGTTTTTACCAGGCTTATGCCTATCTGGGAGAAAGTTTGATCAAGATGAAAAAATATCAGGATGCGATAGAAGTATTGGATCATGCAATTAATATGGAGCCTTATTATCCCACAGCTTACCATTTCAAAGGGCTTGCCCTGGAAAAGGAATATGATTTTACCAGGAAAGAGGAACTTTTAAGAACAGCGGTAAAGAATTACGAGAAGGCTCTGGAAGTAGATCCGAAATATAAAAAGGTAAGGGAAGACCTTGACAGAGCCAAAAAGAGGCTGGGAGAACCGGCAGAAAAATCATAATAACCAGTGTTTTTGAAGGAAAATGGGAACTAATAGTTAGTTTCACCAGTTCAATTAAATAGAATACTTTTTTAATAATAATTTGGGAGGATATACTATGCAGATGACTGTAAAGGGTAAAAATTTTAACGTAACCGACGCTTTGAGAAGTTACGCAGAGAAAAGAATCGACAAGATTTTACGATTCTTTGACAACATTATTTCCATAGATGTTACCCTTTCTACCGAGAGAAATTGGCACATTGTAGATGTAACCGTGTTTGGAAACGGATTTGTTTTGAGGGGCGAGGAAAGAACCAATGATATGTATGCGTCCATCGATAAAGTCCTTGATAAACTGGAAAAACAGGTAAAGAAGGAGAAAGGCAAATATAAAAGCCGAATGAGCAAAGCCAGAAAAATGGCGGAAGCTGAATTCTTCCAAGTTGAAAGCCCCAGGGGAGAAGAACAGGATAATAACCTGGAAACTATTCTTGAAAGCCCTCAGGTAATATTAACCCCAATGATGAGCCAGAAACCCATGACCCTGGAAGAAGCTATCAAGGAGATTGAATCTCTGGGATTTTCCTTCTTTGTATTTAAAAACGCCGAAACCGATGTTTTGAACGTCCTTTATAGAAGAAAGGTCGGATATGGCTTGATTGACCCCACAGTGGAATTGGTAGAACAATAAAATATCACGAAGGCGGTTTGACCGCCTTTTTTTTTATGAAAATTGTAAGAATCGATACTTATTTAATTAATTTTCCTTCCGGCAATAATTTGTATTCTCCCGGAATTTTTATTCGCATTGCAGGAAAATACCAGGAAAAAATTTGTGAGGGCTGGGGGGAAATCAGCTGGGGTAAACCTTCCCGAACCGGGCTTACCCCCAATATTGTCTTTGACGATCTGGAAAAAAGAATATCGTTAACTTTATTAAACCGGGAAATTACTGAGCCCAATCAACTCCTTGATTATTCGAATTTAGCTGTGAAACAAAGATTGGGTATGGAACCGGTAATTTCCGGCGTAGAAACAGCTTTAATTGATTTATGGGGTAAAATTCATAACAAACCTGTGCTTTCGCTTTTTAGAGAAAACACAGGAAATACAAGGGGCAAATTAACGGCCTCGAACATGTGTTCTGTGGTTGGTTTTCGAGATTCAGAAAAAGAATATAATGAATTAATTAACTTCCTGCAAGAACAGAATGAGTTTCCCGATTATATTCTAAACCCTTTTTCTGAATATGAATTCAGAAATTATGAAATGCTGAAAAAGTATTTCCAGAAAAGAAATATAAAGACAAAAATTACCATCGATTACAGGCCGGAATTTTTAAAAATCATAAAATTGCTGGCAAATTCGAATTTGATTGATAGCGCGGTGTTGAATTTTTCTAGGGGCGGAAATTATGCCATTATTAATTCTCTTCTGGAAAGTAATTCTTTCGACAGCAAAAATTTAGTTTTTGATTTCTCTGACAATAAAGGGCCAGCTTTGGCTTACGGGCTGGCGCTTATCAATGCTTTTTCCGAAGAAATAGAACAAGGGTTCGAATGGTTTGCCCGCAAGCCTGAAAAGTATGAAAACACTATTAATCAAATTATTGCCACAAAAACAACAAAGTTGCAAACAGGCAACATTAATTTTGAGTTGCCGGGTCTGGGAATATGCCTGGATTTTGATTTTATAGAAAAATACATTGAAAAGGCATCTATTATTTACAGGAAAGAATTTGAGATTATAATAAGAAAGTTAAGATATTTCCGGGGAAAACCAGATTTTAAAAGGGTAGTTGAAGAAAGAATACGGGGTGAGTTATAATGAAGGTGGAAGATTACATTGGCAGGGTTAGGCAGAAAAAGGTTGAGTATGATGTTATTCTTGTCCATATAGATTCATTTTACAACCTGGATTATGCTCATTTTAACATGGGCTTATTGTATATTGCAACATTGTTAAGAGAAAAGGGTTATAAAGTAAAATGCCTGGGAATCCATGAGCTTTTTTATCTTTCACTTGATAGAATAAGGCAGATTTTCACCCTGGGAACTCCTGAAATGGTGGGTTTTTATACTCTTTCAGATAATATTTATCAGGTTCAGAATTTTGCAAAAAAAGTAAAACAATGGGTGCCGGGTACTAAAATTGTTGTAGGAGGGCCTCTTGCCACCAGCTGGGGGGTTGATACCCTGAAAACCCATAGCTTTGATATTTGTGTGGTGGGCGAAGGTGAGAATGCCATGCTGGAGTTGGCAAATTATTATATAAAACAAAAAGGGAGCCTTGATAAGATTGAAAGTATAATTTTCAGAAAAGATGGTGAGATAGTCTGCAACCAGGTGGCGCCACCTATAATTGACCTCGATTTGTTGCCATTTCCCGATCCGGCGATGGTTCCAGGCCAGAGGAATTTTCATATTGTATCGGGCAGAGGATGTCCTTATAATTGCGTGTTTTGTTTTCAGGGAGTCCATGGTTTAAAATATAGATATCGTGAAGCAGAAAAAATAACCCAAGAAATAATTTATAATATAGAAACTTCTGGTTACAATGTGTTTGATATTATAGACGATACTTTTATCTCCAACCCTGAAAGGGTAAGGGACGTCGCCCGCCGCCTCGCCAGATACCGCAGAAAATCAAATAAGGATTTTGCATTTTTTTGCCAGGGCAGGGTGGACATAATGGAAAAAAACCCTGAAATGTTGCCTGCGTTGAAGGAAGCTGGCTTAATCAGAGTTCAGGTGGGTATGGAATCGGGAGATCCGGAAATTCTGAAAGTTTATAATAAAAAAATTACCACTGAGCAGGTTAAAAATGTGGTGGAGCAGGTTTTTAACCTTGGAGGAATGACCATTGTGGGTAATTTCATTTTAGGTGGCCCCTTTGAAAGTGAAAGAACTTTTGACAATACTCTGGAATTTGTCAGGGAACTGATTTCTATTGCCCCCGGAGTAATTGAACTGGGCACAGCATTCATGGGCCCATACCCAGGAACCCCCATAGCCGAGAGCCCGGAAGACTTCGGGCTGAAAACCTATGATGATAAATTCAAAAAGGGCCTGACTTTATCGGATGTTCATATGACCACGGAAGAATATAATGTTGCAGAACTGAGAAATCTGGAAAGGAAGTTTTCAGATGAAGTATTGGCTCATATGAAATCGGAGCTGAAAAACATCCCTCGTGAGATGATCAAGTTACATCTGGATTGGGAAAGAAAGTATGGTATAAGAACTTTCTGGAATATGTTTCATTTTTCCCGCAGCCAGGCAATAAAGGAATATTTCAGATATCTGGAAAGCCCTCGTTTCAGAAGCCTTTTTTATATTCCACTGCGTGATTTGCCTGAATGGTATCCATTGCGGGTTATTCACAAGCGTGAATACAGCAATGACGGTAAGGACCTGATATTGCCCTCCACAGTAGAGGAAACCAGGTTAAGTACTCCGGAAGAAATACTGATTTATGAATTATCATCGGGTAAATTGACTGTTAACCAGATGCTGGAGGAGTTCAAAATAGAAACCAGTAGCGAGTTGGACAGGGAAACATTATTCAACCGTTATTTTATACCAACTTTTGCCAAATTGGATGACCTGTTTTTGATTGTTTTCTATAAATAGTATTTACCGTTTTTTTTCATAAGTTTGAAGTATTTCCAGCATTTTTAAAATGTCAACCTGGCTCAGGACACCTTCTATAAAACCGTCCTCTACTACCGCCATATGAAGCATTTCATTTCTGGTCATAATTCTTAAAGCATCCTTCAGGTTCATATCAGGTTTAAGAAAAATTCCATTGTTTTTCTGTTTCAGGATTACTTCCAGTGTTTTTGAGTGCCAATTTGCTCCCTGTTCAGCTTTGATATCCTTCATTGAAATAATCCCCAGGTAATTATCTGCAGGAAATTTTCCATTTTTTTCCATCTGCATGTTTTCGAAAACCAGAAAAACCCGGTTTGGTTGCCACAAAAGATAGTTTTCCACAGCTTCCCTTATTGTTGTTTCTTTAGGTAGGACGGTGTAATTTTGATGGGAAGCTACCTTAACATTGTGTTCCTGCAGGATTTTTTCCAGTTTGATATTTTGATAACTCATTTTTGCCGAGGATATTATGAACAAACCAATAAAAACAAGCCAGACTCCGTTGAGCAATGCTCCATTGACCAGAAAAATGCTGGCCAGAAGAATGAAGCTGATTCCCAGGCCTATACCTGCATAGGAAGAAATTCTGGTTGAGATTTCCAGATCGCCGGTAAAATGCCACAGGAAGGACTGCAGGACATGGCCTCCATCCAGGGGCAGCCCTGGAATAAGGTTAAACAGAAATAAAATTCCGTTTACCATTGCCAGTTGTTTGAAGATAGCG
>CAZSLZ010000082.1:0-6080 GCA_964607865.1 uncultured bacterium
ATCAACTGTTTCTTGTATTTTTATATTTTTTAAAATCCCTTCAACTAAATATACATCATCTTGTCCTTCAACCATTATTGCTTTTTTATTAAATAATATGCCATCTTTTCGTAACACTATCTCATGTCCCAACCTTTATTTAATGTAGTTTTTAAAATTTCATAATCATATTCCACAGGTATAATTTTTTCTTTGTCTTTGTCAAATCTGAATAGTCTAAACTTATCTTTAAATCTTTTTTTCTGGACAACTTCAAAAAAAGTTTTAATACAATCCAAAGAATGTGTGGTTGCAAACAACTGCAGATTAGTATCTTTTATTAAATCAACTATTGCTTCCCAACTTTTCTGTTGTGCTTTTCTGTGTAGTCCACTCTCAAACTCGTCTATTAATATAACATCGGATTTTCCCTCAATTATTGCAGCAAGATAACTAAATATAATTTTTGTCCCTCCACCCATTAAATTCAAAGGAATTCTTGAGGGAAAACCTACATCAACAAAAATAGTGCCATCGATAACATATATATCTTTAATTGAAGGTTCAATTTTCTTTATATATTTTAACAATTTATTTTCTTTTTTATTGGTAATAATTGTATTAGTTATCTGTGGAATTTCCTTTAAAATCGTCGAAACATCAAAAATAAACCTGCCAAAAATTGGTTCTTTATACTCAGAAGCTTTTTCTCTGTCGTATTTCCACCCATCTTTAGTCTTAAGGATATCTAAATAAGTTTCATATAGCTTCTCCTCATTTGGATGTTTAGATACAGTATAGATCATCTTTAGGCTACCTATATTTTCCGCCTTTATTTTTTCATCTTCTATAGTATTTGTTAGAGGGGAAATTTCTTCTTCTGCTAAAACTTCTGAAGTATCACTTAAATTAATTTGAAGCTGAATTTTACGTTCTTCTTCTGGGTTAGTCAAGCCAGCAATAATTTGAACTGGGATTTGCGGTTCTAACCCATAAAAGTATGATTTTAAAAAAATATCATTAGCTTTTAGATACCCTCTAAATTTATTAATTCTGACAAACATTTCAGGGTTAGTAAACCCCATTAAAAGAAAAAGTGCTTCCAAGAATGTAGATTTTCCAGAATTGTTTTCACCTATAATCAAATTAATTTGTTTTAAATTATCAACGGAAAAATCTTTCATTCCCTTGAAATTTTTAATCTCTACTTTTTTGAACATAAAACTCCCTCTCTCGGCTCTGCTATGTTTCGTCATAACTAAATTTACACCTCCTACTATCTTTTCTTATTCATAAGGCGTTGACCAGCCGGGGCGCCCCATTATCACCGGCACATCGTCATCCAGAAACAGCACCAGGACATCGGCGCCTTCAGCATAATTATAGTTAGAGGGAACCGCCTTGATGTTATGGCTGGCTCCCCCTATGTTCACATTCATATTGTCGTCGTCGTCATACCTGATTTTACCCAGTGCGAATAAATTCCGTTTCAAAACATCCCCTTCTTTCCGTTTAAGTAGAGTATTCCACTACGGTTATGGTATCGGTGCCTTCGTTGCCGTTAATGCTGGTTGCAATGCTCTCCACGTTGTAAGTCCCTGATATACCCGACGCCGGGTCGTTTATCCCGATAGTGTCGCCAGGGTAAAGGTAGGGGTTGATCTGGGCGGTCATGCGTAACGTCCGCCTTATCCGCCCCTGTTGACGCATGAAGGCTTCCGCTTTAGTCTGGGCCATGGCGTTGGTGGCAATGAAATTACTCTCAATCACCGGCGCCGGCCGGGTGCCTGAAGGGTTATAATGATACTGCGCGTCCAGGTTAATGCCTGAGCCCCTGTATTCCCTGGGCGTCCCCCGGATCTCCATTTTCCAGTAAGGAAGCTCGGTGTCGCTGGTAGGGGTTACCGTAAAATACAACTCATCGGCGTAGCTGGCTGGCAGGTTCATAATATGCCCCACATAAGCGCCGTTAAGGAACCAGTCGAACAGCTCAATTGTGCAGTTATAGGCGGCAATAATATGCACCTGGGGCGCCCAGAACACTCCGCTTAACTGGGCGTTCTGCCTGCCTTCCCCGGTGCTTTCCATCGCCCATGCCAGGTCGGCGTTCTTCGTCCGCCGGGCAACCTTCACAGAGTCATAATATTCAATGGACTGGTCTTCAACCTCCATACTGTAAATATGCTGGGGGCCGTAATAATAGAAAGTCGGGTTCGACAGTTTAGGTTCCCAGGCTTCAAACCGGTTGTCCTTAACCCGCCAGTATGCGCCCACTTCGTTTAACAGGGTCTGGATCCGGTTGATGGGTTTATCCTGCTGAAAGTCGAACTGAAGCACCGGGAAACTGGGAATATCCAAAGTGCCATTCATCTCCACCTCTTCCAGAATTTCACTGATAATAGCGGTCGCCTGCTGGTTCTCCCAGGTTTCCAGAGTCATGTTATCCCGGTATAGCTTCTCTCCAAAATCACTGCCGGAAAAGTTAACCATGGGGCCATCCTCCCCGCTGGTGGAATAGGTGCGGTTCAGGGTGTAAAGCTGATAATAACTGCTTCCCACATCGTTAAGCCCATATCGCAGCCAGGCGATCCTTGGGGTGTCAATATCGGGTTTTAAACCGTCGCTGTTGCAGTATTCGTAATCGTTGTCAATCACCGATACGGTAAACCGGGTAAGCTGGTTAACGCCCCGGTTAAGGGTCAGGCTGGCAATGGGGTAATCATCGCTGGTGCCGATCTTGAAGGTTGCCCATACATTCTTGATAAAATCGTCGGCAGTGGTTCCGCCGCCGCCAATAACAATAGAATCGGGAACCGGCAGGTCTGCGCCCTCGGATGCGGAGCAAACCATGAACTTGTTTTTAAAGGTTTGCTGAATGTCCCGGCGGATCTGGAATTTATTAAATATCTCAATACCGGCAACATTCAACAAAAAACGGTTGTATAGAGGTTTCGAAACCCCGCCGTAAACCTGGAATTTATTTGTTATATCCTTTTCAACCGGTGATAATACCTGGAACCTGTTGTTAATGCCCAGCTGCGGGTAACCGATTATCCTGAATTTATTGTATATATCGAGTTTCGCCGAACCTTGAATCTGGAATTTAGTTTCAAAACCCTGCCCCACCGGGGTTAACACCCGGAATTTATTGGTTAGAACCGTGCTGGCATAACGCTCAATGGCGAATTTGTTCAGTAAGACAGCGTTAACAACACCTTCTACCGCAAACTTGTTAAGAAAATCCTGATGAACGCCTTTCAATACCTTGAACTTTGTGGCAAAAGATTGTTCCACCGGGGTTAATACCCGGAATTTAGCCTCAAAGTTCTGGTTAACACCCTTAAGAACCTTGAATTTATTATCGAACCGGGCAGTATAAAAACCATCCACCTGAAACCTATTAATAAAATCCTGGCTGACATACCGGGCAACCGCAAATTTGGTTTCAAAGGGTTGTTTAACGGGTGATAATACCCGGAACCTGGTTTCAAAGCTCTGTTCAGCGGGCTTCAACACCCGGAACTTATTATCGAACCGGGCGGTGTAAAAACCCTCAATTTCAAACTTATTCAGAAAGGATTGCTCAACGTCGGTTAATGAATCAAATATATCCTCGGTGCCGTTGCCGGAGTTCCATAAGAAACTTCGTTCTGTGGCGTCAAGCTGTTTATCAAAGAAAATGACATTGTCAAGCTCGCCCTCCCAGTGGTTAGAGTTCCCGCCGGAATCATAGTAACAGCCTATCCGCAGCCAGCTGTTATCAACAGTTATAGTCCCGTTGCCGATAGAGGTTCCTTCATCATTGTCAATATAGACGGTAGATCCCGACGAACTGTAATTAATGATAAGCAGGTGCCAGCCGCCATCGTTATAGCCGGTGCCCAGATGGGTATTACTTCCGGCATGGTCAACAAACAGGGCGCCGCCGATGGCGCGGACTCTGGCGGCAAACATATTGCTGTCGCTGTCGTCATACTTATGGCAGAAGATATATTTATCCGGGCTTGCCACGTCGGTTTTAAACCATACTGCCACCGCGCCGGATGCGGACAGGGTGCCTGCAGGGAACCCGCTGATATACTCAGAGCCGTCCCACTGAAAACACCCGTTAATTTTCCCGCTGGCGCTATATAACCCGCTGGTATTTTCCGAGGCGGAAGCGTCGTAACCGTTGCTTGATGCATCAGTTACCGTGGTGTTGGCGGCGTTGTCGTTAAGTTTATATTGCGCGTTAACATCGGAGGTTGAAAAACCCATGGTTACACCTCCTTATTAAGTGGTTCCACCTTTAAGAACTACTATGGCGGTTATCTCTGCGCCGGGTTCCAGCCCGCCTTCAACAGTCTGCTTCCACCATATACCCTGCCCTGAGCCGGAAGAAAGGGTGCCGGAGTTGGCGACTTCCAGCCCGTCGGCAAATGTCCGGGGCTTGCTGAAGGAAATTCCGCCGGGGGCGGTGGTTGCGTCGGTGGTGTCCCCGGAATCATCCAGGGTGGCAACCAACCCGATCTCCACGATGGACAGGGCGCAGTTTGAACCCTGGGGGATAATTCCCAGGGTGGTGCCATCTGCAGAAATAGTTATATCGCCGTTAGCGGTGGTAAGAGTTCCATCAGCAACCAGCTGAAGTTCAATCCAGAATATTTTACTGAACACGCTTGAACTTTCAACCTCGGTTGTGCCGTTCAGGGTAACTTCCTCGGTCTGCACATTGCCGGATGCGTCTTCGCCCACAATCTTAATCTTCATGGTGTCGTCATCGCTGGCTGAAGCTGAAACCGCCGCGATCAGCTCGTTGGATTCCAGGTCATCCAGGGCGTTTTCCATGTATATCTTCGCCGATTCCAGGTCGGTTGATGCGTTGGTGTTCTTCACAAAGGTCTTCTTATACTGGTATTTTGTATCGTCGCTTTCATCCTCGTTTGCGGTGCGGACATGGAATATGGCGCTGAGCGCCGATCCCAGCTCGCCGGATGCGGTGTCTATAGCGCCGCCCACGGTTGAAGTATCGTCGGAGGGATGATCCTCCGAAGGGTAATGTTTAAGGTCTGTTGAACTGACTGCCATTGTATATTCCTCCTGTTAATTAAAAATTATTTGTTGATAATTATTGAATATTTTTTAACAAAATCGACTTGGCCAGAGCTTTACTGTTTAATTATTTTCAATATAATAGCCTGGTTATTCCACGCTCACTACTTCCATAGTAAAACTGCAATTCACATAATCAGTCCCGATAATCGGATCTGCTGAACTGCTGGTTATATACCCCGTGTAGGTGGTGCTGTCGTGAACTATTGTAGTAAAGGTATTTCCGGCGTTTTCGATGTTATCAATAACAGTATCAAAATCGGTAGCTGGTAGATATTTTGCGTTACATTGCAGTGTGGTTATGGGTGAACCCACATAATAATAATGCCAGGCGCCCGTATCAGAGCTTCCTGGTATTGTTCTTTTCTTGGATACGATGGGCTGAACGCCCTTAACCGGGGTTGCCTCAAAATCATAGGGCATAGATACACTTGCCACTGAAGAACTCAAATTTAACACCTCCATTTATAATTTTTAAAGACTCTTGATTGATTCTTCATCTTATTTTATCTTTTCGGGGAATAATCTCTAAAGTACAAACTACTTCATGAAGGATTGCAAATATTATTGATGAATTATTTATTCAGTATGAAATATGAATAGGAGGGTACTATGAAAAAATTTAAATCAACTGCATTAATTTTAACCTTGGCTTTAATGTTTATGACATTACAGGCTTTTGCTGAAACAGTAAAGGTAAATATTGCAGAAGCAAAATCTGATATGCCTGAAAAACAGATCGCCACTCAAATGGGCCTCAAGTTAGCAAGCTACAATTTGAAGAACAACCAGAAGACTAACGGTGAAATATACACACCCGAGAAGTTAATGATTTACAAATTCGAAAAATATCCAGTTGGAACAAAGATCGAATTGAAAAAGCTTAACGATAACGAATATGAAATCAAAATTCTGGGCAGTAACACAGTAACTAAAAAATTCCAGGTAGCATTTAAAAGCGCCGGCAAAGGTGGCAGCTCCAAGGGCGGTTCAAAAGGTGGCTCCAAAGG
>CAZSLZ010000082.1:6180-14646 GCA_964607865.1 uncultured bacterium
AAAGGCGGCGGCGGGCCAAAAGGCGGCAGATAAACAGTAAATAAAAAGAGGCTTTAAAGCCTCTTTTGTTATCTCGGGATAATTACCCCCAGTTTGCTTCCCTGTTTCCTCACGCTTATGGCAAAAACTTCATCGCCTCTTAATGCAAAAGCTATACCCTGCCGGGGATAAGCTAAAATCACCCCATCTCGTTGCCGGATCACTTCACCAACTCCCATCATTGCTTCTACATCATAATATGTTGAGCCAACTGCTATACCGTTTTCCAGTTTATAGAAAGGAGCGTAAACTGTTATATCCAGCACATTTCGGGGGTTATTGCTCAATCCAAATACAACTTTATACTTATCATAATATATAAAATAATTCGTTGAGCTTGAACTTGTCTGATGTTCCGGCATCCCAAACATTCTAATTACTTCTGCAGCTGAAGAATCAAGCTTCATGGGGCCAATTCTCTTGCCGGGCACAATCAGGCTATCTGCATATGCCGGCATTAATAATAAAGAAATTAAGACAAGGTAAACAAAAAAATATAAAAACCTCTTTCTCATAACAAACACTCCTACTTATTACTTGAATATATAACTTCATTGAATTGCGAAAAATTCCTTGAATAGTAGTAGTTTTCGGATATGATTTATTCAGTCAATGCAAAGTTATAGCTACTCAACCGGCTTATCGCAAAGTTCCTCAACTTTCCACATTTCTTACAAACATACTCTCCCAATTGATAAAATCCATTATCTCCTGCTCTTTTCACAAAGTGGTATTCATGGCCTTTTACCCTTAAACAGGGAAATTGAATTTTTTCGTTAATTTCATCACTTCTATTTTTCTTTAAAATACTGCTCAGAATTCCCCTGGCAATTTTTCTGTTCTTATTGTTCATTTTCTTAGTTGCCTCCAATAAAAAAAACGCCAGTGGCGTTTACTTCATTTTTTTAAATTTTTTTTCTATTTCAGATGACACATCTGGCTGTTAATCCTCGTCGCGACCTTATAATAATTTTCTTCATCAAGATTTCTTACATCAATTGCACTCTCCCGAATTTGACTATCCTGATGTTGTTTTTTCTTCAATTCCATCCCATGCAATCTTGCCAGAAACGCTCTCTGTTCAACCTTATTTTCAATATATCGGGAATAACAATAATTAATCTGGCGAAAAGTGAACTTTTGCCAGATTTCCATCGGAGTAACACCAAACAGCCTGCCCAGATCAAAGCAAATATCAAACCAACTCAATGAACTATTCTTATCTGAGGAATCTCCTTTTTTTATCAGTTCATCAAGGCCATTCAAAGAATCCTGAATCTCAATCAGTTTAAATGCCAATGTTCTGTCAATGCCATTCAAGGAAACTTCATATTCCGGCAGCAACAAACAAATCAACTGCTTCATCAACTGTTCAGGATAACCTTCAGAATATTCCTGTCCTTCAATGCCTTCATTAAACAAGCCCAGCTTTTCCATTAAACAGAAAAACCGCTCAACTTCAGCAGCGGCCATTTCAGTCATTCGATATTCCTTCCCAAGAATTCCAATTTTCTTATCACGGGGTATCAACCCTGATATTCCCATACGTACCTCCTTACCATTTGCCTCCAAAATTCTCACTGTGGCCCAAAGCCTTCACATCAGCCTTAAAATAATTACGAGGCAGGCCTATGTGTATCCCATCAGCCTTCCTGGTAACCTTCACCTCACCTGAAAGGCATGCTTCAGGTTTTCCCCCCAGGTTAACAGTAATATTTCCTATATTCAAACCCCGGTCGTATATGCCATTAACCCTTTCTGTTTCCCGGGAAACATCAAAACCAGGACGCTGTAAAATTGTTGCCATACCCTCATAAGTCTTTTTTAAATCTTCCAACTTATTCAGCTGAAGTTTTCTGAATCCCTCACCGCTGAAAAGCCCTTTCTGATGAATTTGCAACTCTTCCAGAGACATTGGCCCCTGCTTCCTGTCTTTTTTCCCATTGGCCAATAAAATATGTTCTATTTCATTCTTCTCTTTTTCATAAATTCTCGCCCTGGCTTCCCGGGCCTTTTCTTCAATCTCTGCTTTACCAAGACCGTCAATTACCCAACGGCTTTTTTTCATATCTAACTCTTTTATACTTAAAGATAGCCTCTCCTGAATCTTATTATTCAACCTTTCAGCCACAGGCTTTCCCTTTGAAAACTCAACTTTCAGAATTTCTATCTCTCTTTCTGTCATTTTCAGACGCCGGCTCAGTTCATCATCAAAACTGTAAAGTTCTTTTCCACCACCTTCAAGAGCCCCTGAAACCAGACTGATTCTTTTTTTATATGGCAGGCCTGCAATATCAGAACTCGAGGTCTTCCTGTCCGCTCTTTTTGAATTTCCACATTCCTCAGCAATTTCACAATTTGATAACTTCTCTTCCGATTCATCATTAATCACAGGAAAGGCAACCTTATTTTTTTCTTTAATTTGCGCTGGCCTTAATAAATGTATTACTTTATCAGTTGAACTATTATCCTTTTTCCTGTTTAACACCTCAGTATTCAAATAGGAAGTTACACTACCTGAAAGTTCACCACCTTTTCTTAAAAAGGAGTTAATATTTTGACGAATTGCATTTGAGCCATTTTCTGGATATAATAAACTATTTTTTTCCCGTTTAAAAATTTTTTTTATCATTAACCAGAATTTTTCAAATAATGTTTTTTTCATACATTAAACCTCCCCGGTTATGAAAAGTTAATATACTATAAGATAAAAGGGGTGGCTTTCCACCCCATTTATCAGGTTTCAAAATGTATATAACCCAGAGGGTTTTCAGAATGACTTGAATCGTAAACTGCCTTGAATGTGGGATTTAAAACCAACCAGCTTTCCTCGGCAAAGGTAAATTCCGCATTGCCCGATGCGTTGGCTTTATGCATATATACAGTTATTTCCTTGCTGGTTGTGGGGTTGGTGTGAGTGAATTCAACACTTACATCCCTCAGGGCAAAAGTAACACCCAGGTTTAACTGTTCAGAAGCAGGTGGTGTATATTTATATTTACATTTTACAATATAGCTGTCAGAAACCAAGTCTGCATAATTTGTACCGTCGGGGTTGAAAATCAGCCATCCCGTAGCGTAGTCAACCAGGTAATCATCACCTTCCGTATAAGTCGTAGTTTCTGCTACATTTTTCAACACTGGCGCATCTACACCACCGGAAACAGTAACATTTAAAAATTGGTGTTCATCAGGGCCCAGTTTCACCCTGTAAAGGGTCCCCAAACCTCCAAATTGTACCGCCGTATAAGATGTAAAAGTTCCTGTCTTATCCACTTCGCTGCTGCTGGTCGAATCCTTGCTTAACCCGCCCAGCACCAGTGCCAGGTTGTCGGCGTTAATTTCAGCCATGGGGGCAGACAACTCAGCAGTAATTTCCTTGGTAATTGAACCTCTTAAACTGCGAGGAACCCCGGTTTTAAATTCTTCAATGTCATAATTGTATTTGTATGAAATGTCACCTTTCAGGAACCCCACATCGACACCGTCGATCTTCAATATCCCTGTTCCCATGGTCACATGATTAAAATTTCCCATTTTTTCACATCCTTAAAAAAATTGGAGAGGGTTAAACCCTCTCCTTTATACTATTGATACGAATCGGGATCATAAGGATCCCAGTAAGAAAAATAGGGAACTGTATTGCTCCTTGTTGATTTTATATTGCTTTTTTTGACCAAACCAGCCAAAACGATTTCGTTCTTTTTGATTTGCTCAAGGGTTTCCTTTGCCTGTTTTTTCATAAGCCTGGCTTGAATCGGCTCTTTATTGTCACCACGGTTCCCCACAATCTTCAATAAACAATCTGATGCTGCAATATCAGCAGTGATATTCTTGATCAGCACCGGAACACTGACAAAAGGAACCCGGTAATTATTGAAAAGATAACCATTCACCAATTCTTCAGCCGTTTCAATTGAAACCACAATATCATTATCATCAACATAGGTTTCGTCCAGCAATTGCTCATTACGTTCCCTTACATCTTCAATTGAACAATACATTGTTGCACCACCTATCCGGTTGTAGTTACATCCATCACCATCACAGCTTCAGGACGCTTTACCCTTGGAAGGCAGTATATGCCCGCAACAATATCATAATGAGGGTTGGCTTCCTGCTGGCCGGAATTGTTAATCACAAATGCAAATTTGCCGGGCTGGGGTTCGCCGTTTGCAGAATGCAGCGAAGGCACAGAAACCACGTCCATTATTTCTCCAGGCATTGACTGTCCCATAAAAACCACTTTATTATCGGGAATGAATTTCTGGAAGTTACCATCTTCATCTTCATAACCCTCATCATAAACCTCTATGGTTACTCCGGGGAAAAGCCCAAGAAACGACTCTTCTATATTTCCCGGCATAAGTCGAACTTCAATTCCAGCTCCCTGATAGTAACTCTTTGTATCATCAGATAAACATAACAATTGAGCGGTGGATCCATTCATAATTATTCTGCCCAGCCTGAACCCAGTTCCCACAAAATCCTGTTGAACCGACATAATATCATCTATGGGTTTTGAGCTTGCCAACGTTTCCCAGGATACTGAAACCGCCTTGTTCAAATTGTCGGAAGGAATACCATAATCAGCTTCGACATTAATGCCATTCTCATTTATACTGACGCCTCCGGTCAATAGAGCTTGCCATCGCATCCACTCAATCCGGTTTTCCAGCCGGCCGTTCAGGTTATCCAAGCCGACAGCGATCATCTGCTGAGCAGTAATCCTCTGTTGATCACTTTCTCCAAGTTGTCTTAACTTCAAAATATCCGATTCGTAAATCCGATGAACCTCTTTAAAATAAGCCGGAGAGAATTTCTTCTTGACAACTTTAGGAAATTTTACCAGAGCAGGCTCCCCATCAAGCGCATGCGCCCTGGTCATTCCCTGTGAACCATAGATCTCATCATATTCCACTTCCTGGAAGTAGTTTTCAGTAATGGGAGCAATCTTGACACCCAGAAACTTCTCCTTATTGGATTTCATCATACGTATTGCTGCATCTATTCCCTTGGCTGTTGGCCACGATATTGCCATATTTCCCAACTCCTTTTCTTATATTATCAAGTAGTCATCTACTTCGCGGGCACCTAAATCTGTTTTCGCATCACTGTCCAGATCCGTTAAATTTTCAGTAATGAAAATACCCTTCACATACTGGGTTGATATAACATCTTCGGATGAAGCATCTACATCTTCAGTCAGCACTCCGGTTGCCGTTGTTGCCCCCGCTGCTACGGTACTGAATGTGAAAACATCATCTTCAGCAAAATCAGGCTCACCATCACTGATTGTAAATTTAATTCTGTATGCATCCGAATTTGGATACTTGAATTCACTACCCACAGTAGCATTCCCAGCTGCACCGCTAACGCTTCCTGTCACTGAAAATGTTCCTCCGTTAGTTGCTGTAGCTGTGCAAGTTACAGTCCATTCCTCAGTCAACGTGTAATTGTCCTGAACGGCAACAGACGACATAGACCCCCCCCCGGTGTTTTCCCCTCCGGCAACAGCTTCTGTCGCAGTGGCAGCTGCGCTGTTCTCATAACCAATGTATTTTTCAGTAGTAGGGCGTATTCCAATCACCTGCCCTTTTTCCAGGTCCTGCCCTTCTTCTATAGTTACCGGCAATTTCATAAAATGCGCCTCTTTACCAGGCCCTCTGATTTCTTCCGGTTCATATGTTGCTTCACTTGTTACGCCAAATGACATTAATATTCACGTCCTTTCAAATAAAAAAAGCCCATATGGGCTTTCATTCAGTTAATGTTCCTTTACTTTATTTTGAAGTAAATTTCAAAATATCCCTGGCTTCCTTCTCTGCCTGTTTTTCTGAAACTTCGCCAGGCTTACGGGCTCTTCCGGTATTAATTACATCAATATCAACCATAACCGGCATCATTCTTTTATATTCCATAAACAATACTCTCTGATCTCCATCTAAACTGTTAAATAACTCTAATTCTAAATTCTTCATTGCCGGAGTAGTTTTACCGCTTCGAACAAAAGTTTCAATTACACTTTCATCTTCCTTGAATCTCAGAATCTTCTTCAATTCTATTTTTTCCGCCCGCATGGCCTCCATCTCTTCTCTCATAAGCTCAATCTGATCCATTCTTATTACTTCGATTTTTGATTTTTCTTCATCTCTCTCTTCTTTCACACCTTCACCCCCTTCAGATAAATTTTCTTTCTCGCTGAATAGGCATGCTTTTTTTAATGCAGGAAAAGGCGTTATGGAAACCTCCTGCAGTTTCATTCCCGGTTTTCTAAGAATCAGCCCGACAGAAACTTTTTTCCATAATCCCAGCCTTATTTTTTCCACCACTTCCTTTCCTGAAAATCTTAACCGGGCATAAAGTTCTCTACCCTTTTTTACCAGATCTTCAACCACACCAATTGTATCTCTGGCGCTTGTAGAATGATCCAGTTGCACTGGAATCTGTTCAGAACAATTAAAACTATCCAGGATCTTTTGTAAATCTTCTTCAGTATATTTTCTTCCCTTATGAATACCAGCGTAAAATATCCTTGCCTCTTTTGTAATGCTCTCAACATTCTGTGAAATCCTGTCGTCGGTTAACGTTAACAGGTTATCTTCTACTGTAAATTTAATAGTTTCGCTCATTTCAACCTCCCGAAATAAAAATAAGGCTTCCGCCTTTATGA
Organism: uncultured bacterium; assembly: GCA_964607865.1. GTDB lineage: Bacteria > Vulcanimicrobiota > JAJTBE01 > JAJTBE01 > CAZSLZ01 > CAZSLZ01. The sequence goes on from CAZSLZ010000082.1 coordinate 12,893, forward strand.
TTAAATATTATCTATTCCTTTGATTTTCCAGTTCTTCCACCTGGTTAATTATATCCTGTAAATCACAGAGCTTCTGCTCCAGTTCAGCCTTCTGTTCTTTTAAATGTTCAATATTAATAAATACAGGACGCTCAATCTGCTCTGTAACTTCATATAAATTTGCAGTAACATTCTCATCCTTTTCAACGCTGTAAACAACTACCTTTTCGTTTGCATCTCTCAAATTCAAATGCCGTTTTTTCGGTGAAAAATAATTTGCATTTTTTCTTATCTTCATTAATACCTCCTATGCTTTAATTATAAAGTTCAATGCCAGGTAAGGGTTTAAAATATCCTGGCTTGAAGAACCCCCTGAATCGGTGTTGTCATCACCCGCATAGTTTGTATATGTAGTGCTTGGCCCGCCGGTGTCGCCATGGCTATGCGAATAACCGCTTCCGGTATCAGTTCCATCATAGCTGGTATATTTTGTTCCATCTCCCGATGAAGATGGCGAATATTCACCCCAGCTATATCCTGATTTTCCCGCATACCAGTCAGAAAAAGAATGCCGGTGATAATGGTCATGCCTTGCAAGCTGAGATGTTGACAGGGAGGCGCTGGATGTGCTGTGGTCATGGTTATGGTAATGCCGGTGGCTTGGAGCAACATGGGTGTGCGATAAATCGATGTCAGCACTCCCCCCGGAACTTCCGAGAGTTTTTGTGGCGCTTTTTCCCATAGGAAAAACATCCCTCATATCCGGCAAATTAAATGTGGTTGAACCATCCCCGATGCCAAATGTAGTGCCGATTGTTGAAAACAAAGACGAATATGTGGTTCTGTTAACTTCTGAACCGTCACACAACAACCAACCCCCGGGAGCCACAGCCCCTCCATACATCATGACCGAACCCACAGGAACTGAATCCCCGCCTGCCATTTCCCCCCATTTCACCCCTGCAGTTTCGCCGGAATCCGCCATCAAAACCTGATCGTCAGAGCCAACCCCCACCTTCGCCAATGTGCTGGCTCCTGTGGCAACCAGCAGATCGCCTTTGGTGTATCCGGTCTGCCCGGTGCCGCCCTTGGTTTCGTCAATTGCGGTTCCCTGCCATTCGCCGCTTGATACGGTGCCCAGGGTAGTTATGTTCGTTGAACCATCCCATGTTGACAAGGCTGTGTTTTCCACATTGCCCAGCCCCACATCCGATTTTCCCACGTTGTGGGGGTTGCCCGATACCTCCTGGCTGTGGGTGTAAGCTGTGTTGTAATTCGTGTGATTATAGGTTGTTTCATGATCCGATACAGCCCCCGCCGGCTCATAATCGCCGTCATGATCATGGCTTGTATCGGATTTCCCCTCAAGCAAGGCATCAGTTTCCGACTCGGTATAATACCGGTCGTCGTGGTTATGCCCTGTGTCGCTTTTGCCGGATAATGCACTGTCTATCTCGGATTCCGTATCATATCTATCGTCGTGGGTGTGCGAAATGTCCGCATAGTCCATATCGTGGTTATGCCCCGTATCACTCTTCCCGCCCAGCCCCGAAGTAATTTTATTTGCACTCCAAAGGTCTGTTGACGCCGGGCCGGAATCGTTAATTTCCCGGTGCTTATCGGCGTCCTCCACGTGGGTTTTCAGGGTCGCCGCCGTGATTTCGTTTACACCGCCAGCATCAAGGGTTGTGTCGGTGTTTTGAGTGTGAAGCAAAGTATGGTCATAGGTTGTTTCGTGTCCGGTTACGTCCGCATCGCTGCCATCCTCGCCGGGA
>CAZSLZ010000083.1:0-14638 GCA_964607865.1 uncultured bacterium
TGAGGCTCGATAACTGTGGGATAATCGGATATAGCTTCCAGTAACTGGATTAATCGGGCATTATTATCGCTCTTCCCCCTGGCGTCATAGTAGTTGTAAAGTCCGTATTCGTGTTCGATATGAACCACATAGGGATCTAATTCTTTAATCTTCTCAACCACGGGTTTCCACCAATTTCTTTTGGTGATGTCGATAATAGGAATAACTCCTTCGCCCGTCCCGTCGGTATGGCTTATTACAAGTACCTCCCTGTCGGGAAAACGTTTCTGGATAAATTCCCGGGCTTCTTCACAGAATGTTGCGATACCGCATTCACGGGGAGTATAACTTGAAATCATTACTATGGGCTTTTTCTTCATCGACAAATGCTCCTTCTTTATGTTTTGGTTCTAAATATTAAATAATAAATGTTTCATTCCTTGTTTATGACGAAAAATAACATAAAAAATTCAAGCTGATTTTTTTACAGAAAGATTAAGCATATTTGCCACCATTTGTTTGTCTATTCCTCTGAGGTAAGCTATCTTTTTGGTTATTTTGCCCTTTTTGGCCAAGCTTACCAGAGATAAATCCATGGTGATCATTCCCTCGTCCTTACCCATCTGGATAAAGGAAGGCAGTTGTCCGGTTTTACCTTCCCGGATCAATCCGCCCACTCCGGGGGTGCCAATTAAAATTTCATGGGCTGCCACCCTGCCCTTGCCATCGGCTGTTTTCATCAGCTGCTGGGCTACAATTCCCTTAACCGATGAAGCCAGCTGGGCTCTTACCTGCTCCTGTTGTTTTGCGGGAAATACATCCACAATACGGTCGATGGTTTTTGCCGCATTGTTGGTATGCAGGGTTCCAAATACCAACACCCCCATCTCGGCAGCAGTCAGGGCAAGGCTTATGGTTTCCAGATCTCTCATTTCGCCTACCAACACAATATCAGGGTCTTCCCGCAGGGCGGCTTTCAGTGCTTCGGGGAAGGAACGGGTATGATGGCCAACCTGCCTGTGGTCAATCAGGCATTTCTTGCACTGGTGGGTAAACTCAATAGGATCCTCAATGGTTATAATATGAGCTTTACGGGTTTCGTTAATGTAGTTTATCATGGCAGCCATGGTGGTGGATTTACCTGAACCTGTGGGCCCGGTTACCAGGACAATACCGTTTTTATTCATGGCTATTTTTTTTAGTACCTGGGGCAGTTTTAATTGTTCCAGGGTGGGGATTTCTTCGGGGATTACCCGGAAAACTGCTCCCACGCCTAAATGTTGTTTTAACAGGTTGCCCCTGAAACGTGCCACACCGGGGATTTCGTAAGCGAAATCCAGGTTGCCCGCTTTTTCAAAGGTTTTAATTTCCCGTTCTGATACCAGAGAGAACAACATTTTTCTCAGCGGGCCGTTTTTCAGGGAAGGCAGTAAAGAAAAATGAATATCGCCTTTTATACGGAATACCGGCGGGTTGCCGGACTCCAGATGTAAATCTGAACCGCCCAGGTCAACCAGTTTGGTTAACAGGCTGTTCAGGCTGATGGTTGGTAAATCAATCTCGATTTCCACACGGGTTCCTGCTTCATTCTCAGCTTCTGCCGTCAAATCTATGGTTTCCACTGCGGGCAGGCTTCCCATACCCTCCTCAGCCTCGTCGCCGGCATGGGGCATTTTGAACTCCACAGCTTTGACGCCTGATTTCGAAGGCCCAGGTATGGGCGGAGGTGTTGAGGGTTCCGGGGAAGGTTTTCCAAAATTTTTGAACTTACTGAAAAAGCCCATTTATATTATCCTTTCTCTTTTAAAGTATTCAGCCATTGATTTGGGATCCACGGAGCGGGCCATGGCGTTGTCGGGTGAAATAATTTTTCTTTCAACCAGAACTATAAGAGAATCATCCAACTGGAACATTCCCTTTGATTTTCCCATTTGCATCATTGAAAATATATGAAGGGTCTTGTTATCGCGAATAAGGTTTGAAATTGACGAGTTGGTGTGCAGCACCTCGCAGGCCACAATTCTCCCTTTGCCGTCAAGCCTGGGTATAAGTTGCTGTGAAACTACGCCTTTTAAAGATTCCGAGAACATGGTTCTTATCTGTGATTGCTGATCCAGGGGGAATGCGTCAATAATTCGATTGATTGTAGAAATAGCTCCATTGGTATGAAGGGTTGCGAACACCAGGTGACCGGTTTCCGCTGCGGTAATTGCCATTTGAATAGTTTCCAGATCGCGCATTTCACCAACCATGATGATATCCGGGTCTTCACGAAGCGAAGCTTTCAGGGCGGTGGAAAATCTATCCACGTCTTTTTTAACTTCCCGCTGCACAATCAGCGAGCATTTGCTTTCGTGAACATATTCGATGGGTTCTTCTACGGTAATAATATGGTGAGAGTATCTTTCATTTATAAGGTTTATAAGGGCAGCCAGGGTTGCTGTTTTTCCGCAACCAGAAGGCCCGGTAACCAGAATCATTCCCTGATGGTGTTTGATCATTTTTACCAGGGTTTCGGGTAAACCCAGATCCCGCAATGTGGGAATTTTCTGGGGAATACCCCTGAAAACTATATTGAGGCCGTTTTTCTGGAAAAAGATATTGGTTCTGAATCGGGTCATTTTTGCTGAGGGATCATCCATCTCATAAACAAAATCTACATTTGTTTCTTCAAACAGTATCTCCTGTTCTTCCTGGGATAGAATTTCAAGGGCCATTTCCCTGACCTGCTCGGAGGTGAAAGGAGGGTTGTTGGTTCTTTCCAGGGAGCCATGAACCCTTATCATGGGAGGGCTGGCCGAGGGCAGGTGCAAATCGGACCCGCTGGCGTTCATGAGTTCTACTAAATATTTATCTACCTTTTTGGGCAAGGTGACAACCTCCTGACTAATTTATTTTCATTATGTTATAATTCTTTTATTTAAATTCCAGGGTAACAATCTCTTTAGGTTTCACTGTCATAGTGAGGGGGAATTCCTGGAATTCCTCATCGGTATTTTCCATCATATCGGTTTTTCTTACACCTGAAAACTTCTTGGCAGAAGCGTTTATCACGGTTTCCACGTTTTCATTAAGAGGGTTGTAGAACCTTGCAATAACAGTTTCTCCTGCTTTACTCATTTTGATTGCGGAAACGATAAGATTACTCGGGGATATGTCAATTATATCCTCACTGGTGGGCTTCAAATTATCCATTGATGTTGAAATACACCTCAGTGGAGATTTGAAAACCTGGTATAATTTCAGAACTTCCTTTATATCCTCGGCCCCTTTGTGAGGAACCAGGGCATAATTGAAGTTGAGTTTTTCTATACACTGGGCGGCAGGAGTGGATACCTTGGGGGCGGCCAGCACTTTACGGGTAAGGCAGTCTTCCCTGGAAAGCCAGCCCACCGAACGTACCAGAGTTATTCTCAGGCCGTTGCCCGAGGGTGTGGGAATAACTTCGTATTCATAAATTCCTGGTGACAGTATAGCCAGAGAGCCTTTGTCGCTGTGAATATCCAGGATTCCATTGAAGGGTTGGAATGTTGGAGGGACTTCAATCCAGCCTTCCCCGCTGGGGGGTACAATTGAACGCCTTGTCAGATCAAAGGGCTGGCCAACCCATATATGATTCGATTCGGACTCGGTGGGGAAAACCATGCTTAATCGATGGTCTTGGGCCTTGTTGTCCACTTCCAGCATGCAGTCAAGATAAGGTGTTCCGGCATAAAGGGTGATGTCCAGGGTAAATGGGCACAGAACTCTTTCCTCGCTGCGGTGCTTACGGTCCTCACTCAAAGACCTGGGCAGGGAAAGGTTTCCTCTTAACTGCAGAGTCTTTTGTAGCTTACCATTGGATAATATTTCCATACTCAGATCCTGGGAAACATGGGACAGGGAAATATCTCCGGGTAAGGGAGAAAAGTTGTATAAATCTCCTGTATCAGCCTCATCCATAAACTGATTAAGTTTGTTATAAGCATAACTGGTTCTTAAATCCTTTATATAAAATGAACCGTCCTTTTCAAAACCTACCTGGAAAAATTCATTGCTTATAAAGGTAGCGGGCTTTATGTCGATTTCCTCTTTTTTGTCCTCTTCCACCAGGTAAAAAACCTTGTGGCCGAAAGAGGGCACGTCCTCTACCTTTAACAAAATTTCACTGTGAAGCAGTTTGGTCCGGGGGGGGTAGGGGTAGGTAGCTTCCTCAATATGGCTGGAAATCAACTGGTAAGAAACTTTATTTCCGTTTTCATCTTTAATGCAGATATGCTTTTCCTTGTCATATATGGATTTGTGCCTTACCGTAACCAGGCCCGAACGTTTATTGGGCAGAGAATTAATTACATAAACCGGGGTTTTCTTTCTCCGGGTTGCCTGTTGATCCATTTCTCCCCGGAGAAATTCCAGGGATTCATCCCATTCCAGCTCCAGCAAGTCTTTTACCTTACTGACCCTTATCCTGGCTTCTTCTTCAATCTGGTCAATAACACTGCCGCTTGCCGTATTGTGCTGCTGGTTGTCCAGCATGAGTTTCCATACCCTTGAAAATAATTGCTCGGGATACTCTCTGCCCTGCAGGGTTAACATTACCGCGAAGGGTTCGGCAAAATTCACAAGATGATCTAACCAATTATAATAGTTTAGTTTATAGGGAAGCCTGGATGAAATTCTTCCCGCCAGAATCGGGTAATATCGGGAGCCTCTTACCTCTCCCTTCAGAACCGGCATTTTTCTGCTGTCCATACAGCCTTTGATATGTTTATAAAAATCATCGAAACTGCCGGCTTCCACCTCATCATAATTTTTCCTTAATTCTTCGAGAAGCCCGGAGATTAAAGCCTGAGGCGAGGAATGGTCTCCGCCGTGATTCATCAATAACCAGTCAGTGGGACTTACTTCCTTGAGGTTGTCCACTTCCTCTTCAATTCTGCCAATGGCATATTCCATTTCATCAGGCAGGAAACCGGCATTATTATAAGCATCAACCAGGTAAGTGGCGCAGACTGATGTTCCATCAGCTCCCTCCAGGGTATAAAGGGTGGATACTGACTCGTCGCCCAGGCCCCGGATGAAGACCAGGTGGTTCATATGGAAGTTTTTCATTATCTGGGGAAGCTGGGTTATTAATCCTGTGGATTCGGGGATATATAATGTGTTCATATAACCGCCGGATTTTCTGGAACTTTCAATTCCTTCCAGCAGGTTTCTTACAATAACTTCCCCTTCGCTTTGAAAAAGATCGGGCTGGACAACCCAGGGGCCGATTACAAGTTTGCCCTCTTTTATCAGCTTTTTCAAGGTTTTCTTTTTATCAGGGCGGATTTTCAGATAATCTTCCACAAGCCTGTATTGGCCATCAAGGGTAAAAAAAGGAAAATTCCCATCTTTTTTATTAAGATCCACCAGATTATCCAGCATTCTTACCATGCCGATTCTGAAAACCTCCAAAGATTTGTACCATTCTCTTTCCCAGTGGGTGTGAGGTACGAAAAACAGCTTGTAACCCATAAATTTCTTCTTCCTTCCAGATTTTGTATTTATAACTTACTTGTCATTTATTCAAGAATATGCTTCTAAATTAAATGGCGAGGTGAACTTTCCTTCTTTTAATACCAAGGTATCTCCGATCTTCAGGGTAGGCTTTTGTACAACAAAGTCATCGTGATTGTCGGCATGGTTTCTTCCACCAAAATATGTATTACTGCCAATTGCTACATGTACCGAACCGAAAGCTTTCTCGTCGGTGGAGGTCATTCCGATAACTTTTGTTATATAAGGGTTCAATCCGATCCCAAACTCGGCTATGATTTTACCCGGTGTTGTCAGGTTTTCAAAATATTCCCTGAAAGCCTGTTCACCTTCGGCGGCTGAAAAATCGACTATTTTGCCATCTTCGAAGGTCAATCGTAAATCGAATATTTTACGGCCTTCCAGAAATATCTCGTCACATACCAGAATTCCCTGCGCCGAATCTTCCAATGGAGGAACGAAAATCTCGCCGGCGGGCAGGTTAATATATGGATCTCCTACCAGGTAAAATTCTTCATCCACGGTACCTGTGTCCAGAATCATTTTTCTGTGATCGAAGGAAAATTTTAAATCAGACCCTTTTTTTGTGGTTATATGCGCCTGGGTTTTTTCTCTCAATATATCCTTCAAGGGGGCTCCAATCCGTTTGAAATAACCGGGCTCTATTTCTATTCCTCCCCACACCATCTCAAACAACTCTTCAAACTCCATTCCATAAAAACACGCCTGCTCGGGAGTCGGGTATTCTATCAGAACCCGCTTCAACTGCATCTCTTCAAATACCCGGAATTCCGATTCAATAGCCCGGCTTACCAGATTCAGCCTTTCAAAAGGAACATCAGACATTATGCACGGATCTTTTACCGGGTTTATCCATACAATTCCATCCACCATCTGTTTCATACGGGCAATATTTTTGCGGGGACGCGCAAGGTAACTGGGAGGGGCTTTTAACCAGACCTCTTTATTTACATGGGTGGATTGTACCTCAATGATAGGGTATCCACCGGAAAGCGCGATCTCAGCAGCTATATCCTCGGCGAAAGCAATGTTATGCTTGCCACAAACAATCCAGATCAACTCCCGGCTTCTCACCCTGAGGCTGTCATGGGCAATACGTCGGGCTATCTGTGAAAGATTGAATTTTGAATTTTCCATAATTTACACCATCCAAACTGTCCCCAATTTTTTTCTTTAAATGGTAATTTGAAGATTTAAAACTTCTTTCCTGCTTTTCTGCGTTACTTTTTTATAACCGGCCAATAAAGGATTTATCTGTTTTTGCTTTAAGAAAACCCCGTTCTGAATTATGAATACGACAATTCTTGAAATCAAAAATTTAAGTAAGACTTTTCAGGTAAAAAAGGGATATTTTTTCTCACAGGCTTTTGGTGTGATAAAAGCTGTGCATGATGTGAGTTTTTCTGTGCAGAAAGGGGAAACTTTTGCTCTGGTGGGAGAATCTGGCTGCGGAAAAACCACCACTGCCAGAATCATTGCCCGTCTGTTGGAAGCTGACAGCGGTGAGATAATTTTTGAAGATGAAGATATAACTCATAGTTCTGCTGAAAGAACCAGAGAATTAAGAAGAAAAATCCAGATGATCTTTCAGGATCCCTTATCATCCCTCAATCCCCGGCAAACCATAATGGATATTGTCGCCGAGCCTTTGATAGTCCAGAAGGCGAGTTCCAGGGATGAACTGAAAGAAAAAGTTGTTCTGGCTATGGACGAGGTGGGGTTGAATGATTCCTTTTTAAGGCGGTACCCTCATCAGTTGAGCGGAGGGCAGAGGCAGAGAGTGATGATCGCCCGGGCTCTCATACTTTCTCCTGATTTTTTAATTGCCGATGAGCCTGTTTCTGCCCTTGACGTTTCGGTGCAGGCGCAGGTACTGAACCTGCTTAAAGAACTGAAGCAGATGAAAGGCTTTTCCTCTCTGTTTGTAAGCCATGACCTGGCAGTGGTAAGTTATGTTTCCAACACTGTTGGTGTAATGTATATGGGAAGAATCGTCGAATCGGGCCCAACGGAAAAAGTTTTTTCAAATCCCTTGCATCCATATACCCGAGGGTTACTGGCATCAGCACCCGATGTGGCAAAAAATGAACCAAGTAAGGTTATCGCCGGTGAGATACCAGACCCTATTCATTTGCCCCAGGGTTGTGTCTTTGCCCCCCGCTGCCCCATTAAGCAGGAAATCTGCATGGAGCAGAAGCCTGTGTATGAGATTAAAAATTCTTTATGGTACACTGCCTGTCATTTTGTATAATTAATAAAATTTCGAAGGAACTTGAAGGTGTATCTTTAAGTTAGAATCAACAATATATTAAATATAAATTGATGCCGAGGTGACTTATGAAAAGAAATAAACAACAAATTTTATTGTTTCTGGTTGTGTTCATTATGAGTTGGGGGGTAGCCTCTGCCCAGAACCAGAACGTTCCGGTCCTGAATAAAAGCGAATCGGCAGTTATTCTTGACGATTATATTGAATATACCGTGAATAATGACGGATCTACCAGCCTGGTTGAACATGAATTAATAAGTATTCTTAACCAGGTGGGAAGAAACCGTTATGCAAAAGTGATACGGACCTGCCTGAAACCGGACCAGGATGTAGAAGTGGAAATTGCCCGGATAATAAAACCCGATGGAACGAAAGTTGATTTGAAACCCGGGAATATTGTGAAAGAAGCCCGCCTGGCTGAGAAATCTCCCGCCTTGAAAGACCTGGTTTTGTTAACTATCGATTTTGAAGATGCGCAGGTGGGGGACTCTATTGAATTCAGGCTGAAGTATACCAACAAAAAACCTGTTGTTGACAATTTTTACTGGAGTATTTCCTATACAAATGACGAGGTTCCCATGGAAAAGACCCGGTTTGTGGTTAAAATGTTCAAGGATGCTGACAAGCTCAAATGGTATGGTGCAAACATGGAAGAGAAAAACAGCCAGCCCGGAATTACTGAATTAGATGGCGGAAAACAGTTTGAATGGAACCTTGCCGATAGAAAACCCATAGTAATGGAACCTTCTTCGCCGTCAAGAATGAACTATACCGGATATATTATGGTTTCCACCTGTCCGGGGTGGAATGAGCTTTCAGAAAGTTACTATGCCTTTCTGGATCAGTATATTAAACCAGATGAAAATATAAATGAAGTTGTACGGGAAATCACAAAAAATCGTGAAACCGATACAGAAAAAATTCAGGCAATTCTTGATTTCATCAATCAGAAGGAAAGCCTGGAACTGGGTTTTTCTGCAGATGACCTGATGATAATTCCTGCCAGGGAAATGATTGGCGCTCAGGTTCTGAGCGAAACTCAGATTAACCTTCTTTTAATTTCCATGTTGAAATCCGCAGGAATAGAGGCATATCCGGTTTTACTCGCCAACAACAAGTTTGGAGAAGTTCATCCTCAGTTGGCTACGCCCTATCAATTCAACCAGCTGGTTTCTTACATTAATGTAAATGGAGAATGGCATTACGTTGACGGAGCATCGCCCCTGAATAAATCCCTGGGGCTCCACCTGGGGCAGCAGGGACGGGACAGCCTGGTTCTACGCCCCGGTGGCGCAGAGTTGGCGGTAACCCCGGTTTCTTCTGCAGAGGAAAACCTGGAAAGAATTACAGTTCAGGCTCAGCTGGCGAAAGACGGCAGCCTGGGCGTAAATATGGACCTGATTGAAAAAGGCACCAAACAGGTGTTCTGGGAAGCTTTTCTGGATGCAATGAAAAATCCGCTTTCAAAAAGGGCGGTTTTTGCAAAGTTGATCTCGGTGATAAGCGAAGATGCCAAATTGCTGGGGGTAAGCCAGAATGAAGATCCTAAAATCGACAGGCTGGAATTTGAAGTTTCTTTCATGGTGGAAAAATATCCCAATGTTTCCGGTGATTACTGGATTGTAAAATTGCCCATAATTCCTGCCCAGAAAACCCAGTTTCAGGTTGATCGGGAAGCTGAGAGAAACTACCCCGTATCTCTGAGCAATACAACCAGGGAAGAAAAACGGATTGAACTGGAAATCCCCCCAGGTTTCGAAATAACTTCCATGCCTTCCAACCTGGATATTGCCAATGATGTGGGAACCTTGAAGGTAGAAGTGGCGCGGCAGGAGAACACCATAATTTACGATTACCTTTTTCAGGTTGATCAACTCGAAGTTCCCCCTGAAAAGTTTGCAGAGTTGAAAGAACTTTACGACAAAGCATTTGAAACCACCCGTGAGGTCATTTTGATTAAAAAGCCTTCAGATAATGAAAGGCCAACAAGCTAGGAGAAAATAATGAAAGATTATGAATTGAAGATGATAGCTCCCGCCAAGATAAATTATATTCTGGAAGTGGGAAGTAAACGCAAGGATGGCTATCATGATGTTTTGACGATTTTTCAAACGGTTTCTCTTTATGATGAGTTGTATTTCAAGGAATTACCAGGCGAATTGGTGGTAACCACTGATTCTCAGATTTTAGAAGAGGAAAAGGAGAATCTGGTTTATAAAAGTGCGGAATTATTAAAGCGGGTTTTAAAAATTAACCGGGGAGCGCATATCCATCTGAAAAAGAAAATTCCCATTGGTGCCGGCCTTGGTGGGGGGTCCAGTGATGCTGCCACAGCTATAAAAGGGCTTTCCCGCCTGTGGGGTTTAAAACTGTCAAAAGAAGACATGTTCCGCTTTGCAACCAGCCTGGGGTCAGATGTTCCTTTTTTTGTTAATGGCGGCATAGCTATTGGCCGGGGCAGGGGAGAGATTGTTTCGTCGGTAAGGCAGGGTGCGAAACCCCGTATTAACATGTTACTGGTCTGTCCTGATGAGGAGATTTCATCTGCCTGGGCTTATCAAAAATGGGATGAGGAAGGCAGCCCGGTGGGTGGTGATGGAATTGACGAATTTATGAAAGCGTTGTTCAGAAATGATTTTGCAGGCATGGTAGAACAAATGCATAATGATTTTGAACCTCTCATTTTTAAATATTATCCTGTGGTTGAAAAGATAAAAGTGATGTTAAGAGAAAATGGGGCACTGGGAAGTTTGATGTCGGGGAGCGGCCCCACAGTTTTTGGAATTTTTGATAATGAAGATGAGGTGGACACAGCTGCAGAAAAATTAAGGCAATTGGGCAGAGTTTTCACAGTAAGAACGGTTTAAAGGAGATTTGTTTTGGGATTTGACTTTGTATTGCTTGCCGGGGGCAGGCCGGATGAAAAACTTGGAAAGTATTCCGACGGGAAAACCAGTAAATCATTTATTGATGTAGCGGGCAGACCCATGGTTGCCTGGGAGATTGATGCAATAAAACAGGTGGATGAACTTGAAAGGCTGGTTCTGGTGGCGAATCCCGATGAAGTAACACCGGAAATAAAAGAAAAAGTTGATATATTGGCGCCGGCAGGAAATTCAATTATTGATTCGTTGCGTTCGGGAGTGGGAAGTTTGGAGAATCCCACCGAAAGAATTCTGGTCCTGCCTGCGGATCTGCCTCTTATAACCTCTGAATCTATCAGTGTTTTCCTGAAAGACTGTATTAACCCTCCCGTGGATATAACTTTCGGATATCTCAGCAAGGAAGATTCCGAGGCTAAATATCCTGACGTTAACCATACCTATGTGAATATTAAAGAAGGTAAATTCTGTGGTGCCGGGCTCTCATTGATGAGGCCCCAGCTGGTGGAAGCCTGCGCCGAGCTTTTTAACAGTTTTACCCGTAACCGGAAAAACCCCATTGGGCTGGCAAACACCCTGGGTTTTAAAATAATTTTTAAATATGTGATAGGCGTTTTGCACCTGTCTGATGTTGAAGCAAGAATATTAAAATTAATGGGAGGCTGCACCGGGCGGGGTGTCCGAACCCGTTATCCCGAGGTGGGTTTCAATGTGGACGCTCCAAATGAACTGGAAATAGCCAGGAGAATTCTCGGCGAAAAGTGACAAATACTTTAAAACCTTAATGAACACCGCCATCGCGGGCATCCGCAGGATGCGTGGCGGTTTCTGTAGTTGTCAGGTAGAGGTTTGGTTAAAAACTGCTTCAAAAAAGACCGCTGGGAAACCAGCGGTCATCATTTATAAAAATTATGAGTTAAATATCTAATTCAATCAAATATCGAATTCAATGCCCTGGGCCAGGGGTAATTCAGTGGACCAATTGATGGTATTGGTCTGTCTTCTCATATATGCTTTCCAGGAATCGCTGCCCGATTCGCGGCCGCCGCCGGTATCTTTTTCGCCGCCAAATGCTCCGCCAATCTCGGCGCCAGATGTGCCAATATTAATGTTTGCAATACCGCAATCGCTTCCCATATGGGAAAGGAAAGTTTCGGCATCCATAAGGCTGGTGGTGAACATGGCTGAAGACAGTCCCTGGGGGACATCATTATGCATGGCCAAGGCATCGTCAAGTTTGTCATACTTAATAAAGTAAAGTATGGGCGCGAAAGTTTCATGCTGGACAATCTGGTAATCGTTCTGGACCTCCGCTATGCAGGGAGTCACATAAGTGCCCGCCTTATATTTGTCGCCTTCAAGAACTTCGCCGCCGAATAATATCCTGCCATCCTGCCCGGTGAGTTTCTTCTTGGCTTCCATCATTTCTTCCACAGCTTTTTTGCTTATCATGGGCCCCATATGCATTCCGGGGTTCAGGGGGTTTCCAATGGTAATATTCTTGTAGGCTTTAATCAGGGAATTCAGAAGTTTGTCATAAACCTCGGAATGAGCCAGAATACGACGGGTTGTTGTGCATCTCTGGCCGGCGGTTCCCACAGCTCCAAAGAGTATGGCGCGAACAGCCAGATCCAGGTTGGCATTCTTTGTTACAATGATTGCATTGTTGCCACCCAGCTCAAGCAGGCTTCTACCCAGCCTTTTACCCACAGCTTCCGCTACTTTTCTGCCCATGGGTACGCTACCGGTGAAGCTGATGAGGGGCAATCTTTTGTCGTTGATCATTTTGTTGCCGATAACTGACCCAGAGCCTGCCGCCAATGACATGACCGCAGCTGGCACTTCGTTTCTGGCCAGAACCTTTTCCACTATTTTAATCATGGCAATTGCTGTAAGAGGAACTGAGCTGGCGGGTTTCCATATCATGGCATCTCCACAGGCGCCTGCGACCATGGAATTCCAAGCCCAGACTGCTGCTGGAAAGTTAAAAGCTGTGATGATCCCAATTACCCCCAGGGGATGCCACTGTTCATACATTCTGTGATAGGGCCGTTCGCTGTGCATGGTTTTCCCGTAAAGTTGCCGGGACAGCCCCACGGCGAAATCAGCGATATCGATGGCTTCCTGCACTTCGCCCTTGCCTTCGCTTATGCTTTTACCCATTTCCAGGGTAACCAGGGTTCCCAGGTCGTCTTTGTGTTTACGAAGTTCCTCGCCAATCTGGCGAATGATTTCACCCCTTTTGGGGGCTGGCATCATCCTCCAGTATAGAAAAGCGCCTTTTGCCTTTTCGTAAACCTTTTCATAATCTTCCTCGGTGGCCTGGACCACTTCGGCGATAACTTCGCCGTCAATAGGAGAAATCGACTTCAATATCTCACCGGATCCGAACCATTCTCCGTTGAATGCGCCGTAATTCTTCTTCTCAATACCCAGCCTTTTTAAAATCGTCCGGGTATCTATAGTTTCCATGGTTACCATGTAAATACTCCTTTCGTTTGGGCCTTTTATTTATACAAAAAAATTTCAGTAACTAACATTCATTTCCTTCACAAAAACAAACAATATCTGTTATTCTTTTTATCCTCCATTACAGGAAAAATTTTCCGGTAAATGAAATTATTACTATGAAAAAAGATAATAAAATAGACATAGGTATTATTTTCATTATTCTGGGCATTTTACTTCTGCCTTTTGTATGGTTTACGCCTGTAAAAGAAATGTTTCAGTTTTACCGGGGGGTGGTTCAAACCGAAGGAGTGGTTGCCACAACCAGAGTTCTTGAACCCGAAGAGTCGCCTGATGGGCGAAGAACTGCAGTTGTAAAATACAATTTTAATGTGGATGCAAGGGATTTCTCAAATATTTCATATAAAACCCTGAAACCAAACCAGGAAAACCCATACAGGCCTGAAATACCCGTTGTGGTTCAATATAAGGAAAACAACCCTGAAATTTCCCGGTTAAAAGATCTTCGTACTACACATCGTACCTCTGATAGCAATTTTTTGGGTTTATCGGTGTTCATAATTGTTTTAGGAATGCTTTTATGGTCACGGCAGATTTTCAAATCGGTAAAAAACGCCAACCCCAGCTAAGTTGTTTTTAACCTGAATCTTCAGGGCCAAAAATTTCAACCACCCCATTTGAACCATCCACCATCAGGGTATCGCCATCGTTTAATACGGGAATTATTCCCTGAACCCCCATAACCGCAGGAATTCCGATTTCCCGCGCAACTACCGCCCCATGTGACAGTATACTTCCAACTTCAACCACCACTGCAGAGGCAGTGGGACATGCTTCCCTGGCGTTCATGCTGGTCCAGGATTCCTCGCCTTCTTCTGTTTCAGGCAACTGATCAGGGTCAATAAAACAAACTTCAGTTCTCTGCTCCTTCTTTCCCATGCTCGTAACCGGCCGCGCCTGAAGCCAGAAAATCTTACCATCCCTTACTGACCATTCCAGATCCAATTCCCTGTAGTTTAATTCTGTTCTGAATGCTTTCCTTATCTTTCTGGCTTTTTCTGCCAGCTGGTGTAAAAGTTCCCTGCTTTATATACCCAATTCTTCTGAGTCATCAATGATACCGTTTCTGGCATCAAAACAGTGCCTTTCCGCTTTCTGTTTTCCTCCGGGCAGGTCTTGGGCAGTTCCCCTCACAGTTTCCACAAAAAAAACATCAGCATTGCAGGTGATCGGATCACAGGTAAATAAATTCCGGAGCAATCAGCTTCAATCATTTCCTGAACAAGAACATTAATCTTGATATGTGTGTGGCAGAAATCTGTATAGTGCTTGATTCTGATGGAATCACGGGAATTTTGGCACCTCTCTATTGCATTAATTAAATTATCTTTTCCGGTGATATTTAAAAATGAGTCAAATTGTCCGGCAAAAGATTTTTCCAGGCTATCTTTGGTGGACCCAATCATTCGACAAAAATTTGCCTAAAGTTAAGGTGTGATGA